>JANYDO010000321.1 GCA_025363605.1 Candidatus Kapaibacterium sp.
TGTCTATATTGCGTATTGGTCATATGCTCGTGGCTGGGTTGTAGATGGTTTGTGATGATTCCACTACAAATCTACGCCACGTGCGTATGGTCTTCAACTTTCAAAGAACTTTTTTTCTAAATATGTGTACGGTACTGAAAAGGGGATTATACTTCAATAACGACACTTACAAAATACTCTGTAAAATAAGCAGGTTTGATATTCGGTTTGCCGTGCTTTTGTTGCTCCATGTTCCTATGCTTCTTGCAGCGCTTGATGTGTGTCCAGAGGCTTCATGTCAGGGTTTTCAAGCGGGAGCCAGAGGAAAAAGATAGTTCCTTTTCCGACGGTGCTGGTTACTTTGATTCTTCCCCGATGTGCTTCTACGACCCACCGAACAATGGACAAACCCAAACCATGCCCACTAATTTCTGCCGAGCGGGATTTATCAACACGATAAAAGCGGTCGAAAATATAGGGAATATCTTCTTCCGGGATTCCGAAGCCGGAATCGCTCACCGAGACGAGAGCTTCATGGTCTTGTACGCGCAGGGAAATGGTGATATTTCCACCGCTCTGGGTATATTTCACGGCATTGTCCACGATGTTGAGCAGTGCTTGATGCAGGCGGACTTTGTCGCCGTGGAGCATCACGCGAGGTTCAATGGTGGAGCGAACAAGAATATTTTTCTCTTCGGCAAGGATCATTGCGTCCTCGACCATATCCTCCAAGAGTGCGCTGAGGTTGAGGTCTTTGAGGTCGAGCGGTACTTGCCCCGCGTCAGCACGCGAGAGTTCCAGAAGGTTCTTGACGACTTGCGAAAGTCGGCTTACTTCTTCGATGGCGCTGGCAATAATTTCTTGGTATTCGTGTGCCGTCCTTTTGGAGTGCAATGCCATTTCGAGTTCGCCCATCAGAATTGCCAGCGGTGTGCGAAGTTCATGCGATGCGTCGCCGGTGAACTGGCGTATTTGTGCGAAGGAGCGCTCTAAGCGACCAATCATGGCGTTTAGTGTTTTGGTAAGCCGCGAAATTTCGTCATTGACGCGGCGCACGGGCAGACGCTGACTGAGGTTGTGCTCGGTGATGTCGTCAGCAAGGCGCGTGATTTCTTCCACTGGCTGCACGAAATATTTAGCCAAAAACCAACCACTTATCATTGCCAAAAACAGCACAATAGGTGCGGCTACGAGCAGCGAAGAAAAGAGATCGTTGAGCGTGATTTCGATTTCATCCACCGGATAGCCGACGGACATTTGCACGGTGCTGGTGTGATAGACAAAGACCCGCAAACGCTGTTTGCCAAGTGGAAATGTAGGAATAGTATAGCGAAAAGGGAAAGCGTCGCCCGGAAGCATACCGAGGGATGGCAAGGGAAGTTGCCATTTGTGCTGCTGAAGATTTTCCGAGCGCCAAACAATCGTTCCGGCTGTGTCGGCAACTTGGATAAAGTAATTTTTGGGATTGAGCAAAATATGTTCATAGACCGCCGACCAAACTACGTCTGCTTGCTCTTCGCGCTGTGCAGAGGTGTCTTTTGGTGGGAGAATTGGTCCTACAAAGCGGCGACGTTCCTCAGCGCGGAAAAACTCGAAATAGTCAACCTTCTTTACTTTTCCTTTGTCGCGGCGCGGTGTCTCTAAGCCGGAGCGTTCCGATTGGGCGGGCAAAAGGGGCTGCTGTGTTTCGCTCTGCTTTTTGCGAATGATAAAATCCAGCGATTCAGAGACGCGCTGCAATGATGAATCAAGGTTATCATTCAGTTCACGCTGGACGGTGATATAGGCAAGTAAAATCACTAAACCAAGCGGTACAGCCACAACGACTGTGTACCAGAGGGTTAGGCGCAAGCGAAAAGAAATTTGTAGCATGAATCTCTGCTGCAAAGAGTAAAGAAAGAGGTACGATTTTCCCATCAATTTAGCGGTTTTCGTGGTATCTTTGAAACGTTCTTTTGAAATCATCTCTCCACATACCATTTTCATCACATCATGCTTGATGGATTGCAGAGCCTCGATGTATGGCTTTTTCGCCTTGGAAATATCACTCTGGCGAATTCGTTCTTTGATAGCATCATGCCCGTCATCACGTCAAACAGCTATGTTTTGCCTGTTCTTTTGGCGTATGTTGTGGGGGTGTTATGGCGTGGTACGGTGCGCGACCAAATATTTATTTTGCTGGTAATCGTGGCTATAGCTATTGCCGACCAAAGCGTAACCTTTTGGAAGGACTTAATTTTGCGTCCCCGACCCTGCCATAGCTTTACGGATATTCATTTGCTTGTGCCTTGCGGTACGGGTAAATCCTTTCCTTCCGGTCATGCTGCTAATAATTTTGTCGGAGCGATGCTGGCTGCATTATGCTACGGGCGGTGGGGCAAGGTGGTATTTGTTTGGGCGGTGGTTGCATCGTTTTCGCGGGTATATTGTGGTGTTCATTACCCACTTGACCTTCTGGGAGGCGCATTGTGGGGGGCTTTGGTGGGATGGTTGGTGTTCTGGCTATATCGGCGCATTGTTCCGACAACCTCGCCAATAGCCTTGTAACAAAATTCGACGTTTGAAAATGCTGGTACGAACAGTATCTTTGCATTACTCTGGATAATATTTTCCAACAGCACAGTAATTAAAATCTCTAGTAATTATGATTGCACCGTTTCTTTCCGGGCGGTTTGCCCGTTTTATCCTTTTAGGATTGTCGGTAGTAAATTTTGCCGTAGCACAATTTGCTTTTAGTCCATATACGTTTGCACAAAATGGGCGCTATACCCCGTTGACACCTGAGCAGGTCAAATTGATGACCCATTCTAATCAACGTCTCATTGTGCCGCTTGCCGGAGAATGGCAGCGTTCCTCGCTTTCTGAGCCGGAATGGCAACGCGTGACCTTGCCCTATTCTGAGACCTCTGGGGACGAATTTCGTTATCGCCGGACATTTGTGATAGATGAAACGCTCATCAAAAAATATGAATGGCAGCTCTATTCGCTGGGATGCAACTACCGAATGGAAGTCTATGTGAATGGGCAATATCTCCAAAGTCACGTCGGAGGTGGCTTCCCTTTCGGTATTCGTATTCCGGACTCCTATTTGGTCAGTGGGAATAATACTCTTGAAATTGCTATCAATAACCAGCTCGATGCTTCCAGCACTGTGCCACTTCGCGCTATTCCTCACGATGCGAAAGCCTTCGGGGGAATTATCAGAGAGTTGTTTTTGGTAGGAATGCCAAGTGTTTTTCTAAGCAATGTTGATACAAAAACGACATTTAACGGCAACGATTTTAATAGTGCAAATATTCAGATTACGACTTCGCTTGTCTCTGGTAATCTCTACCAAACCACACAAGCCGACTCGACAAAACCCGCACAGATAGTTTCGCTTCAAAAAACGACGGTGGAAGTCGTTGCCGAGTTGCGTTCACTTGATGACACGAATATCGTTGTTGCCCGCGCCACACCGACGGTGGTGGAGATTAGCGCCAATCGCAATGCACAAGTTAAACTTGGACTTGCCGTTACAGCACCAAAACTTTGGTCTCCTTTGTCGCCTAATTTGTACTCACTGGTCGTTCATATCCGCCGTAATGGTGAAATTGTTGATGATTATATCACCTCAATCGGGTTGTACAAGGCTCAAGCAGAACAAGTAAATGATAAGACTGTTCTTATGGTCAATGGTCAGCCAATGAATATTAAAGCAGTTGACTATATTGAGGATAGCAATAGTGGTGGGGCTACGATAAATATGGAAGAATATGAACGAGATGTCATTGCGCTCAAAACGCTGGGTGCGAATGTAATCCGTATGCGATTTAGTGCGTCACATCCATATCTAACGTATCTTGCCAGCAAATACGGGCTTTTTATTATGACCGATTTGCCGGTCCGCGGCGTACCGACATCCATTTTGGGCAAAGATAATTACATTGTCACAGCCCAAACAATACTCAAAGATTATATTACCGCCTACGAGAATGCGCCGTCCATTTTTGCCTTTGGTATAAGTGACGAAGTGGCGGAGGGTAAACCGGAGCAGACGCTCTTTTCACAAAAGATTCGAGAGATAACGCGCAATGTCTCTGCTAAATTGTTATACAAAACTGTTCATGGTAGAACTCAAAGCCTTGATGTTGATGGTTTGGATTTCATTGTCTTTTCCATGCACAACGAGGATATACAGGATTTTCGCACCGAAGCCGCTCGACTACAAGCTCTCAGTCAAAAAAAATTGACCGTTTTCAGCTTCGGAAAATTGAGTCAACCCGATAATCACAAAGGTTATTCCGATCCTCTTTCAGTAGATGCACACGCACGGTATATTCGGCAGCGGTTCCGTATTTTGCAGGAATATAAAATTTGCGATAATGTTATTATCAATTCATTTAACGATTATCTCACCGAACGCCCACTTCTGAATACTAATAATCCTGAGCAATATATCGCGACCAGCGGATTGGTATCACGTGCCCGCGACCAACGCTTGCAATACCAAATGATGAAGGCTTTATTTAATGATGAGAAAGAGCCGGTACTGGAAACAGGTAATTACAAAGCAGAAGTACCCGTGCTTTTTACTGTGATGAGCATTGGTTTTATTCTCCTGTTTTTTGTGCTGATTAATACTTCGCGTCGCTTCCGTGAAGATGTAATTAGAGCGCTTTTACGTCCGTATAATTTCTATGCCGACATTCGTGACCAGCGTATCCTCTCCAATGCGGGGACGTTTTCCCTTGCGATTGTCCTTTCAGCTACTTTAGGCTTAATCGTCGCGTCCATTCTCTACTTCTTGCGTTTTAGCTATTTATTAGATTATGTCATCACGCATTTAATTCCATCGAACACAATCAAAGAGTTTATCAATACTATCATCTGGCAGCCTTGGGCATCATGTTTGGTGGCAACAGCCATCTTCTTGTTAAGTATTGGTTTTCTAACACTGCTTATTCGGGCGTGTTCCTTCTTTGTGAAATCGCGTATTTTCATTGGTGATGCTTTCGTGATTAGCACTTGGGCATTCTTGCCAATCGGATTTTTGCTCGTTATGACTGCTGGTTTATACCGCGTTTTCACAACGGACACCTACACGTTGATTTCTCTTTTGTTGATTCTTTGCATTATACTTTGGTGCATTTACCGAATGTTGCGAGGTACTGCTATTATTTATGATGTTCGGTCTTCGCACGTCTATATCATTGGTTTATTCCTGATTGCTCTTGTCCTTGGCGCGGTCGTATTCTACTACGATTCACGTTATTCCACGATAGCTTTTGCCAATTATTTCTTCTCGGTTCTATATCAATAATGCCCTTTGCATGATTCTTGCTTTTGAATATTGTCTGTATTTCCGCAATGTTGCGCTTGCTCTGGTAGTAAGCGCAACACTGCTTTTCGGACACGCCCGCGCACAAACACCGCCGCCGGAAAAAACAGAGAACAATAAGCCAGATAAAACTAAAGCTGTGCAGCCCCTAGAATTACCGGAGTTTGTGATAACAGGCGTGGAATCGTTGGAGGTTCCCGGTGGCGCAAAGCAAGTTCCCAAGCCTATTCCGAAACTAACGCTTCAACAGATAAGCCGATTCAATCCTCTCGACAAGCAGCCATTCACGCTTTTGCCCGCCGCACCGATAAGCCGCACGTTGCTTGCTCAACAAGAAAAAAATGGATTTGTGCAGGGGGAATTTGGAATGTTCATTACGCCAAGCGTGAAAGCAGGATACAGAGCCGTGTTCGGCAATTTTGACCTGAACGCCAATGCCGGAGCAGTATTTTCCAATGGATACCGCCCTAATACCGATTTCACGGACATTCATGCAGATATTGAATCAAGCTATCTTGCGCCCGAAAAATTTTTCTTTTTCGGTGGAAGCCGCACCGAAACACGTCTTCGAGTGAGAAATCGCAATTACAAATTCTTCGGTGCCGATAGCACTGCTTTTCCCGAAAGCGCACCACAGCGTAATGTTCTCAATCTGGAAGCCGGAGTGCAGACAGTCGGGAATTTCGAGGGCTGGCAATACGATATGGGTGCATCGGTGGAAAGCGCTCTTCTCGGTGGTGTGCATGAAAACACGCTGGTCAATGGACATATTGCCGCAAAAACTTCCTTGGGGACTTTTTCGCTCGGTGGCAAGGCAGATGTACAGTTGCAAAGCGCGATAGACCGACCACTTACAGAAAGATATTGGCTTGCGCCAAGTATTCTTGCGGGGTATAATGTGTCCGACTTTTCCCTC
This sequence comes from Candidatus Kapaibacterium sp., assembly GCA_025363605.1. Lineage (GTDB taxonomy): Bacteria > Bacteroidota > Ignavibacteria > Kapaibacteriales > UBA4661 > PH2015. The sequence continues at coordinate 6,216 of JANYDO010000321.1, forward strand.
TCGGCAGAAGTCGGCGCACATATTGCTTCGACCGGATTCGAGAATATACTACGCCCCTCTGCAAGTCTGAAAGCGGCTTTTGCAGCCAGTAGCCTACTTACTCTCGAACTATCAGCTTTTACGGGTATTCGCCCGAATAGTTTTTTGCGAGCGCTCCTTCAGAATCCATACACAGCAAATATCAGCTTCCCCTCTCAACCTCTAATACTTGAATATACTTTTGAAACGGTTGGATATGATATTGCAGCCTTGGTGCGCGTTCATCCCTCGCAATATCTTACTGCCGTTATTGGTGGAGGCGCTGAAAGCCTCAATTCTGCTATGGTCTTTGGAGTTGCCGATAAAAGCGGTGCATTTAGTCCAAGTTTCTTTCTTACAAGCACCGTTCGTGTTTTCGCCGAATTTGACGGGCGGCTCACCAATCAAGATAACCTTGTTGCCCGAATGAACGTGCGCTTTAGTGCCTCAGGAGCGCGGAATTCTACTGCCGCTCCTCACCTCCTTCTACCGTATCTCGCACCCTTTGACGGCTCTTTACAATATCGTCGCCAGTGGCTGCCGCAGTTTCATTCTGTTCTGGAAGGTGTCTATGTGGCAGAGCGACCTGTTACGACAATAGGTTCGGCAAAAAACCTTCCCGCTTACTTCGACCTTCGTCTCAAAGTTGAATATCAAATTACCAACGCTATTAGTGTTTATGCGCGTGGCACAAATCTTCTGAATCAATCTATTTTCCTCTGGCAAGGTTATCAAGAGCGTGGCATATTTATTGCAGTAGGCTTTGTGATGACGTTCTAAGACAGCATTTACTTCCAAAGAATTTCAAGCGGTTATGATAGAAATTGATGATACAAAACACCATGACTTTCTCAGCGACGAGTCACGAAGCGGCTTTGGCGATGATAATGAGTCGTTTGGTCTTGGTAGATTCGGTGGAGAAAAACCTACCAAGAATATAGCAGTGTCGCCGTCGGAAGCTATTCCTCAGAATGCTACGGAAGGTGAACTTATTCACCAACCAGTGCAAGCTGCTGAACATCCTGCGATTTTGTCGGGTGATATTTCTTCCGTTGCCGATGCGGAGCCAGTGGAAATACTATCATTGGAAAAGCAAGTCACGGAAAACCCTGCAAATCAATCCTCAGAAGCACCTGCACTTCCAACTGTTATCGCAGACGAACCTGTTAGCATACCTGCCGCAAGTTCACTTGCTCTTGATAACAGCAGCTTCGCAGAAGAAAATGATTCAGTGAAAGACACTAGCTCTGCCGCTGATGTGCCGATGGATAGCAATATTGAGACAACTCCTATTCCACCTGCGCACGAAGCATACATACCGCCTGTCTTTGGTAACGGAGAAACGATTCTTTCCGAGAACGCAAGCACAGACGGCACACGCAAGGTCATTACGATTCCCAGCGCAGAAGAGCAACGTAAAGAAGATGCAGCAAAAGCTGCCGCCCAAGCTACACCCAAGACCACTCCACCGAAAAATGCGTGGTCACGGAACGCTATTGCAGCCTCGGTTGCGGGCGTAATACTTGCCACATTTGTTGCATCGGGATATATGCTCGTGCGCAAAACCACTCTTGGTTCTGGCGCTCGAAATCTCTGGGCTACTCTCACGGGAGACCAATCAAAGGCTGTTCCGCAAGATAGCACAGCCATTGCTCTTCTTGATCTCACAAAAAAATCGCAGAGTAATAGTACGCAACAGCTTGCTAATAACAATGCACCAAATCAAACAACTGCGCCATCTGCCAATTCAGTACAGAGTATTGTCCAGAGCGGCCAAGCTACGGTAATTTCTCAAGATAAACAGCCCTATCCGGCACAAAACACCGCTACTGGACAAAGTGTACCACAAAGTCAAAGTAATACAACAATCAGTGGGGCGGCAACTAAAAGTAGCGGCAGCGCAAACGTCGGGCAAGATATATCCACGCTTGCTGCAAACACTCAAGCCGACAAAAAACAACAGCCGGCACAAGAAAAATCATCCCAAGCGCCACCGACAACAAAACAACCAACGAAGCCTGCAAGCGCACCAGAAGCTAAACCAGCCGCAACAAAAACGCCAACAGGCACGAATCCGACAACAAAGCAATCTGCTACTACTACCAAAGAAGTGCCTGTTTCCCCAAAGCCGACGACAATCGCGAAGCAGAACCGTTCTTCACAGCCTGCAGCGCTAGAACGCCAGAAAACGCAGCAAATAAGCGGTGTCTTTGCTATTCAGGTCTATGCTTCCCCTTCCATTGCGGATGCCGAAGATTGGGTGGAACGCTTGAAGCAGCGTGGTATGGTCAATGCAATGGTAACGTCGCAAGTCATTCGCGGGCAGACAATGTACCGCGTCCGATTTGGCTTGTACAATACCTTGCGTGATGCCGAGCGTGATGCCGAGCGTTTAGGCTATGTCGGTAGCTGGGTTGTCCGTCTGCGATAGGCACTTTGAAGACTGCTTTTGGCAAGGCGCTTGCGGTAAACTCCCCGAATTTTGCTAAATTGCAGGATGATTGCTTGTGTGTGACAAGTTTCAGAAAGCATCTTGCTACCTCCAAGCCCCTTAAATGCTCAAAACCGCAATGGAAACCGACACCGCCCGCTACGATATGGACGAACTGGAAACGTACTTTCCCGACGATGCATTGTTGTCTATCCTTGATGGGCAGCAGAAACCGCACGGGCGCTCAACGGCACGCCGTCGGCTTGATCGTGAGCTTGATACGCTTGACCGAGAGGAGCGGCGGCGGCGGCACACGATTATTGGTTTTAGCGTTGCTTTGTGTGTTTTGGCGTTGCTGCTGCTTACGTTGAATCTTCTTGATATTACGCCATACATTCGGCAACCCAAGCGCGAGTCCATCCCGATTCAGCTTTTACAGTTTGGTACAGGTAATCCCAATCTCCCCAGCGCAGGCAATCTCACCGCCGAAGGTGCTGTTCGCAAAGCCCGACAAAATCCTGAACCGCTTGAGGACGCGCGTAAGTCCAGCATCAAAACCGAAGAAACATCTACCGTAAAGCCCCGTGAATACACGCAACTCTCTCTGGTGAAGCCCGTAAAAGATGACGCAAAAACAAGCGAAAAACCCGCAAAAATTGCTGATAACGCAGCAAATAAAACGGATGTTGGTTCGACAACAGTTCCCGCAACATCCGAAGGCGAAGGCTTGGGGCGCTTTGGCTCCGGCACGGGGCGTGGTCAGGGCTATAGCCTAGATTGGGGTGGTGGTGGCAACCGTGTGGTGTTGCATAAAGAACTCCCGAAATATCCGGCAGGCATCACGACTTCTGCGCAAATTAAAATGCGATTTACCGTGCTGCCCAATGGTAGTGTCGGTATGATTCTGCCCATGCAAAAGGGCGAACCTGCTTTGGAACGAGCCGCGATGGAAGCGCTGCGGCGCTGGCAGTTCAATCCAATGGGCGATGGCAAAGATATGATCGGCTTCATTACATTTACCTTTCGGATTCAATAATTTTTTGAGGAAATATTCATGGTCAAAGCAGTAGTATTCGACCTCGACAACACGCTTGTTGATTTTATGGCTATGAAGCGCACCGCTATTGATGCGGCTGTGACAGCAATGATTGATGCCGGCTTTGACTTGACAGTTGACCAAATAAAGTCACACATTGACCGCATCTATAATGAGCAGGGCATTGAGTATCAGCGCGTCTTCGACCAGCTTTTGCATGAAGCATTAGGGCGGGTGGACTATAAAATTCTTTCGGCGGGCATTATTGCTTATCGCCGCGCCCGCGAAGCCTCGCTCAAGCCTTATCCGCACGCGACGGCGACGGTGATAGAATTGGTGAAGCGCAATATTAAACTTGCCGTTGTGTCCGATGCCCCAACTCTGGAAGCATGGCTACGCCTTTCGTACATCAATTTTCACCACTTTTTCGATGCCGTCGTTACCTTCGACGACACCAAAGAACGTAAGCCAAGCCCGAAACCCTTTTTGACCGCATTGGCAAAGCTGGGTGTAGAGCCGCAGCACGCAATTATGGTCGGTGATTGGGCAGACCGCGATATGGTCGGCGCAAAAAATGTGGGGATGCAGACTGCTTTTGCTCGCTACGGCGACTCCTTTGGTAATCAAAATGTCGTTGCCGATTTTGTACTTAATGACATTGCCGAGCTTTTGGCAATTATTGAAAATCAAAGCGCTTCGTAGTTATTCCCTTTCGGGTGATTGATTTGTATTTTTAGAGACAAGAGATTCGATGTGTCCTACGATGTTGATAATCTGTTCTTTGGAAAATATCGCTCCTGCCGAACACACGGTCTTGATACGCTCAATAAAGTGCGGGAGC
>JANYDO010000356.1 GCA_025363605.1 Candidatus Kapaibacterium sp.
ACAAAGGGGGCGACGAGCGCAGCGAGTGGGGGATTTGTCGAAAGGCGCATAAAATCTAAATCCCCCGTTCCCCCTTTATCAAGGGGGCGAATGAGTAAGACTCGATACATCATGCAGTTACGCTTAACTTAATGACATTGAGTCTAAAAGTTGTTTAGTAAACGGTCGGTAACCGGAAATTCTACGATGAATGTTGCTCCTTGTCCGTAGATGCTTTTGCACCAGATATGTCCATGCAGGGTCTCTACAAGTTTTTTGACAATGGAAAGCCCCAGTCCCGTGGAATCTTCTCCGGCGGTCGGTTTGGCAGAAAGGCGGGTGAATTTTTTGAAAAGTTGCTTTTGGTCAATCGAAGTGAGTCCGGGACCTTCGTCTTGAATTTCGATGCGAATGAAATTGCACGTTGTATTGGAAGCGCCATCATCCTCCGGTTGGATATTGTCGAAAAGGTGTTCATTATAGGATGAGTACGTTGTTCCGAGTATGCGCACCCAAACTTGTTTATTGCTCGGCGAGTATTTGACCGCATTCGACAAGAGATTCTCCATGACTTCCCGTAATATGCCTTTGTGGGACATGATGTGAGTAGCGGGAAGAGAGGTGTCGAGATGAATAATAATATCTTTCTCCGAAGCACGGCTTCGATATTCATGCACAACCGATGCCATCGAACTCAGAATTTCGAGAGGCTCAAGAATAGTGGTGAGTTTTCCCGATTCGACTGCTGATGTTGTCAGAAGGCGATTAAGCATTTCTTTCATATGGAAGGCGCTTTCTTGCATCTTCCTGAGTTTGGTCATAATATCTTGCAACGATATATCACGCCAGCGCTGTTGCAAAAACGATGTGCCGAGCATAATCGTGGTCAAGGGGTTTTTCAGGTCATGCGCTATCATAAGCAGAAAATCATCCTGCTCGGCACTGATGTGCTGGAGCAATCTGTTTTGCTGCCTAAGAAGGATATTTTCTTCCTTCAATTGAGCGATAGTAGCATGAAGCTCAATTAATGACGAGGCAGACTGCATTCTGCCGCCTAAAGAACGGTATTGTTCTTGCATAGAGCGTGGTTTTACTTGAAGTTCAGGCATAATTGTGTGATATTTATCAAAAAAAGAAAATCCTTAGATTGCAGCCGAAGAACCATTCATCCTATGAAGGCGTAGAAATCTCATAGAAATCTTATCGTTCGGTTGTGCGGTATTCTCAATACGTACTCTTTGAAGGATTCCTATTTTCCTTTTGTCGGGTTTGGGGTTCCGTTTGATGTGAGATAATTCTCCACATTCACGACTTCCACATCCGGTGAAAACTTGAAATAATGATAGAGTAATGGTAAATGCCCCGCGCCGAAAAGAACCAAAACCCGATCTTCCGGTGATTTAATAATACGCAAGACATTGATGGCGATTTTTAAGTTGCGCTCGTACCAGCCCGCAATAACGTTTGCTCCTGTATAATTTGTATCTTTACCAACCGTTGCCATGAGTAAATATGCCTTGTGTGCGTGTTCACCGTCAATCAGATTGTTTTGAGCGCGAAAGTGTTCTAGAAGTGGCAGTTTTGCCATCTTTTCGGTTTCTACTTGAATAAATCCCATTGCTTGTTGAAACCGACCAAGGAAATCTGTCTGACCGGAAGTTTGCGCTGTTTGCAGGAGAGCATTAAAGTCCATATCCTTTTTTACATCAACACAATAGAGAGACTTGTGCCCAAGCTCTTTCGCCAATCGGAAGCCAATTTGGTCGGTTTCGCTGCGTCGGAGTGTATCTTCTCCTGCCACGTAATGCGAATATCGTGTGTTCACGCGCTCGCTGTGTTTGGGTTCGACCTCGATGGCAATTTTTGTTGGATTGAAGGCTTTGATTTTGTCTAACAGCTCACGGAGTTCCTTTTGGTGCTGTGCCGTCAGAATGTCGGGAACGGAAGATTTGACGTAATCCAATCCGGGATTGTCAAAGTGAAATGTCCCCAGTACCATCACTTGCGGTTTTTTGCCGTCCTTATCTACGCCCGGTATTGTTCTTGGCATTTGAGCAAGTGTCCTGCCTGTCAGTAACATCATTACAGAAAAGAACACGATAGAAATAAGAGCGTTTTTCATGAAATCAAGTAAACAAAGGTGAGTGGAAAAGGTAAAAAAGAGGACTTTTGCAATTGAAATCTCATCTCTCGTCTATTGGCGAAAGTCCTAAACGAGATGTATTAATTTTTAGCCGTCTGAGCTGCATCTTTCATTGTTTTGGCAACGAGAGTATAAGCTGAAACCCATGCGCTTTTTACGTCCGATGTCCAGTCTTTGCCTAGTCCTTGTTCCAATGCCCAAAGCAACGCTGCGCCGACGGTCTCGTAATGCCGATCTTCTACTTTATAGCGTACATGGCGTTGTCCGAGGTCCCGGATAGCCGGTACAATCGTGTCGAGCTGTCGCAAGCTGAAGACAACGGTTTTGAGGGTTGCCATCAGTTTTTTCTTTTGTTCGGTAATGTCTTTGGGGAACATTGGTCGTACCGAAGGGTCAAGCTCGAAAAGACGATTGTAGAATAAATCAGCTGCGGCATCGGAAATGTGCAAAACTTTCGTGAAGGTTGTTTGGACGAGCGTGATTTCTTCCGCTGTCATTGGAGGGGCTGATGTTGTAACCATAGTAGGTAGTTCCAAAAAAAGAAAAAATGGTGATTGAGGATAGTAAATATCTCAGGGGATGAATTAAAGTCAAATTGTTTGTACGTTCACTCTTCTGAATTCAAGATGTTCTAACTCGAAACGGTGTCGTCATAGAATAAGATTACTCAAGCGTGTACCGAAGCGTCTTTCATTATCTGTGCAATTAACGTATAAGCTGATGACCATGCGTGCTGGGTATCGGGTGTCCAATCTTCTCCCAAGCCTTGCTCAAGTGACCAGAGCAAAGCCGTACCAACGGTTTCGTAATGCCGTGTCTCTACTTTGTAGTATGTATGGCGCTGTCCGAGTTCGCGAACAATTGGAATAATCGTATCCAACTGCCTCAGACTAAAAACGATGCTTTTGAGAGTGGACATGAATTTTTCGCGCTGTTCGGTGAGATTGTCAGAAAACAATGGTCGCAAAGAAGGATCAATTTCAAAAAGCCTATGGTAAAATAAATCACCAATGCTCTGAGAAACATAGAGAGCTTTTTTGAACGTCGTGTGGACAAGAGTTATTTCGTCATTCGTCATTACAGGAAGTACTTTTACCATAATACTATACAACTCCAAAGAGATAAAAAATAATAATCTAAACCTGGTGAATAAGTACGGTTAATTCAAGGATACCGTCTGCATTGCCATGTCTTGTTGTGGTATATGCGCATGAGCTGTCCGGCTGCGACCGGTGCTTGATTTAAATTGCCCAGCAGTGAGTGTGACAATGTTTTTAATCATTGATTCTATCCCCTGAATTCCCCACGCCGTTTCGCCCATCGTGATAGAAGTATGCTCGGTGATAGCAATAATAGTATTCACACTTTCGGTCACAGTGGTCATTACTTGAATTTGTTCCTGATTGTTCAGCGATATGCGCCCAATGGCATCTGCCATATAATTGATGCGGTCAATGATGTTGAGCAGCGATTTTTCTGATTTTTCCGCATCGTTCCAACGCTCAGAGATTTCCGATTGTACCATTTCCGTTTCTTCGGTTGCAACGGCAATCTGGTTCTGTATTTTTTTAATGGTTTTGGCGATTTCTTTGGTAGCCCCCTGTGTGCGTTCGGCAAGCAGGCGTACCTCGTCTGCCACAACCGCAAACCCGCGTCCGTGAACGCCCGCCCGTGCTGCTTCAATGGCGGCATTGAGTGCCAGAAGATTTGTTCTGTCCGCAACTTCCGTAATCACTATTGCCATCTCCCCTATTGCGGTGCTGCTTTCGGTCAGTGCGGTAATTGCGTCTGAAACGCGCGTAATAGCAGCAGTAATACTTTGAATACCGCTCATCATCTCATTTACCGACGAACCGCCTTCGGTTGCTTCACGTTTGGCACGAGCCGATTCCTGTACAGCGATTGCGACATATTCAGTATTCGTTCCCATAACGGATTCCATCTGCTGTATTGCCGATGTAATGGACTTCGTTTGTATGGTGGTGTTCTGAAGCATTTCCTCGGAAAGCTCTTCGGTACGCTGCGCTAGGGCTATTGCAGAGCGGAGCGTTGAGCCACCGGTGTCAAGAATAGATTGCACAAAGAGATCCATTTTGTGCATAATGCGGGCAAAGGCATCCGATACCGACTGTATCTGTTCGGTCATCACTTCTTGTCCCGATTCCGATGTTTGTTCTCCGTTGGCACTTCTGTCCATGTTCGAGACAATAACGGAAATATCATGCTCTAACGACCGAAAAAATTCTTGTGTAGCTGACAACATTTTTCTGTCGTTATCTTTGGCTTCTTTTTGTGCCGTCAATGCCTGGCGCAGGGATTCATTTGTTGTAGAGGCGTTTTCTTCTGCTCTCAAGAGATGCTGGTGAACTTGTGTACGACTGATAAGTAAGGCTGTCGCTGCAAAGAAGAGTATAGTTTCAAGAAGATAATGCAATGGCGAAAATAGAGTAGCACCAGTGCTGAGAGCAAACACGACTATCAGTGCAATGGCGAGCTGTTTGCACATCGGTATAAAAACATTGTAATCAAGAGCAAGAGTAGAAACTGTGCGAATGAGCAGGCGGGCGAATCGAACCCTTAGCAGACGATATGGTCGTATGATAGAGTTTCCATATTTTCTGAATGTTCTCTTGTAGGCAATCGCATTGTGTGTCGTTTGTTCCATTGATATAGCCCTCCAGCATAATCAAGATGAGAAAGAAGAATTACTGACTGAGTTTTGGGTGGTGTTCCGCCACGCGACGGATAAAATCTGCTTTTTGTGCTCGCGAGACTGGTAGTATCTCGCTGTTCGACATTCGCACAATGCCTTCTTTTCCGTCATGTTCCCACTGAGCAACGTGGTGTATGTTAATGATATGCGAACGGTGAATACGCAAGAAAATATTCTGTGGCAGCCAATGTTCCCACTCTGCTAATATATCTATCGAAAGAAGTGCCGCGTGAGCGTGCCGCGATATTCTGGTGTAGCCGTAGTGTGCCGAACAGGCAATAATTTCTGTGAAATAGGTATTGATATTGCCTTTCGTGGATTTAATCACGACCGATGTTGGCGCTAATTGTTGCTGGAGTTCTAAGCGACTTTTGTAGTCGCGTACTTCTTGCAACAGTCGCAGTTTTGTACGTGCACGTTCTACGGCGGTGATGAGTTTTTCTTCATCAAATGGTTTGAGAAGGTATCCCTTAGAGTCATAATCGAAGGCTTCGAGCGCGTATTGGCTGTAGGAACTCATCATAATCACGGCAAAATCATTGGCATCGAAGGCATCCAAGACTTCAAAGCCCGTCGTATCGGTGAGTTGTACATCCATGAACACCATGTCGGGCTTGTGGTCGTATATGCTGCGCACGGCATCGTGAAATGACGATGCTTCTCCCACAACGTTAATGTCGGGACAGTATTCTTGAAGAAGCAAAACAAGCGTTTTGCGGATCATTTCGTCATCATCAACGATGACGGCGTGTAGTGTTCTCTCGGCTTGATTCATACTACTCATGCGTTCTTTTCGGGCTGTTTTCCCCGATGGGTGACTTACGTGTATTTAATTCTGTCGTGCATTACATTCTGCTTGCGTACTTTAACCGACTGTAACTTACGCTATTATGGGCTTTATGGCAAAAATCTCCCGATGAACTGTCCCTTTTTTCCGATGAACCGTCCTGTGAAATGTGGAACGTTTTTACTAAATTGATTCCACACCACTATCAATCACGCATATTCAGGTACCTTTTATGAGGAAACAATACGCAGCATCATGCGGAATATTTGTCTTGTACCCTTGCAGGTTGATAAATATTCTGCCGTTGGCGATGTGTCTGTACGTGTACGCCTCGCCAATGTATGCGCAAACACCACTTTTAGATTCGTTGGCTTCAGCCATCCGCGCTGCCGATGTTTCCGGCAGAAGTGATACGGGGATGGTCAATCTTCTCAACAGATTCTCCGTGGAAGTCTTGCCGTCCAGTCTTGAGCAATCTTTTCTCTCTGCCCGGCGGGCGGAAGAACTCGCTCAGAAAATTTCCTATACCGACGGTGTGGCGTTATCCTGCATGAACATGGGTATTGTTTTGTGGAAACAAGGTAAATTTTCTCCCGCACTGGATTTGTACACAAAATCCTTGAAAATTTATCGAGAAACCGGCAACAAAAAAGGCGTTACCAAAGCGCTCAATAATATCGGTATTGTGTACGATAACCGCCATCAGCCGGATATTGCCATCCGATACTACCAAGACGCTCTTAAACTTTCAGAGGAAATCAATGACAAACGGACACAATCATCTTTACTCACGAATCTGGGGTCATTGAATGCCGATAAAGGCAACTATGAAATAGCGCTTGAGTATCACTTGCGCGGCCTGAAGATTAAAGAAGAATTACAGGATACGCGGCGAATGTGGTCATCCGTTATTGGAATAGCCGTGGTCTATACGGAACTCAAAAAGCATGAAGAAGCGCTTTTGTACTATCAGCGTGGACTTGACCTTGCAAAAAACATCGGCGATAAAGAAGGCGAAGCAATGTCCTTGACCAATATTGCTGATTTGTATATTGCCATGGACAAAGGTAAGGAGGCGCTGGAAGCCGCAACAGCAGCGTTGAGAATAGCCCGGCAAGAAAATTTTCTTATGATTCAAGAGTCGGCTTTGCGCACACTCTCGAAGATTGCCGAAACATCAGGGCAAGAAAAACAGGCATTAGCTTATTACAAACAGTATGCCGTTGTACGAGACTCCATTTTTTCCAATGAAAATAACGAGAAGATTGCGAAACTTCATGCCGAATATGAAACTGAAAAAAAAGAGCAGCAAATTCAGTTGCTTGAGCAGTCTCGTAAGCTGGATGCGTTCTGGCGTTATGGCTTAATGGCGAGTGTTGTATTTTTGACACTACTGGTTATTCTCCTCCTGAACCGTTATGCGCTCAAGCGTCGCTCCGAGCAAGCGCTGACCGAGAAGAATGTTTCGCTGTCGGAGGCAAATACAGAAATTACCCGCCAGCAGGAAACGCTTGTGGAGCAAGCACACAGTATTCAATTAGCCAATACTCAACTGCAAGAGACTATCGTTCAACTGCAACGTACCAACCACGAACTGGAAGAGGCAAATGCCGTCAAAATGAAGTTTCTGCACCTTGCGGCGCATGATCTCAAAAACTTCCTTTCTGCATTGAATACTGCTTCTCAATCATTGGACACGACGGACAATGATTCCGTAAGCAGACAGCAACTCACAACACTTCTGGAGTCAACCCAGAGTATGCACGCTGTAATGCTTGATGTGCTGCAAACAAATGCACAATTAGAACAGGAGAATGAAATTAAAATCAAACTTTTGAGTATTGTTGCTCACGACCTCCGCAATCCGCTTACGTCTATTTTGGGGCTTGCTCGACTTCTTCTGAGCGGTGCTTTGTCAAAACCTAATGCGGCGGAATTAGTGGAAATGATTATTACCGCCTCTGACAATATGTATCGGCTTATCAGCGACCTCTTAGACAACACGGCACTGCAACTGGGTAAACTGGAATTGAATGTGCAAGCGATGGATATAGCAGAATTATCTAAGGAAATGACCGAGCAATACCAAGGTGCGGCAGAGCGCAAAGGACAACGTATCGAAGGGACGTACGAGCCGGAATGTACTATTTCGGGAGATTGGAGACGCATTGTGCAAATGATAGACAACCTGATGAGCAATGCCATAAAGTACTCGCCTTTCGACACACAAATTTTTGTCCGCGTGTTCAAGACGCACAGTATGGTACGCTTAGAAATCCGCGACGAAGGTCCCGGCTTGACCGAAGAAGACAAACAAAAAGTATTCGGCTTTTTTCAACGCCTGTCCGCCCGACCGACTGGTGGCGAATCGTCAAGCGGTGTTGGGCTGTCGAGCGTCAAAAAAATTGTGGAGTTGCACGGTGGGCGCGTTTGGGTAGAAAGTTTGTACGGCGAAGGTTCAACGTTTATTGTCGAACTACCCTTTGTACCGTCAGCACCACAGCTTGAGCGATCGGCAATGACGAATGTTAACTTGGCATAAGGCAGCAATGAAAACAATACAACTGAGTAGCAACAATACACTCACCGTTCCCAAAACACAAGGCATCAAATACGCCGGCTCGAAGCTCAAGATTCTGCCACACATTCTTGAAGCACTCGCACCGCTTGGTGTGCGGACTGTGCTGGACGGCTTTAGTGGTTCTACACGCGTCGCTCAGGCATTAGCGCAATCGGGTTTTCAGACGACTGCCAGCGATAGTGCCGTGTGGTCAGAAATATTTGCTACGTGTTTTCTTCTCAATACTCGTCCCCAAAAACATTACGCGGATATTGTCACGCATCTCAACTCTTTGGAAGGCTATCACGGCTGGTTTAGTGAGCATTACGGAGGTAGCGTTGAGGCGAGTACTGGTAAGACCATCGTAAAAAGACCGTTTCAACTGCACAACACCCGAAAGCTGGACGCTATCAGGGACGAAATTGACCAGATGGGTTTGGACTTGGTGGAAAAAGCCGTTGCGCTCACAAGTCTCATTCTTGCCCTGGACTCGGTGGACAATACTCTTGGGCATTATGCCGCATATTTATCCGATTGGTCGGCTCGGTCGTATAAGACCATGACGCTCAATGTACCGAATGTGCAGATAAACACGCTACCGCATAGAGTGGTGCGTGGGGATATTTTTGACACCATCGGGCAATATGAATTTGACGTTGCGTATTTCGACCCGCCCTACGGCTCAAACAACGACAAGATGCCGCCAAGCCGTGTGCGGTATTCGTCGTATTATCACATCTGGACGACGGTTATTAATAACGACAAACCCGCGCTTTTTGGTAAAGCTAATAGGCGAGAAGATACGCGGGACGGCGTTTCGGCATCGGTCTTTGAAGAATTTCGCAAAGATGACAACGGGAGTTTTATTGCCATGCAAGCTATCAAGCGGCTTATCGAACACGTGAAGGCACGGTATGTTTTGTTGTCGTACAGTTCCGGCGGTCGAGCAACGAAAGAAGAATTATATGCTATTTTGAGCGCATCCGGTACGATTCTCAAAGCAATAGAAATTGATTACAAAAAAAACGTTATGGGTGCTATGCGCTGGACAAATGAATGGATAAATAGTGACGGCACATACCACGAGTACTTGTTTTTGGTGGAAAAATTTTGAGCATAATAATAACGCAGAACAAGCCCGCACAAAGCACGTCTTTATGCGGGCTTTCGCGTTGTTACTGGCACAGTTTCAGGCTGAGAAAAAAATTGCTCAAAACCGCATCATTGCGTAAGTTGAAGTTTGTTCCAAAATTCGTTTCATTAGCACGTTTTTGTGCCATTCTAACGTTCATACGCAAGAAATTATGTTCAAAAAAATACTCATTGCCAATCGCGGCGAAATTGCGCTGCGCATCATGAAGACGTGTCGCAAAATGGGCATTGCGACGGTAGCAATTTATTCCGATGCCGATCGCCAATCACTCCATGTCAAAGAAGCTGATGAAGCCGTTGCTATCGGTGGTTTCACGCCACGTGAAAGCTATTTGGTGATGGACAAAGTGCTGGATGCAGCAAAAAAAACTGGTGCGGAAGCAATTCATCCCGGATACGGTTTCTTGTCGGAAAACCACGATTTTGCACAACGTGTAGCCGAAGCGGGCATGGTGTTTATTGGACCTTCGCCTGCGGCGATTGACCTTTTGGGCGACAAAACTGCCGCTCGTGCGCTTGCCGAAAAATCTCACGTTCCCTTTGCGGCCGGCTCTACTCATGCCGTCGCTTCATACGCCGAGGTACGTGAATTTGCCGAGAATATCGGCTTTCCGGTGATTCTGAAGGCTGCCGCAGGCGGTGGTGGCAAGGGTATGCGCGTCGTGGAGCAGATGGACGACCTTGAAAGCGCATTGGCGGGCGCTCAGGGAGAAGCGCTTACCGCATTCGGCGACGACCGCGTGTTTATTGAGAAATATATCGTTCAGCCACGTCACATCGAAATTCAAATTCTCGCCGATGACCATGGCACAGTGCTGTACTTTCCTGAGCGTGAGTGTTCGATTCAGCGCCGTCACCAGAAGGTTGTGGAAGAATCTCCCTCCACCGCCATTACGTCCGAACTCCGTCAAGCAATGGGCGAAGCGGCTTCCCGCCTCGTGCAGGCTGCCAAATACACGAATGCCGGAACGCTGGAGTTTTTACTGGATGCTTCGGATAAATTCTACTTTATGGAAGTCAACACGCGGCTTCAGGTAGAACACGCCGTAACGGAGATGGTGACGGGGCTGGACTTGGTCGAACAGCAGTTACGGATTGCTTCGGGCGAGAAATTGATGCTTACTCAAGCAGATATTGTTCCGAAAGGTCACGCTATTGAGTGCCGCATTTGCGTAGAAGATGTCTATAACGACTTTTTTCCCGATGCTGGCGTGATTTCGTATCTGTCGCTCCCGGAAGGTGAGCATATTCGCAATGATGCGGCAATTTACGTGGGCTACGAAAGTGGTATTCACTACGATTCGATGGCAGCAAAGCTCATTGTCTGGGGGCAAACCCGCGAGGAAGCTATTGAACGGGTGCTCTGGGCGTTGGACAATTACCACCTGAGCGGCTTCAATACGACTATTCCCTTTTGTAAATTTGCTATTGACTCCGTTCCCTTTCGCTCAGGGAAATATTCTACGTTCTTTGTGCAAGAGAATTGGCGCAAGCAAGTCCCGGAAGATATGCAAAATCTCATTGCAGCAGCAGCAGCGTACACGCGGAGCGCTCTTGGTAATCGCCGACAGCCGCGCTTTGCAGAAACAAGTCTCTGGGCACAGCAATACAAATAAAACCTAAAAATATCACAAAACACGAAAAATACATCTTGCCCGTCTCTTTATTTTCACGGAATGTGAATTCTGTGCGAAATACTTCTTTTGACTACTTCCTTCACGGTACGCGGCATGATTCGGCTTATAGATAACGCCATACGAGACGCTGTTCTCCCAATGCAGACCAACAACATACGGATAGACAGTATGACAGCAGGATATATTGAGCAGTTTCGTCAATTTTGTAAAGACGACGCAGCATTTGAGCGCCTCTCTGCGATTTTGAGTGGTGCTGTGGGTGCTACGCTTTTTCCTGCATTGCTGGCATCAACCATATCCGCACAGGAGCCATTGACTGAGCAATTTGCTTTTAATCAATGGCTTGTTCAGGTGATTGATACACTTTTGCCGGATGTTATTTATCTCTATTCGCCTTCGGAGCAGCGTTACATCTATGCTAATCGCGCCATTGAGCGCTATGGCTACACACCGACGCAAATTACCAGTGGCAGTGTCGAAATGCTTCAAACACATCTGCATCCAGCGGAGCGCGATTCGGTGCTGGCTTTACACCGTAAGCAACTGGAGTTGATGAATAATGGCGCATCTGACAGTGAAACGCGAGAACCTTTTTTCGATGTGCAATGTCGTTTGCGCTGTGCCGACGGGACATACCGCTGGGTACAAGACCGCCGCTACGTGATGAATCGTTCTGAAGATGGCAAGGTAAATGTTGTCTTGGGGTATTTGCATGATATTCAGTCCTTGAAGGTCGCCCAAGAAATGCTGGATTACCAAACGACCTTGGAAAAGGCAACTGCCTCAATTTCGCGGATGTTTGCCAAAACAGCAGTTGCGGATATTGATGCGACGGTGCAGGAAACCCTGAAGCAAATCGGTGAATTCACCAAAGCCGACCGATGCTATATTTTTCTTAGCCCACAGCCCACACTGGAAGCCGCATTTAATAAAGCCGTTCAGTCCGATATTATGCGTGATGCCTACGACTGGGCAGCGCCCGGTATTGCTCCGATAACTATTCGAGAAATTTCGCCCTCCAGTCTGCGCTGGGCTTTTGAGCGTCTGGAAGAACTTCGCTCGCTGCAAATTGCCCGCATAGACAGTATGCCTGATGAAGCTGCACCACTACGCACAGCACTTGCGGCGGCAGGAACGAAGTCGTTGCTCGTCGTGCCGCTTCACATCGAAGGACGTGTCATTGGTTTGATTGGTATGAGTGCGGTGAAAGAAGAGCGTGTCTGGACGAAAGAAGAAGTGCGGATGCTACGGCTCGTGGCGGAAACGCTTGTTCACGCTTTCGAGCGCAAATTTGCCGAGCAGGCACTTCGTGAGAGCGAAGCACGTTTCCGTACAATTTTTGACCGTGCTCCGATTTCCATTTCCATTCTGAATCCCCAAGGGCAACTCATTTCGTGTAATGACCGACTGGAGAGCTTTTTGGGCTATAGCGAAGAAGAACTACGCAATCGTAATTTTCTTGAGTTTGTCCGCCCCGAAGACCGCGACCGTAGCGCCGAGCTTTTCTATGAACTGCTTTCGGGGTCGGTGGATTCGTACACGTTGGAGCTTCAGTATATGCACAAAGACGGTACGCCGATGTGGACAAACGTTACTGCATCGCTTGTGCGCGATAGTGCGGGCAAGCCGGTCTTTGTGATTCGGATGCTGGAGGATATTAGCGACCGCAAATCTGCATTGACCAATATGCAGCATTACAACACACTTGTTTTCGAGCAGAAGGCTGCCTTGGAGCGTCAATCCGACATGCTGCTGCAACTCAATGGCGAAATGATGCAGAAGCAACGTGAACTGGAAGACCTCAATCGCAGCAAGGATAAATTTTTCTCTATTGTTTCGCACGATCTGCGTAGCCCATTTTCTTCACTTCTCGGTATTTCTAAATTGCTTGCCGAGGGTGCGAACGACCTTGAACGCAGTGACATCAAAGAGCTTGCCGAAGCACTAAATTCGCAGGCTGTGAATGTCTTCGACTTTATGGAAAATCTGCTCAAGTGGGCGCAGGCGCATACCGGGCGTATGAAATACGAGCCGACCGTCCTTTCTTTGAAAGAAATTACTGTCCCGATCGAATCGCTGCTGCGCGAGAATGCTCATGCCAAAGGCGTTACGCTTATTGATACAATTTCCGATGAATTGTCGGTCTATGCTGATGAAAATATGATTCGTTCAGTGGTGCAAAATCTCGTCTCGAATGCACTGAAATTCACGCCCGCCGGAGGCACGGTCACATTATCGGCTGCGCAGAGTGTCAAAAAGCCAAGATTGGTGGACATCTCCATCAGCGATACCGGTGTGGGCATGAGCGAAACCGATGCACGTAAACTCTTTCGTATAGATGTAGTCCATACAACCAGAGGCACGGAAGATGAAACAGGAAGCGGCTTAGGGCTGATTCTTTGTAAAGAACTCGTAGAGAAAAACAGCGGCACAATTTGGGTTAATAGTACCGAAGGCACTGGTACGACCTTTACCTTTACCTTACCGCTTGCAAAAGATATTTGACCAAAGGGATATTGGGAAATGCTTGTGTAACGACAGGAAAGAATGTATCTTTGCGGGGAGTGATGGGCGCGTTCCCATTTGTAATTCCTCATTCCTCATTCGTAATGCTCTATGACGCAACGCTACTTCAATCTTGAACCCAATGCTACGCCGTATAATCGTACCTTTTTGTCCAAAGATGAACTGGAAGCACGGCTCAGGGACTATGTGGATGTGCTGGATTTGCATAAAGTAATCAGTGCCTACGAACTTGCCGAAAGTGTCCACGAACCGATTGTTCGGAACGACGGAACTCCCTTCTTTTACCATTCCACGCGGGTTTGCAAGATTTTGATTGATGAATTGGAATGTTTTGATGTGGACGTACTCTCCGCATCACTCTTGCACGATGTTTTGGAAGATTCTACGATCGTTACGAAAGAAGTGCTGGAGTATAATTTTGGTCAATATGTCGCATACATCGTCGAAACACTAACGAAAGACCTTCAAGAACAGCGTCAGAAGCCGGATGAGATAGATTTGGCGCACGTAGAAAAGCTGCGTAATGCCAGCGAAGATTGCCTTCTTATTCGCCTGACTGCACGGCTTGATAACTTTCGGTGCTTAGAATTTAATTTGAAGCGCAGTCCCATCAGTTACATCAATAACACCACCGAGCGCTACATCCCGCTCGCAGAGAAGCGTATCAGTAACAAGCGTTTGCAGTATATCGTCCGCGAATTGAAAAAAGAGCGGAATAAGTTTTTGGGATAATTCGCCGTAATTCATTCTTTTCTGTATTGTGAAATCACTCCGCAACCGTCTGATGACCTCGTTTTTGCGCACTTTAGGCATTATGGCATATCGCCTTACGCCTGAGCGTCGTTTGCGGCTTGGTGTATTCGCCGGAGAGATTTTGCGCTTGCTCAGTGCCTCGCGTCGGCGCATTACGATAGAGAATTTACGTCGTGCCTTTCCCGATAATCCTCCCAAATGGCTTGAAGCCACAGCCCGTGCTTCGTATCGCAATCTTGGTATCACACTTGTCGAACTCCTTACCTTTCCCCATATCACTCCCAGCGAAGTTCGCGCCATGATTGAGATGCGTGGCACGGAACAAATCGAAGAAGAAGTGCGCAAAGGACGAGGCGTAATCTTGGTGTCGGGGCATTTTGGTAATTGGGAACTTCTGGCGTTTGCCTTCCCGCTTTATACCAACATTCCTACATCAGTGATTGTTGCGCCACAGTCGAACAAATACGCAGAAGAGTATTTACATTGGTATCGGTCTCGCACCGGCAACCGCATGATTCAGATGGACAGAGCAGCCCGCGCTATTGTAGAGCGTTTGCGTAATGCCGAAGCTATCGCACTTCTTGCTGACCAAGCCGCAACTGCTGACCGCGATGTTTTTGTTCCATTTTTTGGAACTCTTGCTGCTACCTACGAAGCTCCTGCTACACTCACTCTCAAGCGCAATGCACCAATGTTCACCGCTTTTGCTGTCCGCGAGGCAGACGGACATTATTCGGTAGAATTTCGTCGTATCCCGCATGAAGACTTATCTCCCGATAAAGACGGAATTACCGAATTGACACGCCGCCATGTCGCTGCCTTGGAAGATGCTATACGCGAGCGCCCTGACCTTTGGGCGTGGCAGCATCGGCGCTGGAAGCATCGGGCAGAAGGATAGACAATCAATGAAAAGAGAAAAGGGATACCAGCGGTTTTGCTCGACGCAAACATGGTATCCCTTTTCTCTTTCACAACATTATCGTATCTCTTTAGTGCTTCCGTATCTCTTTAGTGCTTCTTTCCGCCATCAAGCAATTGCTTTGCCTTCCGGCGAATGCGGTAGCCAAGTGTCCACTTGAGTAAATAATCCTGCACATACTTTTCAAAGGACATTTCTCGAATAACGTAGGGCGGGTGCTGCATGGGGAATTGCATTGCTTCCAAAGGCACATTTGCCGTGGGGTGGTCGGCATCGGTGATATGCGTTGCGCCCTCGCCGAAACCAATGTTGGTAATAAGATTCGCGTTCGGGATAATACCTAGTTGTCCTTGCAGCCAGACTGCAAAAGTTAGTTGATAATCCCATGTTGATTCGTTGCCGTCGTAAGCAGATTGGAATACTTTTGTCCAGTATTTTACTGAAAAATCATCACCCAGCATCTCAGCAAGCAAGCCATTGTCGCGCACTTCGGGAAAGCGTTTCATGCCAATGTCATAATGCTGCCAGACCCGCCGCCACGAAGCCCAACCCGTGATAGGGTGAATCCGCGAAAAGTAGTAACTGTATTCTGTCTGGCGCTTAATACGGAAATTTGCCGCCGAAATAACGCCAATGCGCTCGTCAAACCTGTACCGCTCCAGCATTTCTTGACAATACTGAAAAAATGTCGGGTGCGGCAAGCAGTCATCTTCCAAAATAATAGCTTCTTCGACTGTCTGAAACACCCAATCTAAGCCACTGGAGACGCGCCCACGGCAGCCCAAATTATGCGGTGCAATGTTCGTCAGCACTTCGCAGTCCCAGTCAACATTGTTCAGCACGACGTTTCGTGCCTCTTCGCATCGCTCGGCTTCGCCTTCGCGTCCCGATCGTGCGCCGTCAGCAATGATGAACAACTTCGGTGGTTGCGCCTTGCGGACTTCCGCAAAAACTTTTTCGGTAGTGTCGGGGCGATTGAAGATGACCATCGCCACGGGGGTTGTGAGTTTGAAGTTTGTCATGGTGTGTTTTTGACACGGATTGAAGAGGATTACACAGATTTCACGGATTTTTTGCGATCATTGCTCAATACCTTGCGGCGAATTTCAGCACTGGATCCAAAATTGAGCAATAAACCAACCTCAATTGTTGTTGCTCTCAAATAATTGACCAACTGTGTTTCATGTGCCGGATGAATAATTGAAACAGCCTTAAGTTCCAGAATGACCGTTTTTTCTACAATAATATCTGCTTTAAACTCGCCTACAACTGAACCTTCGTAGTACACGGTAATGGGGAATTCGGATTCGCACTGCAAACCAGATTTTTGCAACGCCAGCATCATAGAGTTGTGGTAGATTTTTTCTAAAAAACCTGAGCCAAGTGTGTTATGGACATGGTAAAACACCTTGATAATTTTCTCTGTCAATGCTTCGTGCTGCATAAAAAATCCGTGCAATCTTCTTCAATCCGTGTCAAAAATCACATCCGCGAGCGCTCGAAATCTATCACGCTCTTCAAAATCTGCTCCAGCGTGTGCGTCGGTTTCCAGCCCGTTAGGTCGTGAACGCGCGTGTTATCGGGCATCCGGCGTTGCATATCCTCGAATCCTGGTGGGTACGCTTCTGCGTAGGGAATCAGAACGATGTCCGACGCGCTGCCGCTCAGTTCTTTCACCTTTTTCGCCAAGTCCATCATGCTGATTTCTTCGCGGCTGCCGACGTTGAAAAGTTTGCCGGGCGCTTCAGCGTGAAGCGACAAGCTGTAAATTGCTTCCACAACATCGCGCACGTCGCAGAAACAGCGGCTTTGTGTGCCGTCACCAAAAACGCGAATGGGTTCGCCGCGAAGCGCTTGCTGCACAAAGCGTGGAATCACCATGCCATAACGCCCCGTCTGACGCGCTCCGACGGTGTTGAAAAGGCGGAACGGAACGACTTCCAAGCCGTATTCTTGGTGGTATGCCAAGCCCAAAAATTCGTCAATCATTTTGCTCGCAGCATACGCCCAGCGCGATTTGCTCGTATTGCCCAGAAGCACGTCGTCATTTTCGTTGAAGGGAATTTTTACGCCTTTGCCATATACTTCCGACGTGCTGGCAAGCATCACGCGGCAGCCATAGCGCAGAGCGGTTTTCAGGACAACTTCGCTACCCATGATATTTGTTTCAATGGTGTGAACGGGCTTTTCGACAATAAGCTGCACGCCCACTGCTGCTGCCAGATGTACGACAATATCCACTTGCGAGGTGATGCGGTCAAGCACCATTTCGTTCATAATGTCGTCGCGGACAAAATGAAAGCGCTCGGCGAACTCAGGATTAGAGCGGATGTCGTTGATATTGTCTATCGTGCCGGTGGAGAGATTGTCCAGTGCAAAGACGGTGTGTCCGCGCTGCAAGATATATTTCGACAAATGTGAGCCAATAAAGCCCGCACCGCCGGTGATGAGAAAAGTTTTGGAGGAAGCGTTCAACGTAGGGATTCCTTAAAAAGTAAGCCAAACAATCGTGTTTTTGCAAAGACTACAAATTTACGATGTTTACGGCTTTCACAAAACACAAATAATCGAACAGAGTGCAAGGATTTGCAGATCGTTCGCTTTCGTCAGCATTCGCTTCGATTAGCATTCGCTTCAGTTAGCATTTGCTTCAGTTAGCATGGGTAAATCACGACGTTGCGGAAATTGCGGAAATTGTTCGTATATTTTCCCTCGTTGTAGCATCCTACATTCGACTTCGTTCCACTCTCAAATAGCGTACACAATTTTATGAATACCCATTCTACCCGCGATTTTATTCGCGAAGCCGAAACGCAGCAAACATTCTACAAAGAGCAGATAGTCCGTTTTGATGCGGTCTTGAGCGATCAAGCGGGGAATATTGCCACGCTTTTGAAGAAAAAAGATGCCGCCCTTCGCACTATGACGGATATTCTTTTGCCCACCTTTACGCAGGAAGAGTGCGGTGTGATTGCTTTGCGTCTCCAAAAGCCCGCTCTTGCGGGGTTATACGCGGAATATCTTCGTGAGCAATCACTATTGCAAGAGCGCATGACAGCTATTGAGCAAGACGGACGCTTTCAGAAGTTTGATGCGTTCATGAATCCTGCATCCGGCGTACTCACAACGCAAATTGCCGAGCTAGAGCCGCTTTTCATGGAGGCTGAAACTACGCTGAAAAAGCTCCGCTCCATGCAAGGATTTGAGCGCTTGCAAACGAACAAATATGGTCGCAACGACTATGCGCATCAAGGTATCATGCGCTTTCTCACGCCGGAGTATTACGCCGACATTGCCGATACTGCCGCGATTATGAAACAGCGCGGCGTGAGCGATTTTTTGGATATACTTTCGGAATATAACACCGCCCAAGACCGCGCAAACACACTCGCACCATCGCTTCAGCGTTTGCGGGAAGAACGCTCCACACTTCAAGCACTTGCCGATGAGCATCACCACACAAAAGAACGTCTCGCAAATCTGGAAGGCGCATACAAACTGCGTATTCAAGAAGCAATCGCTGAATACTGCACCCTGAACGACAAACAAACCCTTGCGCGGCTCTTCGCCGCTGCCACTGCTGATAAGCCCGATGCCCTTGCGCGGATGGAATCGGCATTCAAGCATTTCGACGGCGTAGAGCATCAAATCGAGTATTTACGGGTGTTGCAAGCGAAAGTAACCGATGACCGCAATGGTCTTGTGCAAAAGTCCGGCACTCTTGCCGACGATACACGCCGATACACCGCCGACCCGCACCGCTTCCGCAATAAGCAGTGGACGGGCGACCAATTTGCGAAAAAATTCAAGCGCGACACCACACGCTATGACCGCACCGTTCACCGCTACAACCGCACCGGTACTGTTATTTACGGTTTTGACGGGTACGACAGAATCTCGCCTTTTGAGGAATTTTTGTGGTGGGACATTATGACCGACGGGCGTTTGGACGGAAATTTCATTCCTGAAGTGCAAGAATATTACGAATCGCACCCCGACTACGAGTACAATGCAAGTGATTATGCGCCATCGGACGGCGGGGCGGATTTTGAAGCTGATAATTCGTAATCGAACACGTGTGATTTTGGGGACACGGATGAGGCTGATTGGAACGGATAAAGAAAGATTCAGAAGAATTTTGTGTCGTGCATCCTCCTCCAAAAAATCCCTCTTCACATCTGTTCCCATCCGTACGATTCGTGTCCTGAAACTCTTGATTATTGTCCTATGAAAGTTCCCACATCCTTGCGCATTATGAACTATGCCGTCAATGGCATCGGGCTTGGTCATTTGTCGCGCTTGGTGGCGGTGAATCGCTCAGTGCGTCGCTACACGGACGTTTTGGGCATTGATGCAGAACTTCTTTTTCTCACATCCAGCGAAGCCGATGCGCTCTGCTTTCACAACGGTTTCCCCGCCTTCAAAATTCCTTCCAAGACCATTATTGGCAATGCCCGCGATTTTTCAAGCGCACGTGCCGCAAGGCTTTCTCGGCAGCAGCACCGTCGGCTTGCAAAGCAATGGGTGTGGAATTCCGTTGGTATTTTTGCGCCCGATATTCTTGTCGTGGATACGTTTCCGAATGGCTCTTTTCACGAACTGGGCGGCATTGCAGACTTTGGTATGAAAAAAGTGCTGATAAGCCGTGCTGTGCGGCAAGAGCAAGCGCAGAAGCCGGATTTTCAAGCGGCATTGCGAATGTACGACCGTATCATCACGACCGAAGAGCCGTTTCCACGCACGAATTATTTGCCTGAAGAAGCGGAAGGACGTACTCGCAGCGTCGGCACAATCACGCTCCGTGAGCGGGCAGAACTACTTTCCCGCGAGGAGGCACGTCAGCATTTGGGGTTGCCTTCGGATGCGCTCTGCATCTATGTCAGCGCGGGTGGTGGTGGCGACAGCGAGGCAGAATCAGCATTTGCAACGCTTGCAAGGATAGCTGCTTCGGAGCCGCACATTTGCTTTGTTTTCGCAGCAGGGGCGCTCTATCGTGGTCGAGAATTTCACGCACCCAACGTGCGCTGGCTGCAACGTTTTAACGCGATAGAGTTTATGTCTGCCTTCGATGCTGCAATTTCTGCGGGCGGGTATAATTCCGTCTATGAATTGCTTCTGAGCGGCGTACCGACAGTGTTTATTGCCCAAGAGCGACTTTTCGATGATCAGAAAGCGCGTGTCGTGGCGCTTCAAGAACGGGGCTTGTGCGCCGTTGAATCCTCATGGAGCGATGAATCGTGTCGTGCGGCTCTGCGCACCGTGCAACAGCCCGCTTGGCGGCAAGCCGTGAGTGCACACATACAAGTATTTGCCCTTGCCAATGATGCCCA
>JANYDO010000357.1 GCA_025363605.1 Candidatus Kapaibacterium sp.
ACCACACTTCAAAATCTTGTATGGCGCATACAATCATGCTTGAGAACGTCGTCTGGAAGCCTCTTGTTGCCTTGCTTCCAGAAAAACACTTCAAGCGCTCTTCAAATCGCCTTTGTCGCTTGCTCTGCCAAAAATGACACCAAGCGAACACCATCGAACTCCGCAGGAATACGACGATTCGTACCAACGGTTTCAAAACTAAATCCCATTTCGGAATTGTCTTGCCAGCAAATAACCGCATTTCCGTCATGGAGGTCATCGCTAATGCCCGCCACAACATTATCCCAAATCATCTCGCGGACTTTCCGTCCGTACACGCCTACATACACGCCTGCTCGTACTTCCAACAGCCATATTGCCAACCGACCCCGCAAGCGCGGTGGTGCGTTCTCAACCACGATGACCATCATCGCCTAACCCTCCTTTTTCGTAAAATGCCGGCAACACCTGTTCCGGTGCTGCTTCCGGCAACGGTATTTCTCCGGCTGCCAGGATGTCTTCTATCATGGGAATCATTTTCTCTAAAATTCGGGATGTCCGAAAAATGTCGCGACAAGCAAGTCGCACTGTGCGTTCGGGAGAATCTCTGCGCTCTTGATGAATAAATTGCGCTGCCACGCGAAATGCCGCCGGAACAACGGTTTCAAACTTCACCACGTCGGCAATGTCATAGACGAACGAAAGCGGCTTTCCCGTGTGAATAAAACCGATAGCAGGCGCATAGCCCGCCGCCAGCACCGCCGCTTCGGTAATACCGTAGAGACAGGACGTAGCAGCGCTTAAACACTTATTCGGAATATCGCCCGCATTCCAATCGTCCACATCGTAATCCCTTGCCTTCCACGGCACACGATATTGCTGGGCAAGAATCTGATAAGTTTTGCGCACTCGTGCTCCTTCCATACCGCGTAATTGCTCAATACTCCGACGTTCCGGTGGTTTTTCGCCAAAACGGAGTTCGTACATTTTTCGTACAACCTTCAAGCGCAAACCGTCATCCAAGGCGAGTTTTGCCTGATAGAGCAATTTATCCGACCTTGCGCCGCCCGGCTGACCGCTTGAATAGACTCGTACGCCGCCTTCCCCAACCCAGACCAAGAGCGTTCCGACCATTGCCGCAAGCTGTACGGCACGATGCGAAATGCGCGTACCGGGTTCCAGCATCAGACATGCCACTCCGCCGAGCGGAATGTGGGTGCGAATTTCCTGCCATTCTCCACTTGCACTCATTCCACCATTTGTTTGCAAAAGTGTATCCACGCCTGGTTCCGGTGTCGTTGGTTTCGGAACTGTTGATTCATACCGCACCGATACAAATGCACCGTCCAGCACATCAATACGGCTTTTTTCGATAAAGAGAATCGAAATGCGGTCTTTCATCGGGATTGCGCCGAGTTCGGGCAAATGGACATTCATAAAAATCGTGTATATTTGCGGTAAGCAGAATTGTGATTGTTAAACTTTTTCAGGAAAATATCATGTCAGTAACACTTGACATACCACCAAACATTCTTGAAAATGCCAGCAAGTATGATGCTTCTGAAGGAATTTCATTAGATGCTTTGATTGCTCGTTTGCTTGAATCAACAGCAAAAGAACTGTTGCAAACTACATTGCCCGATGAGAAAAAAAATCCGTTAGGGCGTTTTCGTGGCACAGTTCTGTATATGGCAGACGATTTTAATGCACCTCTGGAAGATTTTAAGGAATATTGAGAAGTTACCATTGCATCACCGCGACTCGTTTGACCGTATCATCATTGTCCAAGCACTTGCGGAACATCTTCCTGTTGTGAGTAGTGATGCTGCATTTGATGCGTACGGCATTGAGCGGATATGGGAATAAACTATTCTTGTGACTGCGCTTATCCCCGCGGGTGCGGGAAAAAATACCGTTACACATCGTGTTGTTCAGTTGTCAAAGAACAACAAACACCGGCGTCAGAGCCTCCGAATCAGTAATAATCCGCACCCAAAGGCTTTTCCGTGCCCGATGCCTTTGGTTAAGTTATCCTGAAATTTTGCCACATCTGTTACCTTCAGCATACCGCTTATATCCACACGACTCATGATGGTCGTATTATTTTTGTGTTTGAATCGCAGTTGGTCATACTGCTCCACCATCAAGGTTTCATCAGGAGTGACCACTTCAAAGCCCAGATTCTGCCGGCGCTCCAGCCATTCCTTGCAAGCGCGATGCTCGGTCACGGCGTGAGGTTCTTCACGTTGACCATGTTCGTTCTTAGTCATCTGGTGGCGCAAGTGCATAATCAAATCATAGCGAGTTTTCTGCTTTTTCGTGCGGTCGGATTTGTCGAATGTAGGATTGACACGAAGCGAAAAGCGAAACACAGAATCTTGCCGAATGGGTAGGTTCTCCAGAAATTCTCGGTACGTATGCTTTGCAACATCTACTTTCCAGAGAGCATTATCTTCACTTGGTTTCGTCTCGGACAATGTATAAAAATGTGGTAGTCCTCTTTTTTCCTCAATGTCGTAGCGAAAAAGAAAATTACGTTTTTGTTCGGGACTATGCGAAAGCAGTTGCCAAACGGTTTTGTGTGGTGCATAGCCGTCGCGCATGAGTGTGCGAAGAGTGCTGATGGGAGCAGAGTCACGGAGGGTGATGTGAGAGAAAAATAAAGGATTAGACATGATGAGTTTACAAGAAAAAAAATGGTAAATTGTATGGGAAACACCGCTTCTTATCACGTATTGGAGCCACTATGACCGTCGAAATTCCCGACACACTGGCATTTGCAACTCGTATGACAGAGACGGATATTAAACGTGAACTTGCAATTGCATTATTTCAACAAGCAAAACTTACACTGGGTTCTGCTGCTGCTCTTGCTTCTATGCCGCAGCCGGAATTCCAGATGTTGCTTGGTAGCCGAGGCATCGCACCACACTACGATGTGGAAGAGTTTACCCGCGACATCGAAGGGTTGCGCCGTAGGGGTATTCTATGACAACAATCGTTGTCAGCAACACCTCGCCGATAAGTAATTTGGCGTTACTTGGTTCTTTGGAAGTAGTCGCTCAATTATACGGAGTAGTGTATATACCTGAAGCTGTTGTGCGTGAACTGCAAGCCTCGCCGCTCGTGCGTCCATATCTTGAGGTTGCTCTGCAACAAGGTTTTCTTCGGCAAGTGCCGCTACGGGATAGACAACATGTTCGCCTTTTGCAGCATATCCTAGACGATGGAGAATCTGAGGCTATTGCGCTTGCGCAAGAACAACGTGCAGACCTACTACTTATTGACGAACGTGCGGGGCGAACCGTTGCCGCCAATCTTGGTCTTGAGATTACGGGTGTATTGGGTATTTTGCTTGAAGCAAAGACGAAAACGCTCATTCCTCGTGTCGAGCCACTTCTTACAAATCTTCACGCAATTGGTTTTCGGATGTCTCCTGCTTTAGTCCGGAGGGTGCTTCAGGCTGCTGGTGAGGCGTAATATCTTCTATTGCAGAATACTCAAAGCGTTCGCCAAACTGCCATTTGGTGCGGGAGCGGGGTTCGTCGCGGCGGAGAGTTTTTACAGCATTTTCAAAGCCGTGGAAATCACATTCTTGCCAGTAAAAGCGGTTGGCAAA
>JANYDO010000370.1 GCA_025363605.1 Candidatus Kapaibacterium sp.
AGATTTTCTGCGGTCAGTCGTTTTTTCATTATTTTCAGCGAGTGGCTATGGAAGGGCGTTTCAGTGCTGTAATACACGAATAAGCGCAGTTTTTCGTGTTTGTAATTTTACTATTTACGGAGCAGAAAACATGAACGGAACAAAACAAGCAAAAGCCTTCGGCAACCACGCTGCCGATAAGCCCTTAGAATCACTCTCTATCGGGCGCAGAAACGTTACGCCGCACGATGTGGCAATCGAAATTTTGTATTGTGGCGTATGCCATTCGGATTTGCATCAGGCACGGAACGACTGGCACGGAACTGTGTATCCATGCGTACCCGGACACGAAATTGTCGGTAGAGTCACGGCTGTGGGAACGCACGTTACAAAATTCAAGGCGGGCGACATTGTTGCTGTGGGCTGTATGGTAGATTCTTGCAGAGAATGTGAGCAGTGCAAAAACGATTTGGAGCAGTTCTGTGATGCTTCCCCGACGTACACGTACAACAGTCCCGATAAACACTCAGGCGGTCAGACATTTGGAGGTTATTCGGAAAATATTGTCGTGGATGAACACTTTGTGCTGCGTGTGCCGAGCAATCTCGACCTTGCCGCAACCGCACCATTGCTGTGCGCCGGCATCACGACCTATTCTCCACTAAAGCATTGGAAGGTTGGTTCGGGAACAAAGGTAGGCGTGGTCGGCATTGGCGGACTGGGACATATGGCTGTCAAATTAGCCAAAGCAATGGGCGCGTATGTGGTGGCGTTCACAACATCTGCTTCCAAAACAGAAGAAGCCAAACGTCTGGGCGCAGATGAAGCCGTTGTTTCCACCGACAAAGAAGCAATGACGAAGCATGGAAAAAGTTTGCACGTGGTATTGGATACCGTTGCTGCTGCTCACGATGTCAATATG
The DNA here is from genome assembly GCA_025363605.1 of Candidatus Kapaibacterium sp. Classification (GTDB taxonomy): domain Bacteria; phylum Bacteroidota; class Ignavibacteria; order Kapaibacteriales; family UBA4661; genus PH2015. The sequence continues at coordinate 902 of JANYDO010000370.1, forward strand.
TATCTCAGTCTGCTGAAATTGGACGGTGCTTTGGTCTTGGTTGGCTTGCCCGACAGTGCGCTGCCCGTGCAGCCGTTCAGTGTTGTGTCGAATCGAAGAATCTTCACTGGTTCTTCTATTGGCGGTATCGCCGAAACACAGGAAATGTTAGACTTCTGCTCCAAGCATAATATTGTTTCCGATATTGAACTTATTGATATTCAGCAGATTAATGAAGCATATCAACGTATGCTGAAAGGAGATGTTCGCTATCGTTTTGTGATAGATATGGCTTCACTGAAGAAGTGAAAGCACATCAGCTGTTTGGAGTTGTTCTTGCTTCTTCAGGTACGCACCCGCAGCAAATTCACCAAACCGCCCAACAAAAACAGCACGTGCGGCGCAGAAGCCGACAGCGCCGGAGGCACATCGCCCGCCAGACCAAGCGTCTGCCCGATGCGAATACACGCCACATAGAGAAACGCAATCACCATCGCAGAGCTAATCTCCAGCGCCAAGCCCGCCTTGCGCTGCCCGCCGGAGAACGGCACACCAAAGAGCATCACAATAAAGTTTGCGAACGGCAGCGCATACTCGCCCCAATAGGCAATGCGCTGTTGCCGCACGTCCTTGCCGCCGCGCTCGGAGGCATCAATATATTCCTTGAGTTCAGGAAAGGTCAGTTCATTGGTATTGCGCTGGAACTGCATGAGCATTTTAGGCGTGGTGTTGACGGCGAGGGTCATTGTTGGCAGAATGGAAGTTTGGGGTCGCACCTGAAAGTCTGTCTGGAAGCGGTGTTCAAAAGCATTCGTGAGTTGCCATACATTTTTTACCGAATCAAACGTGAAATTTGCGGCATCCACGCGGCGAAGAATACGCGGTACGCGCTCGGACGAATATTCTTCCATCGTTAGTCCCGTGCCGTTTTTCGCTTGGTCGTCGTAATAGCGAATCACCAAATTACGCGTAGGCGTGTCGCGCACATAAACGTTGTAAAGCGACGTTTCCACGCGCCCTTTGCCCAAATACTTGCGCTCAAACTCAGCCTTGAAACGGTTAGCTTTCGGAACGACCCAACCATCAAAATAGAATTGCCCCGCTGAGATAAGCATCCCGAACATGAGGAGCGGCAGCATAATTCGGTACAGGCTCATACTTCCTGCTTTCATAGCGGTTAGCTCGTTTTGAGTAGAAAAACGCCCCATCGTAAAAAGGCTTGAAAGCAGCATGGCTATTGGCGTGATGAGCTTGACGATTTCCGGTAAGTAGTTCAGATAAAAGAGCGCAATGACATTAGGCGGTGTCTTTCTGTCCAAAAAATTATCCAGATTCTCCAGTAGATGCACCACCACAAACAGCACACATAGCCCCAAAATGCTAAAAAGCACAGTGGCAATAAGGTGACGAAGAATGTATGCGTCAAGTTTTTTGATAATTCTGCTCATGCGGTAAATTTACAAAAAACATCACCAATCCTGAAAAAAGAGTTGCACACCCCTATCGGAATATCGTATATTCGGCTTCAACAAAACCCTCTGATTTTTTGACAGCCCAAGCCCATTTTACGGGAAGGATTTGTACATGAAACTATCCGAATTTAACTACACCATCCCCAAAAAACTTATTGCCAAATATCCCGCCGACCCGCGTGATTCCTCGTACATGATGGTTTTAGACCGCAAAACAGGTGAGATTGAGGACAAAGCCTTTTCGGATATTCTGAATTATTTCCAAAAAGGTGATTGCCTTGTCATCAACGACACCAAGGTTTTTCCCGCACGGCTTTTTGGTAAGAAAGAAAAAACGAACGCTAAAATCGAAGTCCTGCTTCTGCGCGAACTCAAGGCAGAAGACCGCATCTGGGATGTGATTGTTGACCCCGCCCGCAAAGTGCGTATTGGCAACAAAATCTACTTCGACGACAACAAACTCTACTGCGAAATCATTGACAATACCACCTCGCGCGGGCGCACCGTGCGTTTCAATAACGTCGGCGACATTTATCGCATCATAGACCGCATCGGGCAGATGCCGTTACCGGACTACATTAAGCGCGAACCTACCGAACTGGACAAAGAGACGTATCAAACGGTCTTTGCCGATAAAATCGGCTCGGTAGCCGTTCCTTCGGCAGGACTGCACTTCACGAAGCCACTTATCAAAAAATTGGAGGAAAAAGGCGTGAACATTGCCCGCATCACGCTGCACATCGGTTACAGCGTCTTTGACCCCGTAGATGTGGAAGACCTCACCAAACACAAAATGCACTCGGAGTATTTCGACATCAGCAGAGAAGCCGTTGAAATCATCAATAAAGCGCTCAAGGGCAAGAAGCAAATTGTCGCCGCAGGCTCAAGCGTAGCTCGGGCACTGGAATCCAGTGTTTTGACGACCAATGCTATCAAAATCAACAAAGGCTGGACGGACAAATTTATTTATCCGCCCTACGAATTCAAAATCGTGAGCCGCCTTATCACAAACTTCCACCCGCCCAAGTCAACACTGATGCTGCTTTCCGCCGCTTTTGCCGGAAAAGACGAACTAATGAAAGCATACAAAAGAGCAATGAAACAAGAAGCGCGGTTCTTTTCCTACGGCGATTCCTTGTTTGTGATTTAAGGTTGTGATGTGACAAGCTCTATTACGACTACATTCTCCGCATCATTTCAGCCTCTTGCTCCCTTAGCGAGAGGCTTCTTTATGACGCTACAAACCTCTCTTCGCCCATGACCACCATCACTCTTGAGAATATCAGCAAACGCTACGACAGCGGCTTTGAAGCTGTGAAGAATCTTTCGTTGCGGCTTGAAAGCGGAACCTTCACGGTGCTGCTCGGTCCTTCGGGCTGCGGGAAAACGACCACACTCCGCATGATTGCTGGCTTGGAAGCAATTTCCGACGGCAATCTTTTTTTCGATGAAGAGCGCATGAACGATACGCCGCCCAAAGACCGCGATATTGGTATGGTCTTCCAGAACTACGCGCTGTATCCGCATTTGACGGTATTCGAGAATATCGCTTTCCCCTTGCGCTTACGCCGCGAAGCAAAGGCATCACTTGAAGAGCGCGTCCGTGCTGCTGCGGAGGCAGTAGAACTCACCGCATTACTCGACCGCAAACCAAAGCAACTTTCAGGTGGACAAAGGCAGCGGGTGGCGCTTGCACGGGCTATTGTTCGCAAGCCGCGTGTGTTCCTTTTTGACGAACCACTTTCCAATCTTGACGCACAATTACGGATGCAAATGCGCTCCGAAATCACGCGCGTACAGCGTATGGTCGGCGCAACGGCTGTGTACGTAACGCACGACCAAAGCGAAGCAATGACGATGGCAGATAAAATCGTAGTGCTGAACGGTGGGGAATTGCAGCAAGCGGGAACACCTCATGAAATCTACACGAACCCCAAGAACCGCTTTGTGGCAGGCTTTGTGGGCAGTCCGGCAATAAACTTTTTTGAAGGTGAAATTCGAGATGGAGCGGGAGGGCACGTAACATTTCACGAGCGTGGAAGCTCGGTCGCATTTCCTCTTCCCAAGCAAGCATTTATGCACTCTTCCAGCAATACACCTCGCAAAGCCACTCTTGCCATTCGCCCCGAACATCTCGCATTGATGGCACTGTCAGAGGAAACGTCTGTATATGCGCTTTCGGGCATCATTCGGCGCGTTGAGTTTTTAGGACACGAGCGCCTTGTCTATGTGGAGACCAGTCCTGAAGCGCCTCACAAGATTGTGCGATGTACCGATACTACCCAAGCATTTGACGTGGGAGCGCCCGCACAGCTCTTTGCCGCGCCGGATTATTGCTATCTTTTCGGCAGCAATGGCGAAAGACTATAACAACTAAACCTGCGAAAGCAACTAAACCTGCGAAGGCAATTCTACTACAAACGTCGCCCCTTTGCCGACCTCGCTCTCGACGGCGATATGCCCACCGTGCAATTCCACAATCTGCTTCACGATTGCCAAACCAATACCGGAGGAGTGTTCATCGCCAGTCGGACGGGCGGAGAGTTTTTGAAAATGCCCAAACACTTTGCTTTTATCATCATCGGTCAAGCCCGGACCTTCGTCTTGAACGGAAAAGCGCACGAGTCCCTTTTCGTCAGGTGCGGTAAGGCAGACATTGACTGTTTTTCCGTGCGGCGAAAATTTGACAGCATTAGAAATAAGATTTTCAATCACCTGTCGCAAACGAGCTTCATCGGCACGAATGACACATTCGGGTGGTAATTGCATGGTAATAGACTGTTCTTTTTGTTCCGCCGAAGAAGATTGCATAAACACAACCGCCGCAACCAAAGCACTCACGTCCATTTCGACGCGCTTGAGCGCAATTTTTCCCATGTCCAGTGCCGCCATATCCAGCAATTCTTCTACCATCGCCGACGAGCGCTGCGTTTCCTGAATGAGCGAATGAAGGGTTTCCGCGCCGTCGTGGGAATCTTCACGGAGTTCAGTTATAAGGGTATTCGCCAGTAAGCGAATGATATTGAGCGGATTTTTCAAATCATGCGAAACCATACTAATCATGCGGGTCTTGAAGGTATTTGCCTCATCCAGTTGGGCATTGAGACGCTGCAAACCATCATTACGCCGGGAAAGTGTCGTATTGATAGTATTGAGATCAACATTCTCCGACACCAGAAAGCGGGCAAGTTCCTGCTCTTTGCGCAAAAGATTGATGCGATATGCCAACCCAAGGGAAAGCAGCACTACCTCCAACATCGCAGCGGCACGACTGCCATACCATGTCCAAGAATTAAACGGTACAAGCCCAAACCCGATGGTGGAAAATACGAAAACTGCGATAATCAAAATGCTCCATGCCGCAAGGAAATAGAGCGCCGGAGCAAAACCACGCCAAGCACAAAAAATTGCGGCAGCAAGCGTTATCGCTGCCGAGACCGCACCAAGCATAGAAGCAAACGCAATAACGAAGCGATACGACAGGAAAAATACGGCAATCGCTATAACACTACCGCAAACGATGAGTGCCTGCATAGCACGATCAAGCCGCAAAGAATGTTTACGAAGCGCAAGGAAATCTCGCGCAAATAAACTTGCCGTGCAGACGGTGAGACCGGTGAAAAAGATATACGCTCTGTTCGACCACAGCGGAGAATTTTGCCAAAGATACTCAATAGCAGTGCCGTCCAGACACATCTGGTAGAGCACAAACGTAGCCAGATACAAGACGTAAAAGGCATAGCTTCTCTCTTGCACCGCAAAGGCAAGAAAAAGATTATATGCCAGCATGACAAGCATAATACCGTAGAAAGCGCCGTGCAGAGACCGCTCCCAATCTTCTTTCTGCAAAAGCGCGTCGGGATGCCAGAGCGTCAATGTCGCTATTAAGGGACCCGACGATGCAATGCGGACATAGATAGTCTGTTCCTCTCCGGCACGAAGCGGAACATGGCAGAGAAAAGAGCGGTGCGGCATCTCGCGGGAAGAATACGGAAACATATCGCCCGTGCGCAGCATTGAATAGTCGTTTGTACCATTACGTGCGCCGTTGGGGCGATAAAATTCTACCGTGTCTATCGTCGGGAATGAATACTCCAAAATAAATGTTTCGTCCGCCGGGTGCATATTTTTTACCGTGAAGCGTAGCCAGAATGCGGAGCGCGTCAAGGTAAAGTTCGGATTTTGCTGCAACGAGCGGCGAAAAGCGCCTTGGAAATTGCCCGCCAGCACATTGTCGAGCATCCATGCGTGCTGAACATCCTCACAATACTCCACAACCAGTCCAAGCGGGTACTCACCTACGCTCGGAGTCAACAAAACTGGTACAGGAGCAGCCTCAGCAATGCCGAAAGAAGCAATGCCAAAAAGGAGCAGCAACGTAACGAGGCGAGGTATCATGGCGTTTGGGCAATCATCAGAACATTATGCTGTACATTATGCTTTCCGAATCTTCAAAAACTTTCGCTTGCCAACTTTGAAGGTGCGTTCTTCGGTCAGGTCAACCGTAGCGGCAATATCGGTAATGCGCTCACCATCCACGGACACACCACCGCCTTGAATGAGGCGCTTTGCTTCGCCTTTGGAAGCGGCGAGATTAGCAGCAACCAGAACATCCACAACTAAATGAATGTTAGCGGTAACCGCCTCGAAGGATGCAATATGCGTTCCACTAGCTTTCAATAATTTATCTAAAGTTACAGTCTCAATCTCATCCGGCAAATCTTTATTGACAAACATCCGTTCAAATTCCTCAAATGCACCTTTAGCAGCTTCTTCGCCGTGATACCGAGCCACGATACTCATAGCAGTCTGCACCTTCGCATTGCGCGGATGCAGCGAGCCGCTTTCTAAGCCGCTTTCCATTGCTTTCACGTCCGCATCTTTGGCAAAGGAGCCATAACGGAAGTACTGCGCGATAAGATTATCAGGAATGGACATCGTTTTGCCGAACATTTCGCGTGGTGAATCCGTTATGCCGATGTAGTTACCAAGCGATTTGCTCATTTTCTCAATACCGTCCGTGCCTTCCAGAATCGGCATGGTCAAGATGCACTGCGGCTCTTTGCCGTATGCGCGTTGAAGTTCGCGCCCGACGAGCAGATTAAACTTCTGGTCAGTGCCGCCCAGCTCCACATCTGTTTCCAAAGCGACAGAGTCGTAACCTTGCGCAAGCGGATATAAAAATTCATGGATGCTAATAGGTTCGCCTGCTTTATAGCGCTTGCTGAAGTCATCGCGCTCCAGCATTTGGGCGACGGTAAATTTTGCCGTGAGCGCAATCACCTCGTTAAAATTGAGTTTGCCCAACCACTCAGAGTTATAGACCAGACGCAAACGCTCTTTCGACAGCACGTGTGTCGCCTGTTCGGTATAGCTTTGCCCATTTTGGCGGGTTTCTTCGATTGTCAGCGCGGGGCGCGTTTTGGAGCGTCCGGTGGGATCGCCAATCATGCCGGTAAAGTCACCGATGAGCAAGACTGCGGTGTGCCCCAAGTCCTGAAATTGACGCATTTTGCCAAGGACAACGGCGTGTCCTAAGTGCAAGTCCGGGCGGCTGGGGTCACAACCGAGCTTGATTTGGAGAGGCTTTCGAGTCTTGAGTGAGCGTTCGATTTTTTGTGTTAGTTCGCTCTCCGGTAAAAGTTCGTGTACACCGGAGCGGATAATGTCCATTTGTTCGTTCAGCGTTGGAAACATGGCTTGAAGAAGATGGTAAATAATTGATATACGATGAAATGAGAAATTTTCTATAAAAAAACGCTTTATGCAAGACCTCTACAAGTCCGCATAAAGCGTTGTACAACTACAAAATTGCAGCGCCGAAGGGCTTAAAGCGTATGTGTTTCGATAGTTTCTACAAGGTCTTCGCGGGAAATAGGCTTGGCAAGATAGCCGTCTGCACCTTTAGAAATTCCCGTTAGGAAGTCCGATGTACCGTCTTTAGCAGTCAGGAAAATAAACGGAATTCCTTTGGTATCACCATCGGCGCGAATGTGCTTCAGCACAGTATAGCCGTCCATTTCGGGCATCATAATATCGCAAAGAATGATGTCTGGTTTGTTTTCTTTGGCAAGTTCAATACCTTTGGAGCCGCTATTTGCCTCGACAACGTTGTATTTTGCCTCGTACAAAAAGCGCTTGAGCAATGAACTTACTCGAATATCGTCGTCAATTAGGAGGATTGTTTTCATAACGGCACCTGCGCCAGATTAGTAAACTGTGAATCAAAAGAGTAGAATTAGTATATTTTTGCTTCTCTCGTCAGGATTTACTTATGCCGTTGCCCTTCAAAGGCTTATGCGTGTGTTGGTCTAGGCACACGATTTCGACAAAGAATTTTTTATAGCGAACACTTGGACTCTAGCTCAAATATAGCGAATTTTGTAGAATGAACGAAGTATCCAGAAGTAACAGAATACCATGACCAAAAGTAATGCAATAAGCAATATGCCGTAAAAGTGGCATATATACTGCATTTGCTTCGCTTGAGAGGTGGTCGTTGTTTCTGTAACGAGATAAGATACTCAATTCTTATTTCACTGTCAATCCCTCTTTCAAAAAAATCTCTAAAAATAATGATGAACCGCATTTCCGACACGATGATTTCGACTGTATTTGGTATGTTCGCTGTACTGGTAAGCACCATATTCAGCACCACTACACTCCAAGCACAAAATGTGATTACTTTTTCGATGGATATGCGCGGCGCAATATCGCAGCGCTGGCTGGAGCCGCAAAAAGATTTTATTGGTGTGCGGGGTTCGATACCGCCGCTTCGTTGGGACTCCACGCTTGTTGCCACTGACCCGGATGGTGACAGTATTTACACGCTCACCGTGAAGCTCACACTGGTCGGTAAGTATGCAAAACTCTTTCAAGCACGGAAACTTGCCTACAAGTTCAAAGTTGAAAACAGCACCAAATTAAACAACGGCTGGGAAACGGTACAAAACAGCACCGTACTTCTGACCGGAAAACCGCAGACCGTCAAGCGGATTTTTAATGTGCAATCGCTTGCACCGACTCCCAGTACGCGCTCACAGAATGTACGTTTACACGAATACTTCCAGCCCAAAACTCTGCTTCAGCGCACAATTTCGGTCTATCTTCCTCCCGGATACAGCAAATCTACACAGCGCTATCCGGTGCTGTATTTGCACGACGGGCAAAATATCTTTGATGATTCTACCTCTGCCAGTGGCGAGTGGTATGCCGACGAAATTGCCGATACGCTTATCAAAAGTAAGAAACTTCCGCCGTACATTATTGTCGGCATCAGCACACGCGGCGAAGACCGCATGAATGAGTACACACCCGTCGCCATGCGCCGCTATGACGGCTTAGGTCGCCCTGAAGAATTGGGTGGCAAAGGTTCGCTTCATGCACAAATGATTGTGGAAGAGATTAAACCGTTTATTGACAGCACTTATCGAACGCTAAAAGACCGCGCCAATACTGCACTCGGCGGCTCATCGCTCGGCGGCTTGATGACGATGTACACCGGCATCGCTTACCCCCAAGTCTTCGGACGACTTATGATTATGTCGCCGTCGGTATGGTGGGCAAATAATTGGATTCTGGCGGCAGTCAAACAAAATCTGACGGACTCACTGGCTACATCGCTCCGAGCTGCCGACACGCGCATTTGGCTGGATATTGGCGATGCCGAAGGCAAAGAATCCGTCGAAGGCGCACGTGCGCTCAAGAATCTGCTTATCGAAAAAGGCTGGAAAATCGGTACGAATTTATCCTTCATGGAAGCCAAGAACGCAGCGCATAATGAAGCAGCTTGGTCGGAACGATTGGAGCCTGCACTAACATTCCTTTTGGGAAATTCACTTCGTAAGTAGGATAACACCACGATTTGGCATACCTTTTGCCAGATTATCTTTTTTACGATATTTTTTTTATCACGCAAGATCAGTTTTTCTCATTTCCTATCACCATCACCGCCATGAAACGATTATCCACATCCGTAGCATTGATGCTTGGCGCACTCTTTCTCTGCTTCATCTCGACTGCAACGACCTCTCAGGCACAACTTCTTGGCAATGAAAAAAAAGCAGAATCCCCGAAACAAAGCGACCTGACGTGGCACTCCATTTCCGACGGACTCAAACTTGCCGCCGAACAAAACAAACCGCTTCTAGTGGATTTCTACACTGACTGGTGCAGTTGGTGTAAAGTTATGGACGAAAAGACCTACTCGCATCACGAAGTCGTCAAGACGCTTAAATCTTCGTTTGTACTTGCAAAATTCAATCCCGAAAAAGCACCTGCCTTCGAGTACAAGGGTAAAAAATACACCGGACAAGAGTTTGCTAAACTTGTTGGCGTGAGTGGCTATCCGACAACCGCTTTTTTGAAGCCTGACGGAACCAAGATTGATGCGCCTGCCGGATATATTGAGTTCAGTCGCTTTACCACGATGCTGGGTTTTATCGAAAGCAAAAAATACGATACCGAAAAAATACACCTTGAAGAGTATATGCTTCAGCAAGACGTAGAGCGCGATCCGAATAATCCACGCTTTCGGCTCAACTTGGCGCAATACTACATTGACTCAGTTAATTACAAAAAATCGCTCGAAATTTTTCAATACGTCACAACGATGGCTCCCAAAGACCGCAACGACCTTTTTACGCTGCATAGCGGTCTTGGCTCTACGCAATACTTTTTTGTCAAAGACTACAAAAGTGCTTCTCAGAATTTACAAAAGTCGCTTGCGTATGCCAGCGAGCCACAAAGCAAAGCTCGCGTTTTTCTTCTGACAGCATTTGCAGAAGCTGGTGACAAACAGCCGAAAGCATCAGTGGAATATCTGGATAAATTCATTAAACACTGCAAAGACAATAAACTCGGCACTGACGGCGTTCGCCAGATGCTGGAAAAAGCACCACAACTACAGCCAGTCAGGACTTCGCAGGAGTTCCAGCAATTTTTGAAAAAGTTGCAGTAATACCATTTTAAGTTGAGAATTGTACATAACAAGGGAGCATGCTCCCTTGTTTACTGGTGTTGCAGGGGTTTTACTGCACAGCCTTCAACTCAATTTGGTATAAGACGCACATCATTACAAACAAAAGGCGCACCGTTTCAGTAACAGTGAGCCTTTTGCGTTTTTCATCTTTTTTGTTTTATTGCTTGCTACCGCGAAAGCTGCAATTTCAAAATTGTCTTCGAGCGCTCCACCGCCGCATCATTTACGGGCAGCGCCGTGAGAAGGAGAAAATACGCAGCTTGATTGGGAAGTGCTGAGCCATCAAGTGCAAACGTATATTCACCGCGAGGGCGCTCCATATCAGCAAATATCTCCTGTACAATCCGCCCTGTCGCATCATAAAGCAGTGCTGTCATACGAGCGCGGTCAAGCAGTGTATAGCGAATAATCGTACTCTCACCGAAAGGATTGGGACTGGCAACGGCACGTGACAAAACGGCATTCGGGATGGCAGTCTGCGCAGTATCGCGGCTGAACACAGCCCGGAACTCTTGAGCAGGACGCACCGTCGCATCCAGAAAACCCAGCCGGTACGCATACACATCGCCGCGTGTCGGCACGGAATCACGATACTCATACGCCGCACCATTGCTTGCTCCACGCAAGCGCAAATCGGCAACGCGGAGGAATGTTGCCACGGTATCAAAAGCGCCCACTCCGTGAGTATCCACAAGCTGTCGAAGCAGTATAAATCCCGCATTTGTACGCCGCCCCAAGCGCTCTTCCGCTGTCGTCCAGCGAACACGCACCCGTTTATCGCCCACATACTCGGCTTGCAGGCGCGTGGCAACAAGTACCGTCATCGGCTCCAATTCTACGCTTGCCACATCAGCAAGATAGCGCGTCGGCATTTCTACGTTGTCATTGCGATTATGGACTTTCCCTTGCACAGTGCGCAAGTACTCGGCTTTGAAGGCATTTGCTTGAAAACGCATGGCGGCTTGCGCCCACGTAAGTTGTACTTTTGAAGGGTCTTGTATCGTGTCGGCAAGCGTTAAGCGGAAGCGCCCCAGCACGCGCGAGGAATCCGGCAGAAGCGAAATAGTATTTTCGACACTATCTGCGCCAAGGATGACAATGCCTAGCCTTCGCCGCTCACTCTGTACGATTGTCAGTGTTTCATAGCCTGAACGGGCTTGAGTTATGCCCGTCGTCGGTATCCGCTCTAATGGCAATCCCGAAGAATCCACTTCCAATCTTGCTCCGACAAGATTAACATTTGTTACGCTTACAAGAAACGTTCCATTTGCCCAGCGCTGCCAAGCATTGGAAGATTGTGTGCCGGAGCGGTTTGTCAAGACCAATTCAAACTCAAGACTACGAGGCGGCAAGACAACGACGTTTTGTGTACGAACCTCTGCCATTGCATTGCTTCCTTGTGCTTTGAGATGGTTTTGGCAAACACAGCAAAAAGCAATAACGGCAAAGAAAAGCCTTGTATGAAGCATAAAAACTGAATGATACGTCATCGCTCTCTCCTTTTGTTGCGATTATTCCAGATAAGATTCACGTCACGTGTTGTGATAATCCCGTCAGCATCAGCATCGTGCCGCAGATACCCTTCACGCAAGATATTCCGCCATGCCGAAGACATCACGGCATCATAATCAAAACGAGTAATTGACCAACGCTCATGCTGTTCGTCACTTACATCTCCTGCAATAAGCGTAAAGACTGGCTTTTCGTCAATACTATCACCAAATCGCCGCAGCGCTCCCGATCCACCCAGCACTCGCGCCGTATCACCCCAATCCAGCGTAAAACGGCGCTGCGGTGCTATCTCCAGCGTATCCCGCCACTGTACGGGAAGGTGATTACGGTGATGAAGCATGACAAGAAAGTGTCCACCGCTTTCAAGAGTTTCCGGCAGTTCCAGCGATAATGCGGGTTGTAGGCTTGGGCTAACGAGCGCACCATTGCTTTTCAAGAGTGCGGGAAGGAAGAAGCTCATAGAATCTGATGGCATAACGCCTGTCGCAGGACGCAGTTCCACTAGCACCCAATCAACAGCGTCAGCAGGTAACGACTTCGCAAAGCCTTTTTGCCCAAAGAATTTCGACGAACTCGCTCCGGCAAACGCTGCCGTACCAGTGCTATCTATGCTGTACGGAAGAACGTTGCCATCTCGCAAAAACGTTTTCATGCGCCTGTCGGAGAGATATGCTCCTTCCAAAAATGCCCGCATTGTGAAAAACGCTGTTGGCACGAGTGTTCGTGTAGAATCAACACCAAGTGCAAAAAAGCGTGAGGCGCTCGGCAAGAAAAGAACGCTATCCATCACGCCATACTGCCAGAAACCTTCATCCGACACGTTGTTCCAAGCCGAGCGTGGCGTAGCACGAAACGGCGTTCCGTTTGTTTGCCACGAGCGGTTAAGTGAATTCCAGTGCTGCAAAAGAATACGCGGTGCTTCGAGGTCGTTAGTCTCATCCTGCGGCTCCGTGCGCCATGCGTAGCCAATTCTTAGAAGAGCATTCTGCTGCGCACCAAGACTGTTGGTTAGTGTTATTTCCACACCACGACGAATTTTTGCAGAATCGCTCGTGGGAGAAGGAAAATGCTCCGGCTGTACACGCACGGAGGCTTGCAAAGGCTGATTCGAGAGCGATATGGCGGCTTGCAACGAAGTATAACGATTATTGAACAGGCGAACAATCGTGTCGTTGGGAATTGTGCGCCTAACTGTACCAACAATTTCGGCAGAATCTTCGGCAAAATGTGGATTAGCGAATTCATCCATGCCAGCGAAATCCAGTGTGTATGCGCTATCAGCAGTTTCCGTCCACAAACGCGAGGAAAGCGTCAACGAATCAGTCACCGCTAGATTACTCGTCAAGCGGTAGCCACCACGATTGCGCACATCCAGCACTGCCAGACGCAGGAGGAGTTCACCCGTCGCTGTCATCGTGCTGTCGCCACGGGTACGCACTAAGACACGACCTTGCGGAACGGGCTGCACAGCGAGTGAACTTTGCGGGAAGCGCGTAATAACGGCATTGTCAGCAAGAAAGAAGTTCGATTGCAAGGAAGTGGCAACATCGCCCCGAACAAGATTCAATGCCGATAGAAGCGTAAGTCCCGCACCAAACGTCTGTACACCGCGAGCATTTTCCACTGAGAGCACATCAATACTGCCCTCGCCGCGCAAGACCTGACGGCGCACACCATTCATGCGTAAAAGCGCATCATGACTTGCATTGCGAATAGTGCCGTCATGGAACACACCACCATGCGCTTCGATGCTGAGACTTGGTGGCATATTCAACACCGCATCACGACTTGTTTGCAGAGAATCGCTCACGATAAAATGCCGTGCAGACTGTGGAACAAGCTGCTTTAATGAACGTCCCGACAAGCCAAGGTTTGTGTATGTCAGCGTCGGAACAGATTGTACGCCCCCAACAGCATTACCCGAAAAAGTCACCCAAGCACCGATGGAATCTTGTAGAATGATATTTTCAACAGAGCGGCTATAGATTCGCCCATTATTGCGAATAATCCCAGTGCTGACAAGGTTTTGCGCAACATCTATGCGTCCGCCATTTGCGACAGACAAAGCGTTCTGAAGATTTCCAATCTCGATACGAGTCGAATCCGGCGCTGAAGCGGGCGCAAAAACTACTAGCCCTTGCCATTCCGAAAAAGTATTACCTCTGAGACGTTGAAGTTGCTCACGTGCGGGGTTAGTCGAAACAGCAAGTTTCGCGCTCGGCTCAATTCGCACCGTCGCAGACGTGAGATTCCATCTGCCTTCGGTGGGCGGTGCTTCATCGGCAAACGTGGTATCGCTTGCAGCAAACGAACCAAACATGAGCGCGGACGGGCGGGCAGTATCGCCATTCGTAGCGAGCGGCTGTGCAATCGTCACCGATTGCGCTAGAACATCCCCGCTCCTTGCACCTCGCTCTCGTATTTGCCCCAAGGGTGCTGCGCCGTCCAGTGCATTTCGGCGAAAACCGACGTGAACAGTATGCGTAATTCTGACACTATCTCCCGCATCCGGCTCACGTGCTATATTCCACGTTGCAGGATTCGACCACCGACCATCTCGTATGCTTTGCACAAGTTCACGCCCACCGCGCAAAAGAAGTTCATCGCCGGAAACAACAGAAAACAACGTACCAACTTGACTCGTCAAGCCTTGATATTCCACAAAGCCTAAACTGTTGCTTGCTGCCAAAGACCGCTCTACGCTTATTACACCTAATCGGTGCGGCGTAGAAAGCGCTTCGTCACTTGGCAATGCAAACATTCCTAAGCTGATTTCGTTAGAAGTCAAGAAGGGCGCTACAATTTCTTCCTTCCTGTAACCAAGCCGTAACGCGCCTGTCCATGAGCCATTACCGTCAGACCATTCCCAGCGCACACGACGGCGCACATCGCGCACGGCATCGTACACCGATGCTTCACGGCGAGGCAGAATGGTAAGCGTCATGTCGCGTGGCGTAGCGCCGGAAGCAAGCATGAAGCGGGTTTGAGCATTATTGAACGTGTAGGATTGTACCGCACTCGACATCACACGCCGCATTGCACCTTGCACTTCGGCTTGCCCTGTGAAGACAGCATCAGCACTCGGTGTCAGCATCGTGAGTTCCCCCGCGCCCATGTCCACGAGAGCAGAACTGACGCGGAGCGAGCCTGCAAGCGCTATGCCGACTTGGTTGGTGCTACTGCGCGATTGCGGCAGCATAAAGACGGTTTTGTCGGAGTTTTCGAGCGTGAGATTGCCGTAAGGATGGGTGCGGCTTGTCGGCATAAGCGATTGGGGCTGAGAAGCATTGTAGCGGACGGTGCTTTCCGTATGAAATGTTGTATTTGTGCTGCTCACAAGGTCGTTACGAAGATTTCCGCTCACAATAAGTTCATTCCCTGCAAAACCAAGTTGAAGTGAGCCACTCGTAACGGATGACAAAGCATACAACCGAACATTTGCGCCAGTTTGAATAAGCATAGAAGCGCTTGCTGTGTGTGTGGTGAGCAAGCCAGCATAAACACTGCACTCACGGACACCAATGCTCAAGCGCCCTGCACGAATACTTAGAGTTGGCAAAAGTGTATTATGAACACTACCAGTTGCTATTGTGCCAATTTCGATACTCCCTTTTCTCAAAAGCGTTTGCGGGAAAAGACCGTCAGAGCCGATACTCAACGCTCCGAATACTTGCAAACCGCCTTCATTGCTAGAGTTCTGACGAAACGTGCCACGTGTGCGGACACTTGCTCCTGCGCTGATACGCTTTGACTCAATACCGCGCAGAATCTCAAGGTTTTGGTAAT
Source organism: Candidatus Kapaibacterium sp. (assembly GCA_025363605.1). GTDB lineage: Bacteria > Bacteroidota > Ignavibacteria > Kapaibacteriales > UBA4661 > PH2015. The sequence continues at coordinate 16,631 of JANYDO010000370.1, forward strand.
CTTCGCCGCCCAGCAACGTTTGCGCCGTTACGTTGTCATAAAAAAATGTGCCGTTGTAGAACCGCACACCGCCACTTGCTGTGAAAATACCCGAAGCAGAGCTTTCACCACCAACGTACACGCCGCTTTCGATGCGCTTTTGAGCAATGCCGTCGAGCGCAAGATTACTATACCACCGTGCTTGAATCTGTTGTTGCGTTGTTGCCGACGAGCTTGCATAGCGCACCAAACCTCCCACGCGAAGTGCTTCGTTCACGCCAAGTGCGGCACCACCGGTAAAACGATTTGCTGCGCCAAGAAATTCGATGGTGCCATCGTTGCGGACTTGTTCGGAAGCGGGATTGCCATTGCGAAACTCACCGGATTCAGCGCGAAAGCGCACCGTTGCACCCGTGCTATTGGTAAATTGCCCCAAGGCATCATTGACAAGATGCTGCGCAGTAAGCGGCATCACCACAAGTGGCAATGTGACAAGCGCTAAGACTGCCGCAAGGGAACAGCAATAGAGAAGATTAGGGAACAATCGGAATGTGAGATACCACGAAATGCGGCAAACAGGAGCATTTGGAGACATTACATCAGGAAACAAAGTGAGAACAACTGTATTTCCTACAATGATGCATAATTCTCAGAGTTTTTGCAACAGGAAAATGTATGGTACAAAAAAATCATGGCATCACGCACCGACAACAATTGTTTTTGCGTTCATAAACTCTTTCATACCATAATGCGAGAGTTCACGCCCATAGCCGGACTTTTTAATGCCACCGAAGGGAAGTTGTAGTGAAGACTTCACAAGTGCATTAACAAAAACTGCACCCGCATTGATACGCTGCGCAAGACGCTCGCCTCGCTCCACATCACGTGTCCAGACCGACGCACCCAATCCGTAACGGGTTTTGTTCGCCATTAGCACGGCTTCATCGTCGCTCGCAACCCGCACCACTGCTGCCAGAGGACCAAAGGTTTCTTCGCTGAAAGCAGGCGAAGCGTGCGGAACATCCACCAGCAAAGCGGGTTGGAAGTTCGCTTCGTGGCGCTCACCGCCCACAAGGAGCTTTCCGCCTGCTGTCACAGTCGCTTCCACTTGGTCATGAAGTTTTTCGGCAAGGTCTTTTCGCGCCATCGAGCCAGTCGTAGTATCAGCGTCAAACGGATTGCCTTGCTTGAGATCTGCAATTTTTTGTGTAAGTATATGTACGAACTCATCATACACGGCGCTTTCTACCAAAAAACGTTTAGAGGCGATACACGACTGTCCGGCATTCTGCATACGCGATTGCACAGCAACGCTCGCTGCTCGCTCCAAATCTGCATCGGCAAGCACAATAAGCGGGTCGCTGCCACCAAGTTCCAGTACCGTGCGCTTGATGTGTTTTCCTGCAAGTGCAGCCACACTCGAACCCGTATATTCGCTGCCCGTGAGCGTAACACCTTGCACTGCATCGTGCGCAATAATACGCTCTACCACGTCTATATCTACCAATAGTGTCTGAAATACACCATTAGGTGCTTCCGCTTCACGAAAGAGCAATTCTATCGCAAGAGCGCATCCCATCACGTTTGGTGCGTGTTTTAGCAGAGCCACATTTCCTGCCATAAGCGACGGCGCAGCAAATCGAAACACCTGCCAAAAAGGATAATTCCACGGCATAATGGCAAAGATTGCTCCAAGCGGCTCAAAACACACCTTGCTACGAAGAGCATCCGGCGGATTCAGGCTTGTCAACACCTCACTGCGAAGGTAATCTTCTCCATGCTCGGCATAAAAATCGCAACAAAGAGCGCACTTCTCAATTTCGGCGGCAGATTCAGCAAGGATTTTTCCCATCTCCATCGTGATAAGTCTTGCCAGTGTGTCCTTATTTGCCCGCAAAGCAGATGCTACACGCCTCAGCAGGTCGGCACGATGCGAAAACGATGTTGTTCGCCATGCCTCGAATGCACGAGAAGCCGATTCCAAGCGCTGTTCGAGAGTGACGGCATCAATAGCGGGATACTCCGCAATAATGCTTTGATTATAGGGATGAATAGAAGTGAACATCATAGAGACAGGAGAATATGAAATGATGCCAAGCACTACGCAAAAGCTCTATTCTAATGACGACTCGAAGATGGCGGTAGTGAGCGGCTTCGCGCTTGTGGCAATGTAGGCTGCGTTGTGGTCAAACGCGCATCGGTACTCAAAACAAAACGGCTAATCGAATCACGAAGTTCATCCGCTTGACGCATGAGGCTATCAATACTACGGGCAATATCCTGTACGCCTTCGTTAGATTCTTCCACCACCGACGACATTGCGTGCATACTTTGCGCCATCTGTGCGCTGGTGGAGGACTGTTGGTCGCTGGCGGAGGCGACTTGTGACATTACGTCGGAAACTTTGCTGGTGCGGTTGATAATCTGCTCTAATGCTTGCGTCGTTTGAGTAACGAGTTGTGAGCCTTGCTCCACAAGCGTTGTGCCTTCGTTCATGCCTTTAACGGCAGCACCCATCTCGCCTTGAATGGTCTTTATCATTATCGAAATTTCTTTGGTAGCTTTTTGTGTTCGCTCGGCGAGTTTACGCACTTCGTCGGCAACGACTGCAAAACCTCGTCCGGAATCGCCTGCGCGGGCAGCTTCGATGGCAGCATTAAGCGCAAGAAGGTTGGTTTGGTCAGCAATTTCGTCAATAACCGACACGATTTCGCCAATCTTCTCGCTCGATTGTCCAAGTTGCTTGATTTTCGCTGCGGAATCCAATACCACTTTGCCGACTTGCTGGACGTTGTTAATCATGCTGCGCATTACCTGTTCGCTTTGGTATGCCTCATCATTTGCAAGTGAGGCTTCGTAGGCAGCGACGGAGATTTGCTGAGTGTTATTGCTGATGGTGCGCGACATTTCCTCGACTGCTCCGGCAAGCTGCACGACCTGACCACTTTGCTCTTTTGCACCGGAAGAAAGTTCTTCCGTTGCACCGCTAATCTGGGAAACGGCATCGGCTGTATTGTTGACCGAACCGACAACTTGCGCAATCATGCGGCTAACATTTTCCATGCTACTATTGATAGCATTAAAAAGTTGTCCAATATCGTCGTTGGTTTCTGCTTTCAAGCGCCCCGTCAAGTCGCCTTGTGCCATCAGGTCAATGGCGTGCATGGCAGTCGAAACGTGGGAGGCAAGGTATTGTTTTTGCTCTTCGATTTGTTGCAAATCACGGCGGGCGCGTTGTTCATTCTCTTGTTTAAGCGTTTCGAGTGCTGCGTAATCTGACAGAGAACGAGCTTCGGATTCTTTGCGCGTTATTTCCAATTCCTCCAGTGTTGTGTTCTTGCTGCGTTCGTAGATTTGTCCCAAGAGGAAAACTAATATAGCAATACCCACAATACCGAAAAATCCCTGTAATTGCCTTTGCATTGGCGACATTTGGACGCTCGGCACTTCTATTCCGCTCAATTTCAGGATAAAAAATACGGTCAAAATGAAGAGCGTTATCAGAAGCCAGCGAAAACCACCCCGTAAGCCGGTGAATATCACTGCCAAAAGCGGTACAACAGCTATCCAAATGCGTGTCAAAGCGTCATGCCCACCTTCGTTCATTACCAAACCGGTGCTGACCACAAGAAATGAGCCGACCAGTATGTGACAAAGACCGTTCAGTCCTGTTCCACCACGTAGCAAGAACGGGATAAAAAGGAGTAGCAACGATGCTCCCAACAGCAAAATGCCACCGGAAAGACTATGGATTAAAAAAAAGTATTGTAACGCATAGAATGTTGCAATAAACATCGTAGAGAACGACGTTGTCACCAATAACCGCGCTCGTCGGAAGGTGTCGGGGTCATTGCGCAATGCTAACGGAACAAAACTGATGATAAACTCTTGCATGACAAACGGTGTTGATGAGAATTAAAAATGAGATTGCAGTACTGCGCGGTCTTCGATAATGGTTGAAGTGGCTTCAATGATACGCAGCAACTTTCATCGGCGAAATCTTGGAAACATGAACCACAATGCGATGCTTACGACAAGGATAATTCCGGCTTGCCAGAGGTAACCTGTCATAGCCATCCAAGGACCGTGATTCATAAAATACCATTGCGCAGGAAAAAGACTGATACTGCCGAAGCCTTTCTCAGCCATATCAGGATAGTTGAAGGTGAGCCAAATTTTTGAGAACATTATTCCCAAAATTGCGAATAATCCCAAATGCCAACGCTGAATGTGCAGTTCCTTGCCTATCAAGACAACACCAAGCATAATGAATGGCATAAGATTGATAAGTTGGCGAGATTCAGACATAATACTGCTCATCAGTGCGGTAATTGCTACAACCGCGGCATAGCCAAATCCAAGATGTATGAAGCTGGCTTGATACAGAGAGCGAAACGAAAACGCAGCAATTACAATCAGTGGGCTAAAATACACCACGTGAGAAATAAATGGCAGTAAGGGTTTGGCGATAGAAAGTGATAAACTTCCGGCAAAGAATAAATTGACATTCATCGGCGGCGTAATACGTGGGTCGGGACTTTGGAGGAATTTTATACGTAGAAGCATGAGAACTCCCCACATCCCTATTACTGCCGCGCCGCGCACCGCAAAAGAGCGCTCTCGAAGTATTGCCCCCAGACGTTGCCAAGGCGTAGAGCTAAAAACTATCCAAGCAATAGCACCAAGATACGCCAGCATCAAAGGAATACTAAACGCGAGAGTTGGCTGAAATATACTTTCTACACCCGGGAAAGAGACTTTTTGAATGACAGCAAAATACGTCAAGCTCACCCCGGCAATAATTATCGTCAATACTGTTCCCGTTAGAGCAAGCCGCCGTTGCAATGTGTTTAGCAAATTCCGGCTTTCCGCCGATTCTTGAACAAGAGGCGCGTACGGTAGCAAAATGAGCAATGCTGTAATATAAAACCCGGTTGGGAACGTGAAATATGCTATTGCCGCCGTTACATACAGCGCTATGGTAAAACCATGTAAATAGCAATACAGTGCCAGAATAGTCAAAAAGAATGCCGGTATATCCGTTAGTGGTGGATAATAAAGGCTCATCTTCAGAAGTGCCAAATTACCAAAAACACCAATAAAACCAAGCCATTGCATCCGTAGCGATACTTGAAGTCTTTGCATCGTGGCTGCCCAGAACCACCCGGCGGCAGTAATACATACTGTATTCAGAACAATGAATCCTTGTAGAACATTCGAGTAGTTAAGCGGTATAGCAAATAGGCGCATTGCGTAGTGAATTATGGCACTAGGCAAGACTCGTTGCGCCAGATATGGATCTAGAACAGGAGTGTCTAAAAGTTTATAGAACTGCCATGCAAACATACCATAATTATAACCATCCCATCCAAACCCTTTGTTTACGGCAATAATTTCGCCGCCCAAGAGATAATATGCCACACACCATATAAGAAGCAGCATGGGCATAAGTAAAAGAGAAGAGCGCTGCGTAGACGATAAGCGGCGAGGCGAAGGTTCTGAGTGTTTTTTCCTTTTTGCCATAGATCAATCAGAGTTGTCGGGTTTGAAGCGCGTGAATTTGAATCAGCGATGCTATGCCAAAACTACAACATTTTTCAGCAAATCGTGAGGGAAAACACGACGGCGCAAGGAATTTAGACAAATGGCAATATGGTGGGAAGAATCTCAATCGTCAGCGGCAATTTCCCCGGAAATTCGCCGTCGGCATCAATCCAGACTGTTTCGTGGCTTGTAGCTGTGATGCACGTTCCCCGTACTACGCGGACGGCTGCATCGTCAAGATGAGAGCCGGTGTAGATTTTTTGAAATTTGATTGCTGTCTCAATGGCGTTCAGATGCGCTATAATCACCACATCGAACACGCCGTCATTCGGCGCGGCATTGGGGGCTATAATCATACCGCCGCCAAAGAAACGACCATTGGCAATGGCTATCAGCCTTGTATCAATGGTTTCATCAAGAACGGTTCTTCCTTCCTGCTCAACGCGAAGGTGTACAGATTTATTAGTGTATTGTCCTAACGACAGCATGGATGACAGATAAAAAGCAACCTTGCCGCCAAAACGTTTCAGAAATGACGCACGGTTGATATGCCGGACAACGTTTCCGCTCATCCCAAAACTGGCGACATTGAGAAAATAACCAGTAAAATCGGTATTGTCCAATCGTTTATAGGTAAGTTTTCCGACATCAAGCATTTGACGACTATTATCGGTCAGTAGTCCTGCAATGCGCATAATTGCTTGCTCTTTATTTGCCGGGATGCCGAGCGTCTTTGCAATATCGCTGCCTGTGCCGGAAGGAATGTAGGAAAGCGCTGCACGGAGATTCACGGGGAAGTCATTAACGAAAAATCCATTCATGACTTCGCTCAGTGTGCCGTCGCCACCGACGGCAATGATATGTTCGTAGCTGCCTTCGCGGAGCGCTTGAGTGGTGAGAATGGTCGCATCTTTGACGGCGCGAGTGAAGGAAATATCAACATCACCAAGCGTTTTGCGCAGATACCGTTCGGTTTCTTGCCATGTCTTGCCTGTACGCCCGTTACCGGAAGCCGGATTCACAATGACTTTGCGTTTGAGAGAAGCCATTTAGGTTGAATGCTTGAATAGACTAAAGAATTTATTTTGCCAAAATGACACTTATTCCGTACTTTTGGAGGCTGTATGTCGTTGCCACCCGCAAGTGTGCAGCTTGAACTCTTGAATATGACAAAAAATCAATACTCATACAACTTTTTCCCTCACAATTTTTTTTGCACAACGTTATGAATGAAGGCACAATCGTACAGATTATCGGTCCGGTGGTGGACGTAGAATTTTCGGGTGGCTCACTCCCAAGCATCTTGAATGAACTCCGCATACAGCGCACATCGGTAGATACCGGAAAAGCGGAAGAACTTGTTTGTGAGGTGCAGCAGCACTTGGGCGAATCACGTGTTCGTGCGGTGGCAATGGATGCGACCGACGGTCTGACACGCGGCATGAAAGTATCCGATATGGGTAAGCCCATCGCTGTGCCTGTCGGACCCAAAGTGCTTGGTCGCCTTTTCAACGTAACGGGACATACTATTGATGGGAAAGAAAGTCTGAAAGACAGCAAAACTTCGCCCATTCACCGCCCCTCGCCGGATTTCGCTTCCTACTCCACGAAAAAAGAGATGTTCGAGACAGGCATCAAAGTTATTGACCTTATCGAACCCTTCACGAAGGGCGGAAAGACAGGTCTCTTCGGTGGTGCAGGTGTAGGCAAAACGGTTATTATTCAAGAGCTTATCAATAACATCGCCAAGCAACACGGCGGATACTCCGTATTTGCCGGCGTGGGCGAGCGCACACGCGAAGGAAACGACCTTTACGCGGAAATGATTGAATCGGGTGTTATTGACAAAACAGCGATGGTGTTCGGACAGATGAACGAACCACCAGGCGCACGTATGCGCGTGGCTCTGACGGCACTCACGATGGCGGAATACTTCCGCGATGAACTCGGCGCCGACGTGCTGCTCTTCATCGATAACATCTTCCG
>JANYDO010000409.1 GCA_025363605.1 Candidatus Kapaibacterium sp.
CACAGGGTGCGGCACGGGTGCGAGTATCTGCACTGATGAAGTTTCGATAACTGTTCCGGCAGGAACAGGCGCGTGATGATTGGAAGCGTACCACGCCTCTAGTTTATGTGCTTCGTGATGGGCAATTTCGCCAGCGCGAAGATATTCAAGAATGTTGGACGGCATCGCCTCCAAATGCCCGTGAATAGTGGGCTTGGCAAAACTGTACACGCGCTCAAGGTCAAGAATTTGCTCTTGCACGTGCAATCCTAGGCGCTCTTCGCCCTGCACGAGATAAGTAACCAACCGCATACCGTAGCCCTCATTGGAAAGATGAATAAAAAGAGAAATAATCTTGATACACGACAAAATTTCACAAAAATCTTGAAAACTGGCTTCGGTGGCACAGACATTCCTGTCTGTGTAGTCCTCGAACACCGTTTCAAACACCACAGACAGGAATGTCTGTGCTACCGATTGGTGAAATTGTCGTGTTTGAAGAGAAATAAATACTAATCACAACCAAACTAGGCAAAGATACGCAAAACGTTTTGCACGGCGCAATATCGTTTTTATGGAAACATTTGCAGAAGCATTTTTTTGTGTGGATTTGTCAATGCGAGGAGTAAATTACGAGGAATAAACTGTGTTCGTTGATTGTGTGTTCATGGGAGAGTGATATAATGCCTTTCCTCCGCTTATTACGCTTATTCGTATCTCTGGCTTGTGTGGCGGTATTTGCCCAAAGCCCTGTCGTTGCCCTGCCTGCACCGCAGATGCTCACGCAGGAATTTTTATCCGGCACGGCGCTTGGCACAAGAATTGAAATTTTGGAGGATGTTTCCGCCCAAATGACGCTCCAGTCGGTGCTTTCTGCCTCTGATGGAGCATGGAAGCACTCAGAAAAAATTACGCCTTCGTTTGGTTTTACCTCCTCTGCCTATTGGGTGCGCTTTACGGTGGCGAATCGCCAGTCGTACCCGTGTGATTGGCTTTTGGAAGTGGGCTATCCGATGATTGACTCGGTAACGGTCTTTATTCCCGAGTCCGGCGCTTATACCAGCAAAGTGACGGGCGACCATTTTCCATTTTACCAGCGCGACGTTGAATACCGAAACTGCGTTATTAGTCTTCAAGAAAAACCTTTATCGGAGCGCACCTATTACGTGCGGTTTCGGACAACAAGTTCGATGAGCATTCCGCTCAATGCGTGGTCGCCCACAGCCTTTACGCAGTTCCTGAGCCGTGAGCAAATCATTATTGGGATTTATTATGGCGCAATGGCGGTGATGCTGCTCTATAATCTGGCGCTGTTTTTAGGGATTCGAGATGTGAGCTATTTGTACTATGTCTTGTTCATTGCCGGGCAAATCATGTATCAGGCTACGCTGAATGGGCTGTCCTTCCAGTATTTTTGGCCAAATGCCATTTGGTGGGGGAATGTCAGTCTGCCCCTTTTTATGGGCTTTGCGACGTTCTGGGCGATATTTTTTGCACGTTCATTTCTCGGTAGCAAAGCGAATGCTCCGATGTTCGACAAAATCTATCTGGTTATGCTTCCTTTGACGGCTCTCAGTGCCGCATTTGCACTCTTTTTACCGTATTCGTGGAGTATTCGCATCACAACATTTTTAGCGATGGTTTCATCACCTGTTTTGGTTGTGAATGCAGTCTTAGAGTGGCGCAGCGGCTATGAGCCGGCAAAATACTTTTTCATTTCGTGGCTTGCGTTTATTGCCGGAGTGGTCTTATACACGCTGAAAACCTTTGGTCTTTTGCCATCGAATATGCTTACCAATTTGACCATACAGATTGGTTCGCTCGCCCAAGTGGTGCTGTTGTCCTTAGCGCTGGTCGGCAAATACAACGTCATGCGACGGGAACACTACAAAGCACAGCAAGACCTTATTAAAGCGCAAATGAAGTCCTACGAGGCAGACCGCGCCCGCCAAGACGCTGAGATTTACCGCTTGCGCAACGTCGAACTGGCACATGCCTACCGCGAAGTGGGAGCGCAGAAAGTGGCGGTAGAAGCGCAAAAATCGGAAATGGAAACGCTCAATGAATCCCTCCGCGAACTGAACAACGAAAAAAATGAGTTTTTGGGTATCGTGGCGCACGATTTGAAAAATCCGCTCTCGAATATTTCCATGCTGGCAAAGGTGCTGCACGTGGAAGCCCGCACACTGACTTCGGCGGAAGTGGAAGAGTTTTCGGGCGATATTCAGACGGCATCTACTCGTATGTTCGACCTCATTACGAATTTGCTGGATGTGAACGCTATCGAAAACAAAGCTGTACGCCTCACGCCGATTCCGTTTGACCTGATGGAAGTAGCGCAATACGTGGCAAGCGACTACCGCGGGCGGGCGGAAGCAAAGCAAATATCTATGCACGTCGAAATACCGCCGGACAACACGATGGTCTTTGCCGATAAGTCCTCGACGCTGCAAATACTGGACAATCTTGTTTCTAACGCAATTAAGTATTCACCGCCGGAGAAGCGTATTTTCTTACGAGTGAGCAAACACGAAAACAGTGTTCTTTTTGAAGTGCAAGACGAGGGGCAGGGCTTGACCGAGGAAGATAAGCGGAAGCTCTTTGGCAAATTTGCTCGTCTTTCGGCACAGCCGACTGGCGGTGAACATTCGACAGGGCTAGGACTTTCTATCGCTAAAAAGCTGGCTGAGGCGATGAACGGCGACATCTGGTGCGAAAGCGAGCTTGGCAAGGGTGCGAAGTTTGTGGTGAAGCTGCCTGCGGTGAGTGTGGCGTTTGATGAGTTTGGGGAGTGAGGGATTTTACACATTTTAATACCCCGTATCCAGCAAGTATCGCATTACATATACTCCTTGAAATCTTCTAACGGCTCATCAAAATCATCCGGCAAGGTGCCAATCAATCCCTTTGCCATACCAAACTCAAAACGGCGTTGGGGCTGTTCTGGTGATTGCTCTGCCGACGGTTGCGTTGCGGGCGGAAGAATACGTGCAAAGGGTTCAGTCCCCTGTAGAATCGTTATTTCATCGCCTCGTGAGGCTTGTTCGAGGAGTGCGGCAAACTTCGGCTGCGCTTCTTCGAGAGTGATGGTGTAGGTCATAGTATGCTAAAAAAATGTGAGACGGTTTCGTTCTACTGTATCAAAACTACGATGTGGAGGTGACAAATTCAACATTGATTTGCAATCGGAATTGTGATTAGGTGCTTCCGCCACTATGGGTACTCTCGTCGAATGTACCCCAAAACAAAGAATCAAAAAAATATCTGGAAAAATGATAGATTGCGGCATCTCTACTTCATCTTTTGGTTTCATAACGCGGTTTTTCGATGAACGAAATTGCCCTACTTCGCGTGGAGTTTCCCCAACACACTATTATTCTTGCTATGCGTACATCATCGTTTCACAGCAGATTTGTAGCACGATATTGTTGCCTTTTCTTTTTTCTTGCGGCTTTTTCCTCAGGTTTAGCCCAAAGCACCTTTCCCCTTTTGACACCGAACGGTACTGTTAAAGCTCTTGCCGCAACGGGAAATACTCTCTATGTCGGTGGAAGTTTTACGGCATTTGTGCCCAGAACGCATCTTCTTTTAAGGAGCAGTGGTGTTGTTTTCACGACTCCCTCCAACAATAATGCAGATACTCTCTTTCCCAAATTCTCTTCCTTCGGTTATTCTTCTGCCGATATTACCACTGCTGTTTCTGATGGACAAGGTGCTTGGTACGTCGGTGGAAGTTTCGAGAATGTTGGTCAAAATAAACGTAATTTGGCGGCTCGTATTTCTGCACAAGGCAAGATACTCGACTGGCAAGCACCTCAGGGAACGGAAAAAGTACAGCTTATCGCTGCTACCGATTCTTCTGTCATTATTGCCGGGAACATATCTGTTCAAGGGAAACCATACCATCTTTTTGCGGTTGACACCGAAACAGGGCAAACCATACGATGGAAATATTTGGTGGAAGGAACAATCCATAGCATTGTTGCTCGAAATAATATCCTCTATGTTGCGGGTGAGTTCACGACCATTGCCGGACAATCTCGTAAAGGACTGGCTGCACTCGACGCCCGAACCGGTCGTCTGCTTCCGTGGAATCCTTTTGATGAGTCCTACAGTCTTCGAGACTTTTACTGCACGTCGCTTGCTCTGGGTGATTCGACTTTGTATGTATGTGGGATGTCTTCTTTTCTTCAACAGTCCCAACGGTTCTCATTTCTCGGGGAAATATTCTTAGCAACAGGTACATTTACTTCTTGGCAACCAACTCCGGGCAAGAATGTTGTTTCTTCTATCGCAGTGGCAAACAACACAATAGCAGCTTTCGGATACAAACGGAATACCGACTTCAGTTATGGTGGTCCCCTTTTTACATTATTCAATCGTTCCACTGGCGCAGTTGCTGATTCTTCAATCGTTCCTAATGGTGAAATTTTCACGATGGCGGTGCAAGACTCCATTCTATATCTTGGAGGCTCCTTTTCGG
>JANYDO010000520.1 GCA_025363605.1 Candidatus Kapaibacterium sp.
AAAGAAAAAGCGCTAGAAACGATTCACTTTCTCAAGGAAAAGGGCGCAGTGCTGATTGAACAGCCCATGCCGAAAGAAATGGTGGACGAAAACGCATGGATTACCGAGCGCAGTCCCATTCCCGTTATGGCAGATGAAGCAATTAAGCGCCTTCCAGACCTTATCAAAATGAAGGGCGCGTACCACGGCGTGAATCTGAAACTGATGAAAACGACGGGTTTGCGAGAAGCGCATAAAATGATTATACTCGCTAGAGCATTCGGAATGAAAGTGATGATTGGCTGTATGACGGAGACCTCATGTGGGATTACGGCGGCAGCGCATCTAACGCCGATGGTAGATTGGGCAGACCTCGACGGTGCACTTCTGAGCAAAAACGATGCTTTCAAGGGAATTACCTTTGTCAATGGAAAAATCACGTTGCCAAATGCTCCCGGCATTGGCGCTGTGCCGCGATGATAACACTGCTTCTTTTTCATCCCAACAGCAAATGCTCGACCACGTATCCACATTCACCCGCTCAACAGTCCGAGAGGCGCAAAAACAGGCACTTCTGCAAGAACTTCGTGCGAAGGGCATCAAGAATGAAGCTGTCTTGCAAGCGCTTGCTACTGTGCGGCGCGAAGATTTTTTGCCGGAAGCACTCAAAGCACGAGCGTATGAGAATGTCTCGTTGCCTATCGGCGCGGGGCAGACGATTTCACAGCCTTATACCGTTGCGTTTATGACCGAACTTCTTGCGCCCACGCCAGAACAACTTCCTACGTACAAAGTGCTGGAAATTGGCACGGGAAGCGGCTATCAGGCAGCCATCCTCGCTGCAATGGGTATTCGTCACATTTTCACTGTGGAGCGTATTCCTGAATTGTTTGCGGAGACCGAAAAGCGATTTGCCGCGCTCGGTATCCAAGCACAGATGCGCCTCTCCGACGGAACGCTTGGCTGGAGTGAGAATGCGCAGTTTGACGCAATTATCGTGACGGCAGGTTCGCCCGACGTGCCGGAGGCGCTAGCGCAGCAACTCGCCGTTGGCGGAAAAATGGTTGTCCCTGTTGGTTCTCAAACAAGTCAACGTTTGTATCGCATTACAAGAGTTCATGCCGCTTCGGGCGCAGATGCTTTTCAGGCAGAAGAGTTCCAAGCCTTCCGTTTTGTGCCGCTTCTGGGCGAACAGGGATGGTCAGCATGATGGAGCGAAAACGTCCCGATACCATTGCGATTGTCGGTGCGACTGCTTCCGGTAAAACGGCTACATCGTTGGAACTGTCGTTTTTACTGGGTTTGCACAATGACTTTGCGTTTCCTGTGGAAATTATTTCCGCAGACTCCCGCCAAATCTATCGCCACCTCACCATCGGCACAGCAAAGCCATCCGCAGAAGATATGCGGAGCGTTCCGCACCATTTTATTGATTGTAAAAATCCCGACGAGCGCTTCAGCGCAGGAGATTTTGGCACAGAAGCCTCGCAAAGACTCGCCGCAATACGTGAGCGCGGCAAATTGCCCGTCATTGTGGGCGGTGCGGGTTTGTACGTGCAAGCGCTTTGTGATGGCTTTTTTGAGGAAGCGCCGGAAGCAAGCATTGATGCGCTTCACAAGGAAGCATTGGAAAGAGAGCGTTTGGCATTGCAAGCAGAATTTGAAGCACAAGGAATAACAGGGCTTGCGGAGGAATTGAAACGAGTTGATCCCGCGTCAGCAAGGAAATACGACGACATGAATCCGCGCCGCATTATTCGTGCTCTCGAATACTATCGTGCCACAGGCATTCCGCTTTCAGAAGCGCACCAGACCTCACACGTAGGGCGCTCCTTCACGACACGCTTTTTCGGTGTTCATGTCGAACGTGAAGAACTGTATGTTCGCATCAATACTCGTGCCTCGGCAATGTTTGCGAATGGACTTCTTGAGGAAACGGCTCAGGTATTGGCGTTGGGGTATTCGCCTGACTTAAACGCGCTCAATACCGTTGGCTACAAGGAAGCAATGGCGCACTTGCGCGGCGAAATATCGCTCAAGCAAGCAACTGAACTCACGCAGCAAAACACTCGCCGCTACGCCAAACGCCAACTCACGTGGTTTCGCCGCGACGAGCGCATTGAATGGCTCGCGGGAGCGCCGGAAGAAATTGCGCACAGCATCATTACGCAACTTCGGCGGGGGTAAGCGCTGCCAATTCGCGTAAGCCTTTTTCCGTGAGAAGCGGCACAAAGAGTGCTTCCATAACCTTTGCATAATACGGGATTTTGGCGCTTTCCTCGCCTTCGTACAAAATTTCCGCCGATGCCATCCAGAAGTCTCCCACGATAAACAATGCTTCGTTCATCGTCGTATCAAAACGGCTCGCCGTATCTGATTTCATCCAGCCCTCCGCCACGCAATATGCCCGAATTGCGCTAAATTGCTGCTTTCTGAGGCGCACAAGTTCTGTGTAATGCTCTCGGACAGACGGCAGTTTCCGCATAACGCTGACAAAATCCAGCATCAAAAATTTATACTCATATAGCACCTCGAAACTCCGCACGGTGCCAGCAAGCAGCGACTCAAGCGTCATTCGTGGTTGAGTGTTCTGCGGGGAAGTTTTTTTTCTTGATAAAGCTGCAGAGTGCTTTGTCGCTTGCGTTGATAATGGTTGAAGTGCCAAAACCTGTGCGTTCATCTTCTCTGCAAGCTGTTTGTAGAGTGCTTCGATAATATCTTCTTTGCGCGGAAAGTGATAGCACAAATTGCCATGACTTATGCCAAGTTCGGTGGCGATATGGCGTGTACTTATTTCGTCCGTACCGTGCTGATTGAAGAGGGCGCGAGCCGCCTCCAAAATGCGCTCTCTGGTTTTAAGCGGCTTCGGAGCAAGTGCTGATGCAGTTGATGATACTGATTCCATTCTGATATGATTTTACTTGACAACAAAAAATAGTTTTAGTATGTTTGTCCTAAAATAGTCCTTTTGTCCTAATTTAGGGCATTTGTCCCACACAAAACTACAAAAAAAAATGAATACGAGCATTCCAAATGGAATAAATAACGTGCAAGCTGTACAAACACTGGTCAAACGGGCAGTCATTATCGGCGGCGGAATTGGCGGCTTGACCACAGCCATTGCCTTGCAGCAGCGCGGCATAGAAGCGCACGTCTATGAGGCTGCGCCGGAGATACACGCCGTTGGTGCTGGAATATGGGTTGCTCCGAATGCGCTCACCGTATTTCAGCGTTTAGGATTTATAGACAAGGTGCTTGCTGGTGGTTTCAGTGTGAAAAGTAGTTGTATTGCTGACACGACCGGGCGAGTAATACAACGATTCTCTCCTGCCGAGATGGGCGCAAGTGGACTTCCGCTCGTACCAATCCACCGTGCAGTCTTGCAAGAAATTCTTCTTGCGCAGCTTGCGCCGGGTACGCTTCATTTGGGAAAACGGTGTGCATTTGTCGAACAAGGAGTAAATAGCGTCAAAGAGAGTTTTGAGGACGCTTCCGCAGTGACAGGAGATATTCTCATTGGTGCGGATGGTATTCGCTCGGTGGTGCGCACGGCGCTTTTTGGTGATGCCAACTATCGCTACTCCGGGCAAACCTGCTGGCGTAGTATTGTGAACTATTCTATGCCGAATGGGCAAGCGGCAACTGAGATGTGGAGCACTAAGCCGGGCGTGCGGCTTGGTTATTCGCACGTGAACGCCAAGCAAGTGTATTTCTACGCAACTGCCTGTGCACCGCATAGCGGCAAGGATGCACTCGGCACGGTGAAGAGTCATCTTGCCGAAATATACAGAGACTTTCCGCTGTATTTGCGAGAGATGCTGTCGGCGGCAGAGGAATCGCAGATTATACGTAATGATATTTGGGACTTTACGCCGATTCCTTCGTGGCACGAAGGGCGTGTCGTCTTGGTGGGTGACGCTGCCCACGCTACTACGCCAAATATGGGGCAGGGCGGCTGTCAGGCTGTGGAAGATGGGTTTGCACTTGCGGAAGCCTTGTCGCTGGAAACAAGTGTGGAAGCGGCATTCAAGCGATATGAGTCAATGCGAATGAAGAAAGCGCAGTATGTGGTCAATACGTCCTACCGAATCGGAAAACTCACTAATTGGGGCGGCGCAAAAGCACGTCTGCGCAACATGGCTGCGGGGTTTGCGCCGAAGAGCGCTGCAAAGCGCCAGTTTCAATATCTGTTCAATCTTGAGTTTTAGGTTCGCATCTGTACTGCGTTGGCTGCGTTACGGCGTTTTGCTTGGGTTGTGCATATCCTGTTGAAAACGTTATTTTTTGCTCTTGCGAGGAAATTGTATTTTGTAAGCCGCATATTTGCTTGTTTTCGCAAGCAGGCGGCTTTTTCTTATTTATTTTTCCCGCAGCAGCATGAGCACACCTTTTACCGAGCGTCCTGCCACAGAGCGCCACGTTTTGCCTTACGGTTCGATTGAAGTCATTGCCGGATGTATGTTTAGCGGCAAGACCGAGGAATTGATTCGCCGCTTGCGACGCGCGCAGATTGCCAAGCAATGCGTGGAAATTTTCAAACCGATCGTTGACGACCGTTATAGCGCTACTGAAGTGGTGTCGCACAGCCAACACCGCATAGCATCTCATATTGTAAAGCATTCATCCGAAATTATTCCCCTTTCGCAAGAAGCGGATGTTATTGGTGTGGACGAAGCACAGTTTTTTGATGACGGGATTGTGGATGTGTGCGAAGAGTTAGCGAATCAGGGCAAGCGTGTGATTGTAGCGGGATTGGACTTGGACTATCGCGGCAAGCCCTTTGGTCCGATGCCGAATTTAATGGCAGTGGCAGAATACGTTACCAAAACTCTTGCTGTCTGTATGCAATCCGGCTTGCCGGCTTCACGGACGCAGCGCATGACCGCAAGCCACGAATTAGTCGTCGTCGGGCATGGTGACCAATATGAAGCGCGTCATCGTGCGTTTTATGAAGTGCCGACGGAAGAATAAATTGTTCTTGAATGCAAGGTTGAAAGCGACGATTGATTGTGAAGAAAAGAAAAAGCCGTGTGGGATTGACTTGTCCCACACGGCTTTTTGATGTTTCAGTCATTCTCGGATTCAAGATTATTATTTCGTTGGCTTAATGCCAAGAAGCTGCTTTCCGTCTTTGAAGTTAACCATGAGCGAGAAGCGGAGCGTATTGGCAAGAGGATTGTTGACTTGTGTGGGCAGGACATAACTGAAGTTACCCTCGAAAATATCGAAGCGAACACCAAGACCAACAGTAAAGTAGTTGCGAATGGCGTTAGAAACCCGTGCCGGCTCGAAGTAATAGCCAGCACGAAGCGCAACAGTGCGGTCGTACCAGTATTCCAAGCCACCGGCAAGTTCAAATTCGCGTGTTCCCCAGCCCGTAAAAATTGCGGGGATAGCGCGGTCAAAGTTCGAGCCGACAGAGTCGCGGCGGACGAGTTGCTTAGCGTAATCAACGGCAAAATTTAACTCATTAAATTCATCACGAACAAGCGTTCCGGCAAGTCCGAAGCGCATTTGCATCGGCAAGGGATCGGAGAATTGGTTATAGGTCATCGAAGGTCCAAGATTCTTCAGATTGACACCAATCGAAATACGGTCGCTCAGGTCTGCTTCGCCTATTTTTAATTTCAGCGGCTTCCAAAGACCTGAAATATCAATCGCTACGGTTTGACCGAGACCGCCGCCTACGTTATCTGCTGTTGCGCCGAGATTAGATTGGATGTACTTCACTGCCGCTCCGATGCCAATATCATCCGTTACTTGCGTCGCAATCGCTCCGGTGAGCGTGAATTCAAATGAATTGAATCGTCCGAGTTCGCGTCCCTGAATGTCGGTGCGGACAAATTGACCCAAATTAAACAATAAGAAATCTACAGCAATCGTGCTTTGTAATGCCGGTACATACTGCGAATACGCTCCGCGAGCATAATACAAGTCTGCATTAAACTGCGGTAGCCAGCGTGAGAACGATAAGGATACTTGGCGGTCGTACTGGAATGCGAGACCTGCCGGATTCCAGTGAACAGCGTTCAGGTCTTCTGCCATGCCAGTACCGGCATCGCCCATACCGTTTGCACGGGAATCGGGACCAATAAGCATAAATGGTACTGCCGGCTGTCCACCAAGAGGTGCTTGCGCAAATGCTGCTCCATACATGGTCACTAGCGCAACAACAAGTGCTGCCGTACGCAATGCAGAGCGCTTATTGGTGCGCAGAGCAAGGTTTTTTGCAGATAATTTCATGAGAATATGACAAAAAATGAGAAAAGAAATGATTGTTTGCTTTGATGCTGTTGTTTTACCGAACTTTCACAAAACCTCTGCTTGCAGATTGTGTCTGTCCGTCTGTACTGCTCACACGTACCTCGTACAAATAAGCACCACTGGAAATAGTGGAGCCGGATTCATCACGTCCATCCCAGAGAACTTCCATGGTTCGGGCGGTAGTTGAGCCGGAAAGAACTTTGACGGGCGTTCCGCTTGTCGAATAAATACGGATGCTATAAGGTTGCGCAGACGTTTGGTTATGCCGAAAGCGAATCGTTGTGGTCTCAGCGAAGGGATTCGGATAATTTGCAAGTTCGGCAAGAACAAGATTAGAATCCGCTCCAATAACACGAAAATACGTTTCACT
>JANYDO010000523.1 GCA_025363605.1 Candidatus Kapaibacterium sp.
ACGCCGAAGTGCTTCGAGGATGTGGTGAGAGAAGGTGTTGTGGTCATAGCTGGTCAAGCGTGGTGTGGAGAAAATCCTGATTATTTCAATTCATCAAGAAAACGATGTACCGCTCCGACATCTTTCAGTGCCGGAGCGGTCTCGAATCGGCTATTAATATCGATACCGAGCAAACGCGAATGCTGAATGTTCCTGATTTCAAGAGCGTGTTCGGGTGCTATGCCACCACTGAGTAGAAATGGTGTTGGAGAAGAATAATCGTCCAGCAGCGACCAATCAAAGCGCGTTCCATTGCCGCCGTGTGCCGTACCTTTAGTGTCCAGAAGCGCTAGGTCAATAATTCCATCATACCGCGAAATCGGTGTAAGGTCGTCCTGTGTGGCGATACTAAATGCTTTCCATATCTGTACGCTAGGGAAGTGAGATTCTAAGCGCTCTCTGAGATTTGCAGAGCAATCCGGCGTTTCCTCGCCATGAAGCTGAACAGCACCGAAGCCGAAGCGCTCTATGGTGTGTAGGATTATATCCACATCGGCATTAACAAACACACCAACCGTGCGAATACGTTGCCCCACTGAGCGCATAAAATCAGGACGGAGAGACTCTCCAACAAAGCGCGGTGATTTTGGGTAGAAAATGAACCCAAGAGCATCAACCGGCAAAGCATTGCGCGATAGAGCGTCGGGCGACAAAGAATGACGAAGAAGCGCTTCGATGTTTTGTTCATCGCGGAGTCCGCATACCTTTACCCTGAGCGTCTGTGATGAGCGTGTGCGCCCGCCATTTGCCTCCGAAGAAACAACGTGCTTAGAATTCATCGTCGTCGTCGTCGTCAAAGACCGAAAGGTCTTCGTTATCGAATTCTTCCGCTTCGATTTCGTCTTCATCGAAATCTTCATCTTCTTCATCATCGTCCTCGTCTTCTTCGTCATCCTCTTCCTCTTCTTCGGGATCGAATTCCTCAAGGTCTTCGATGTCTTCGTCGCCGTAGGTATCGTCATCCTCTTCTTCATCTTCGTCATCCTCTTCTTCTTCATCTTCGTCGTCGTCTTCATCTTCGGAATCATCTTCCTCAAAGTCATCTTCATCAAACTCATCGTCATCATCATCAAAATCGTCATCGTCCTCGTCTTCATCGCTCATCAAAAATGTGCTGACGGGGCTTCCCATTTCTGCATCGAAGGCTTCAATACTCTCATCCAGACCGCCAAAAACGAATTCGGCAAGTTCTTCTGCGCTCGCCTGCTTTATTGCTTCCACGGCAGATTGCTTCAGGAAAGCAGCAAATTCAGGGTTTTTCACATAGTGTTTGATGCCGAGCATCTCTTCAAATTGTGCCGTTTTGGGCATACTTCCTCCAAAAATTACGGGTTACGAATAAATATGGTTATTTGTCTTGGTTACGTAGGTCGAGAACCCAAATGTAGTTCCTCAAGCCTTCATTCCGACAAATTTACGAAGGGAGTTCCGTAAATCCCAATGCTTTCACCGTAGAAGCAAATGAACGCATTTCCCGTATGAAGTTAGCACACGCCTCTTCGGGGCGACTATGCCGCATAAACTGTTCGCCAATTAAAAAACCTTGAAATCCTGCACTGCGCAGTCGGTGTATATCCTGTGCCGTTTTGATGCCACTTTCGGAGATTTTTACTAATGCGTTTGGAATTTCGCCAACAAGGCGCTCCGACGTTTCAAGCGAAACCGCAAAGGTTTGCAAATCACGATTATTCACGCCCACTACGTCCACATCATCGCAAAGACTTTGCGCTAATTCCTCGCTCGAATGGACTTCCAGCAAAACTTCCAAGCCCAGCGAATGTGCAAATGCTGCCAAACGCTTGATTTCGTCAGGTGTGAGCGCGGCAGCTATCAGCAAAATAGCATCAGCACCGATAGATTTTGCTTCCAAAATTTGGTACTCATCTACGGTGAAATCTTTACGCAAAATCGGGCAGTAATTGAACTTCCGTGCGGCTTTCAGGTCGTCATTAGAGCCTTGAAAAAATTTCGTATCCGTCAGCACCGACAGCGCCGATGCGCCTGCTTGCATATACCCAATCGAAGTGCGCTCAATCGAAACGTACTTATTGATAACCCCCTTCGAGGGCGATGCACGCTTGATTTCTGCGATAATTCCGCTTTTGTCGGGGCGGAGCAGATATTTTTTGAGCGATACTGCCGGAGACGAGAAATAGAGCGACTTTTCGAGAAGCTTTGTAGGGTAGAGTTCTTTGCGTTCCTGTACTTCTAGGCGCTTGTGGGCAATTATTTCGTCGAGGATATTCATAAATCGTTGTTTTGAAATGATAATGTAAAGGGAACTCAAAAAATTATGTGTGTAAATTCTTCCTTGGTGACACAGAGATTCCTGTCTGTGAGGTTTGAAGCGGTATCCAAGGAATTACACACAGGCAGGATGGCGCAGCGCTCGACCTGTGCCACTGAAGCCAGTTTTTAAGCTCAATGTCATTAAGTTAAGGCTGAAAACTGCATTAAATCAGCCCACTTGACAAAGCTATCCATTACCCATAAGTCAGGGAGCAAGGAATGAAGCGGGTTACGAGGGAGTAAAATGCTTTTTGGCAGCCAGCCACGTGCGGACAATATCGGTCAAACGGCTCCAACCGAGCCACAACACTTTCACGCCCGGCGC
>JANYDO010000491.1 GCA_025363605.1 Candidatus Kapaibacterium sp.
TCGCGCCAGTCTGCATCAATGCCGTCCAGTTTTACGCGAAACTGTACCCGCGAAGGTGCAAGATAACTGAGCGCGGTGTATTCGATAGTAAAACGCTGCGTTCCGGCGGCAAAAGCAATCGGAGCATACACGTTCGCCGTATCGCGCTCTGTGGTCAGTCGCTCAATTTTTACCGGTGGCAGCATGGTGTTGTACTGCACCTTTGTCGGCTCAATGCCCACAATCCCGCGCAAGGTCGGTATCCAGAACATTCCGCTTTTGGTCTTGCAGGAAAGCGAGGGAGCGCTTACCTGACTTGATTCCATACCGTCCCACCGACCAAAGAGCCGTGCTGAGAACGTCTTTTTTGCATCGGCAGCGGCGTTCAAATCTTGCTTGGCAACAAGCTGTATGCCGTCATTGCCGCCCATCCACATCATGCCGCGCTCGTCTTCGAGAATGTTATAGACTGACTCGCTTTGCAAACCGTCTTTGAGTGTGAGTGCCGAAAGAATGCCATTTTTCCAACGATGAAACCCCGCATTGGTTGCTATCCAGACTGCGCCGTCAGCATCTTCGTAGGAGTGCATCACTACATCCGAGGCAAGTCCCTGCTTGACGGTGAGATGCTCCTCAATACGTCCGCCCGCAAAACGGCACCACCCCTTGCCTTCCGTCGAAAGCAATAATGAACCGCCTTTTCCCCGTGCAATGCCGATAATGGATGTACCACGCAGAATGCCTTTTTCATCCTCAACCGCCGTGATTTTATCACCTTCCATGCGTGCAAATCCGCCATTTGTACCAATCCAGAGCACACCATCCGGTGAAAGGAAGAGCGCTCGAACGCGATTTTCCGGCAGACCTTGTGCAGTCGCAAATACAGTAAATTTTCCATCCTTGAAACGGCACAAACCTTGATACGTTCCTATCCACACCGTTCCGTCGGGGCTACTGGTGACGCTTCGTACCATATTGTCGGGTAAACCGTTTGCTTTAGTAAAATTTGTGAATGTACCGCCTGCAAAGCGGCTCACACCTTCAGCCGTCGCTATCCACAGGTCGCCGCGAACTGTCTCATGCACCGAATAGGTATAATCATCTACCAAGCCTTCTTGCGTGGTGTAGGTGAGAAACTTTCTGTTTTTGAGCCTGAGAAGACCACCCCGGTACGTGCCAATCCATAAACTACCTTCGCGGTCAGTCATCAGCGACCACACTTGGTTATCGGTCAAACCGTCTTTTTTAGTGTAATTGTCAAATGCGGCATTGATACTTGCGTTTGCGCGTTTGCGTGTCAGACCGCCCGACGTGCCTATCCAGAGCGTACCGGCAGCATCTTCGGCAAGCGCTTGTACACGATTGTCAGCAAGCCCTTGAGCAGTTGTGATTTGCTCAAGTCGTCCGCTCCGTGAGGCAAACAAGCCCTTTCCCAGTGTCCCAATCCATAACGTTCCCGATTTATCTTCAAATAGTGTTTTTATCGGGCTTTTCGCCAAAGAATCCGCAAGCGCATCGCCCTGAAATGCTGGTACACATTTGCCGTCCTGCATAAGGAATAATCCTTGCCCCGAACCAATCCACAAACGCGATTGTTTGTCAGAAAGTATGGTGTTGATAGGTGTTGTGGGAAATCCTGATTCTTTTCCGGGCGCACTCAAAACTCCATTTTTCATCGTACACAAGCCCTTGCGCGTCCCTATCCAGAGCGTACCGTCAGCGCTCATGCAAGCGGACAAGACTACATCGCTTGGCAAACCTTCTTTTACACCGAAAGTCGTGAATGCGCCATTTTCATACCGCATCAGCCCGCCGCCGTTTGTGCCTATCCAGAGCGTTTGTGCACTGCCCGCAGCAGCAGTAGCATTGCTTTCGACAATACACCACATCCCATTATTCTTCACTCCTTCAGTCAGAGCTTTGCTAAAAACAGTGAAATCAATCCCGCCAAAGCGCACCAAACCATCAAAAGTTCCGAACCAGATATACCCGTCGGAGGTTTGACGCAGCGTCAAAATACTATTGGAGGGCAAACCTTCGTTGCGCGTCCACGTATCACGGTCGTATTGCGTGATTGCATGAACAGTTTTGAGTGCGGGCGGGGATTGTTGTGCCTTGGCAGGTAGGCAGCAAACACTCAGAAAAAGCACTGAAACGGCGCGTAGAAAAGCCATTAGAAAAGCCATATTGGGGAAGTATCGTTGTTCACTCATAACACGTAATTCTCCTAGAATAGCGTAAAAAAGCCCACACACGAGAGGTATGCGGGCGAATCTGCGAAAAGTTTTTGAGCGGTGCAAGATTTTTACTTCACCTTTGCTAATTTCTGCACTTCCGGGAAAAGTTGTAGAGCCTTTTGCACTTGCTTATCGGCAGTAATATCCACCATCGTTTTTTCATTGACGTTCCAGATACTACGAGCTATTTGCGCTTTGATGTAGGTTTTGATAACACGTTCATCGGCTTTGAATTGCGCTTCGTCCCATTTCACACCGCGCTTCTCCGCCATTTGACGAAGCATCGAAACGGCATCATTTCCGAGCGAAAAGCCGGAAAGGAAGCGCGGAAACTCGCTTTGATATTGCTTGCGGAGCGCGTCACCATTCTCGCTCATATAGCGGTCGCAGTATTCCCGCAGTACCTTGCTGGCAAGTTCGATAAACAAACGCGTAACGGTATCGGACTTCACCACATAATCCGGCACAATACCGCCGCCGCCATACACCGTGCGCCCACCAAGCGTTTTGAAAGCAGGACGCGCCGAATCACCTTTTTCTTTGTGGTCGAAATTATCGCCTTCTTCGGCAACTGTGCGCCCTTGCAAGGCTCTATATTTTTGCACATCCTTGTAATCGCGCTGAATGGAGCGCCCTGAGGGCGTGTAGTAGCGAGAAATTGTCAAGCGGTACGACGAACCATCAGCAAGTTCGTAAGGGCGCTGCACCAAGCCTTTACCAAAAGAAGTCTCGCCCACAATCAAGCCTCTGTCTAAGTCCTGAATCGCACCTGACACAATTTCACTGGCAGAGGCAGAACCTGCATCAATGAGAACGATAAGCGGAATATCTTCAAATTCTCCGCCGCCCGTGGCAGTGTAGTCATCATCAAACGCCGACTGTCGCCCTTTGGTATAAACCACTTTTTTTCCATCGGGAATAAACGCATCTGCCATTTCAAATGCTTGCTCCAAAAGTCCACCCGGATTACCACGTAAATCCAGAATCATCCGCTTCATGCCTTCGGAGCGGAGTTTCCGTGCGGATTGCACAAACTCGTCGAACATGGTGGCGCGGAATTGATTGACGGCGATATAGCCAATATCGGTCGTAGGAATGATGAACGACGCACTGACGCTATAAATCGGAATTTTATCGCGGGTGATGGTAAAGTCAACAAGGTCTTTCATTGCGCCGCGTTTGATACTCACCGCCACTTGCGTTCCTTTTTCGCCTTTGAGCCGCTTAATGACGGACGTGTCGGCAATGCCAACAGCATTTTTGCCGTCAATTTTGACAATTTTATCACCTGCTCTGATGCCCAATTTCTCACTCGGACCTCCAATTATCGGTGTTACAACGGTGATGGTGTCGTTAATAATTTCAAACTGAATCCCGATGCCCTCAAAACTCCCGAAGAGTTCTTCTTTTTCACGCTGCTTGAGCGAGGCAGGAATATAGACCGAATGCGGGTCAAGCTCGTTTAGCATTCCTTTGATGGCAGCTTCGGTGAGCTTTTGCGTCGGTACATCGTCCACATAATTCCGTTCAGCATTTTCCAAAATTGACTCAAACTTTTTCACTTGCTCCCGCGCAGAGCTTCCACCCGAAAAACGAGGCAGAAAGCGGCTGGCAAGAACAACGCCGAGAAGCGTACCAATGACGATACCGAGTGCGAGAAGGGCAAATTTTTTCATGCTACTTTTGATTTCAAGCGATGGAATAGTTGTGATGGTATAAGTTAGTGAGACACGGATAATAAACTTATCTAGCGAGATACTAGCCTTGATACTTAACATATTTAGTTGCTTGGCGTATATCTTCTATCTCTAATTCAGGATAGTATTCGCAAATTTTTTCGTAGCTGTTTTCTGTCGCAAGCAACTTCAGAATAACGCTAGCCGTTATGCGCGTTCCGCGAATGGTGGGCTGCCCCAAGCAAATATCAGGGTCAACGGTGATGCGTGGGAAATTCATAGTTCTGTGCTTCCAAAACAATGACTATGCGACGTGCTTACAAGCCTAACATACAAGATTTTCGCCAAACAAGCAAGATTTCACGCCGATTTATCGCAAAACCGCCCTGAGCGACACACGCAGGGAGCGTCCGGGCATAGGAAAATTACGAATAACGGTATAGCGTTCATCAAAAAGATTATCGCCTTGAAGCCTCACGATTACTTGTGTTGCGCCGATAGGAAGCACGCTCTCCACAAATGCTCCCGCCACAGCAAACGCGGGCAAAAGTGATTCCGGCACATTCGATGGCAGATAGAATCTCGCTCCGGCAAATTGCGCCGTCAGCCCTGCATTCAAGCGGATGTCCGGCGAAAGTTCTCTTGCAAGCGAAAACACGCCCGAAGCACAATGCTCCGGCGTGTAAATAAGCTGTTTCCCTTGCACGAAGCTGGACGGGGTTTCGTTCGTGGCGCGTTGATAGGTGTAGTTGAGTGTAAGCGAGACGGTTTGTCGTTTTTCATCCTCCAAAGCCGCTTGCACACTTGTTTCCATGCCGTAACTTTGTGCGTCGGCGATGTTTTGTGCCGAAATAGTAAAGGGCGACGTTTGTACGGCAAGAATTTGATTTTCTGTGCGGTGATAGAAGCCGTCAACACTTGCGTTGATGCGTAAAACGCCGTACAAATTTTCGCCGTACACGGTTTGTTCAGCCCTCCAACTTGCGCCAAGATTAGAACAGTTTGCGCGTTCAGGTTTGAGGCGGCTATTGCCAAAATTGAGATAATACAATTCATTGAACGACGGTGGGCGAAAATTGTAACTCCATTCCGCCCGAAGTGTCCATGCGGAATCCGGCATCCATGCGCTTCCCACGAGCGGAGAAATCGCCGTGCCGACATCCGAGTAAAAATCTAAACGCACAGCAAGATTGCTTGCAAAGCACGTTCCGAATGCCTTCCACGCCACATCGCCTTTACCCGAAATTCCAGTATTGATACGCTCTACAAACGTTCCCACATCACGCTGAAGCATATTGCCGCGCAGATTGGAAGCGGTATGCTCCAATAGCCATTCGTGTGAGACTTGTACGTCAGGTGTGGTCGTCGTTTCGTCGAAATGGAGACGACCGCTTATTGTCAAATCTTGCGCCAAAAAACGCTCATTGATGCCGCTTGCACCAAACTGACGAGCATCGGGATCAAGATAGTGTAACGTATTCCACTTGCCGGAAGCCAAAAGAGTAAACAATACCTGTTGCGCAGGGATATACGCCATGCGGAGCGAAACAAGTGCATCGTCCTCGCCCAAACGCGACCGCGCCATTTCGACATTGCCCTGCACTACCGCGCCCGGAGTGCCGCGCTCACTGGAACGTGCCATGCAACGTGCTTGTAGGCTGAAGCGTGAAGATTGCGCCGAAAGGAGAACATTTCCGGCAAGATTGCGAAAATCTGCATTCATGCGCTCCAGCGTAAGATTTTGCCCAAAATCATTGAACTGAAACGGATAATTTCCTTGCGCTGTTTGGTATTCCGCACCAGCAAATATGCCGCCTTTGCTATTGCCAACGCCAAAAAGGTCAAACGGCAAGGCTCCGCTCGCTGCACTGCGAAACTCTTGGAAGGAGGCGGC
>JANYDO010000533.1 GCA_025363605.1 Candidatus Kapaibacterium sp.
CTACACGCTCTACGACCGCACAAACGGTATGCGCACGAGTAATCCCACCGTGCCGGGCACGGGATGTCTTCTGCCGGACGGACGGCTTGCCTTCCCGACTATTAAGGGTGTTGTTATCATTGACCCGAACAATATGCCTAAAGACATAATTCCGCCGAAGGTGCAGGTGCAGGAACTTATCGCCGATACGTTGCACTTTTCTGCACTGCGCCAAACGCTGCAAGCCTCGGCGGGGCAGCTTTTGCGAGGAGCAGCACTCACGATTCCGGCAGGAAAGACGAATATCGAAATTCGCTACACCGCTCTCAATTTCTATGCTCCCGAAAAAGTTCGCTTCAAATATCGCTTGGAAGGCGTTGACGACGCATGGATAGATGCCGGCACGCGCCGCGAAGTGTTCTATACCAATCTTGCTCCGCGTGAGTACTCATTCCGTGTTCTGGCTTGCAATAGCGATGGCGTGTGGAATGAACTTGGCGCAGAACTGCGATTCAGCATTGAGCCATTTTGGTATCAAACGCTATGGTTCAAGGTGGTATGCGTCTTGCTGGCTTGTGTGGGGTTGTTCCTGTTGTATCGTTTTCGGACGTGGCGTTTGCGGGCGCGGGCGCAAATCCTTGAAGAAACGGTGCAAGAGCGGACACACGAGTTGCAAGAGAGCAATGCAAAAACGCAGCGAGCGAATATTCGTTTGCAAGAGCAAAAAGAGCAACTTGTGCAAGCAAATATCGAACTCACTGCCGCAAATGATGAGATTTTGCGCCAACAGCACATTCTGGAAGTACAAGCGACTGATATTGAACTTGCCAATTCTCAGCTTAACGAAAACAATCTGAAATTGCAGAATTTGAATCACGAAAAGAATGAGTTTCTGGGCATTGCGGCACACGACCTCAAGAACCCATTGACGGCAATGCAAATGACCGCATCGCTTGTGCTGAAATATCAAGATAAAATGTCACGGGAAGACCTGCGTGAACGCCTTGAATCGGTCATTGTCTCTACGACGCGAATGTCGGAGATTATCACTAATCTTCTCGACATCAACGCTATCGAATCCGGCAAAATGAATCTTCACCCGATAGATTTCGATATTGTGCCGCTTGTGCGCCAAACAGTGCTTGATTACAGCGACCGCGCGAAGGCAAAAGATATTATACTTCACTGTGAAAATGTCCAGACATCGCTTCACGTCTATGCCGACGCAAGTGCCTCGCTGCAAATTCTCGATAACCTCGTCTCCAATGCCGTCAAATACTCACCGCCGGGAAAGCGCGTTGTGGTGAGAATTACGAATGACGAACGACAAATGTCAAATGCTCACACTTCTGCACATCCCTCCGCTACGTGCTGCATAGCCGTTCAAGACGAAGGTCCCGGCTTGAGTGACGAGGATAAAACAAAGCTCTTTGGGAAATTTGCACGGCTCTCGGCACGCCCCACAGCCGGCGAACACTCAACGGGACTGGGGCTTTCGATTGTGAAACGTCTTGCCGAAGCAATGAATGGCAACATCCACTGCGAAAGTACGCTCGGCGAAGGTGCAACGTTTATTCTCGTGCTGCCGCAATCAAGCCAATCCTGAAAAACTCCGAATACACCATCACGCCAATACTTCGACAACTTCCCCGAAAAGGTCATATTCCGACGCATCGTTGATGGTGGCAAGGACGAAATCGCCTGTTTGAAGCGGCTTTGCGGAGGTGAGAAAGACTTCGTTATCCACTTCGGGTGCGTCCGATTCGGAACGCCCTTG
This sequence comes from Candidatus Kapaibacterium sp., assembly GCA_025363605.1. Taxonomy (GTDB): domain Bacteria; phylum Bacteroidota; class Ignavibacteria; order Kapaibacteriales; family UBA4661; genus PH2015. Next base: position 1,757 of record JANYDO010000533.1, read on the forward strand.
GTATTCCACCGTACCGTTTTCATCGGTGAAGGTCTGGTCAATCAGGATTTTCATTTGTGTGCCGACTTTTGCCTCGTTTTTCTCCAACGAAATTTCCCGTTGGATTTCCATCAGCCGCGCGGTGCGCTCTTGCTTGACTTCCGCAGGAATGGGGTCGCCTAAAATATAGGAATACGTGTCGTCTTCTTGGGAATATTCAAACACGCCCACGCGATCGAAACGCTGCTGCTGTACAAAATCGCACAATTCCTGAAAATCAGCTTCGGTCTCGCTCGGATAACCCGCTATAAACGTGGTGCGAAGGGCGATTCCCTGCACTTCCTCGCGGATTTCGTCCAAGAGTTTTTCCGTTGTGCTGCGCGTGATACCGCGCCGCATGGACTTCAGAACGTTGGTGGAAGCGTGTTGGAGCGGCATATCGAGGTAGGTGCAAATATTGTCACGCTCTCGAATGACGGGGAGAATATCTTTGGGGAATTTCGACGGAAAAGCGTACATGAGGCGTAACCACTGGAGTCCGTCTATATCGGCAAGATTGCCAAGCAAATCCGCCAAGCCTCGCTTGCCTGTCAGGTCGCGCCCATAATCGGTGAGGTCTTGCGCGATGAGAATAATTTCTTTCACGCCCTTGCTCACAAGGAATGATGCCTCTTCCACGAGTTTTTCCACCGGACGCGAACGATGACCGCCGCGAATAAGCGGAATAGCGCAGAAGGAACAAGGATTGTCGCAGCCTTCGGATATTTTGAGATAGGCGAAATGCTGCGGCGTTGTCAGCACGCGCTCACCCAGAAGCGAATACTTGAAGTTTGGTGTCAGCGATTTGACGACGTTTTCAAAATCCGATTCGCCAAAGAAATGATCCACTTGCGGCATTTCCTTGCGCAAGTCCTCGCCGTAGCGCTGCGAAAGGCAGCCCGCCACGATGAGCTTTTGCATCTTGCCTTCCCCGGCTAACTCCTCTTTCTGGCGAATTGCCTCGAAAATAGTCTCAATGCTTTCTTCCTTCGCTTTGTCAATGAAGCCGCAGGTGTTGATGATGACGGCATCGGCTTCGCGGGCAGCAACAAAGTTCATACCGTGCGCCTGAATCATGCCCATCAAAATTTCGGAATCGGTAGTGTTTTTGCTGCATCCAAGCGTAATGACCGATACGGTGCTGATGTCGGTTGCGGGCTGTGCATGGCTTGGGCGCTTGGCTTGGGAAGGAATTTTCGTGGTCATGGTGTTGATTTGGGCGTAAGAAAATAATCGCAATATGCAATCGCAGTGAGTAAAGTATGCAATCTGACGACTGCGTGAAAAACATCACACGTATTGTAATGAAAAAGACTGCTAAATTACGAAAATGCTGACAATTATGCCAAATTTCCTTCTCACCTTCGCTCTTCGGTTTGCTCTTCTCTGGAAGAAAATGTAAATTCCCGATGAGAACACAAGCACCACTGATTTCGTAAAGACGCTATTCTATTTTTTTGGGACGGTATTCCTAGTGTTGATACCGTATTGAGTTTTTACAACACTTCACAAAGGCTTTACTATGAAATGGTTACACAATCTCGCCATTCAAACGAAGCTCATTGCGGCATTTCTTCTTGTCGGGTTGTTTGTTGCCGGAGCAGGTTTTATCGGGTATAGAGCAACCGCAACGATGGCAGAAAACGCCGAGCGGATGTACAATCGTCAGTTTGTACCGCTTTCGCATTTGCTGCGCCTGACCGATAACTTCCAGCGCTCACGAGTTTATGCCCAAAATTTTCTCCTCATCAGTGATAGCGCGGAAGTGCGGAAAATGAAAAAAACAGTTGTGGGCATTTACGCTCGTTTCGATAGCGTGACCGCGCGCTACAAATCCACCATAGACACCGACGAAGAGCGTCGTAACTATCAAACGTTCATGGACAGTCTCGCTTTTTTTCGTACGACCTTTGATGAAGTGGTGCATCTGGCTGAAACAGGACGGCGTGATTCGGCAATTTATTACTATCGCAAAGGTCCGGGCGAACCAGCTTCCCGTGGTATGTACTCGTCCTTGAATGGTCTGATAGCCGCGAAAACCAAACAAACCGAAGAAGCAAAAGAAAGTAGTATTGCACGGTTTGCCGAACTTCAGACGCAACTGGTCATCGTTACTACTTTTGCGCTGCTTCTTGCCATCGGACTTGGTTTTGCATTGGCGCGGGTCATTGGCTTGCCAATAAAGCAACTGGATGCAGCCGCCACACGAGTTGCCAATGGCGAAACCGAAGTACAGGTAGATATTGCTTCCAAAGATGAATTAGGGAATCTTGCAAAGGGCTTCAATGCTATGGTGCAGAACATTCACACGCTGCTGCACGAGACACGGAAGAAAAGTCTCGAAAGTGCAATCGAAGCGCAAAATGCCTCTGAAGCCCGCATTGCTGCTGAGGAGCAGAAACAATATCTCACCGAAAGTGTTGAAAAAATCTTACACGAAATGGAAAGTTTCTCGCATGGTAATTTGACCGTACGTCTCCAAATCACAAGCAATGACGACATTGGGCGATTGTATCAAGGTTTCAACGACGCACTGGACAATATCTGCATCATGCTGGAGCGCATCAAGGAGGCAGTGCTTTCGACTGTCAGTGCCACGAACGAGATTTCATCAAGTATCGGGGCAATGTCCGCCAACGCCCGCAAGCAAACCGAGCGTGCAAAAGACGTAACAAATGCCGTCGGCGAAATTGCCGAGAGTATTACCGCTACTACTACCCGCATTGAACGCGCCTCCGGCATTGCCCGCGAAGCCGGTGTTGCTGCCTTGCAAGGGGAACGTGTCGTGCAGCAGACTTTGGACAGCATACAAAATATCGTTTCGGTTGTGTTGTCGTCGGCAGCAAATATTCAAACGCTGAATGAAAGCAGTTCGCGGATAACGGAAATTGTGCAGGTGATTCAAGAAATTGCCGATCAGACGAACCTTCTGGCGCTGAACGCTGCTATTGAAGCGGCACGAGCGGGCGATGCAGGACGCGGCTTTGCTGTCGTTGCCGACGAAGTACGGAAACTTGCCGAAAAAACATCAAGCGCAACCAAAGAAATCGTTCGCACCATTGACCAAGTGCGTAGCGACACCAGTGCGGCAGTAAAAGCAATGCACAACGGAACAGAAAAAGCAAACGCGGGCAAGGAGCTTGCAAGCAATGCCGGCACTGCCTTGCAGCAGCTTATTGGCAAGACGCATCAGGTGGCAGAGGTTATTGCAGATGTGGCTGCCATTAGTGCAGAACAAACGGCGGGAAGCGAGCAAATCCGCCGTAGTCTCAGCGTTATGAATGATGTGACGCGCTCCTCCGTTGATGATTCGGAGCGCATTGCTTCTGCCATCGGCGACCTCAATAAACTAACGGCGCATCTGGAAGATACGATGGAACAATTTACCGTGCCGGCAGGGCTTCGCAAAACATACCAACTTCAAGCTACGAAAAGTTAAGTAATTGACTCAATAAGTCGTTTCCCAGTTTTTTTTCGCCCGTCCGTGAGCGCTTCAATGCTGCTTTCGGACGTTTTTTATTTGTGACCACAAAATATTTTCCAGAATGATGTAACTTTTAGGATGTGATGTCGCTCCTCTTTGAAACGGATGCAGAGATGACTTTTCATTTTGCCTATTCCATTTTTTCTTTTCTGTGATTGCCCATGCAGAATACTTCCTCGAATGAACGCCACGTGCGCTTTGAAACGCTGGTCATGCCTTACATGGCAGACATACAGCGCTTTGTGCAAGCAATGACGCGCGATACGGAACAAACAAAAGATATAGTCAGCGAAACGCTCTACCGTGCCTATAAAAACATGGATGCCGTGCGCGAGGCAAAAGCTGTTAAATCGTGGCTGTTCACGATTGCCAGACGTGAGTTCTACGAAACGTACCGTAAGAACAACCGCACCGACGTTCTTGACAATGACACCGAATTGCTGTATGAAGACACCGACCCGCTTCCCGATGCAAGGGCTGATATTTACTTGCTGCATCAAGCACTGAATCAATTGCCCGATAAGCAACGCGAGGCGCTTTTGCTCTTCGATGTTTTCGGTTTTTCGCTTATTAACGTTCAAGAAATGCAGCAAGATTCGCTCTCTGCCGTCAAGCAACGCCTGAAGCGATGGCGTGAGAAACTAGCGCATTTGCTGGGTGCAGACATGGCGGTCGAAAACGACTAGCACACACACTCTACATACGCCACCCGCTCAAGTACAGTTCTAAACGACTTTGTTGCATGAATGAAGAAAAAAGTGAGCGAAGTGCCGCTCACGTGGTAGATTTGTTTTTCCAAGAATATTTCTTCCACCGCATACACTTCGCTCATGACAAAAGTACAGAAAACTCAGAAGCCCAGCAAATCGCGTGCGACCTCTGGCAAGCGTCGTGGTTCACGGAAAAAGAGCGCGACCGGGAACTATCGTGTAAAGAACTGGAGTCAGTATAATACCGCTCTTCGTCAGCGTGGGAGC
>JANYDO010000547.1 GCA_025363605.1 Candidatus Kapaibacterium sp.
CTTCGAGCGCGGGGAGAAGTACAGTACTTCTGCCTCCGCGCTCGAATATTTTTCGTACATTCTGCCTCGGTAACTCCAAAGAAAAAATTATGCAAATGATGATTGGGAACCATCTGTGCCATTGGAACGCCGACGCAAAAAGCGCATCACCAGCCAAATAATCACACTAAAAACTGCTAATCCCATAAACAATTTGAAAAACGAGAACGTCGGGGGATAGACTTCCATAGCTCCGTCAGCGCCAGTAACATAGACCGGACGTGAGTAGTAGAAGGCAGGATGGAAAGGCGTGTACCACATAGCGGAAGTGCGTCCCATGAGGTAGCCCATCATTAAGCCGTCGGTATAGCCGCCGTAGTTATGTACCATGTAGGGCGAAGATACACCCGGGACGGTCATAGGAGTACTCTGGCGTGGAATACCGTAGGAACGTTGATAATTTGCTGCCGCCGGAGCCATTGCCCGTGAGCCGCCAAAGCTACCGCCGCCGCGCTGCATAGAGGAAGGAGCAGGAGAAGTCATACTGCGCGAACCGCCAAAGCTAGGCGATGGAGCCGCAGGACGGCTGGGAGCGTAGGAAGGACTACTACGGCGAAATCCGCCAAAGCTGCCGCCCCGGCGCTGCGCATCTGCTTCCGTCATCAAGAACACTAGCCCCATGAGGACGCAAAGCGCCGCCACAGACCAACGTTTGATAGGTGAGGATTGTGCTATTGTTTTCATTGTCGTAATTAATGATGTGGAAAGAAATGGGAAACCGAAAAACAAATGGAGGTAACGGCTTTCTATCCAAAAACGGATTCGGTTGCAACGGTATCGTCTTCGTTACGATACTGAATTTCTGCGCGGAACGTTGGGCTTTCGCCCGGTTCGGCTTTTTTGAACATGGACGTAATGCCGCCGCGTTGTGCCGGAGTACCGCGCTGAATCTGGACGAGCAAGTCCACGATGCCGTCTTGCGGCTCCTCGTTGATATAGACGAGTGTATTTGCCAAGTCGCCATCGCTTGTTACCGTCAGAAGGCGCAGAAACTGTGCTTCCTCTTCGGTAAAGGTAGGCTGAACTTTTTTGATATTATCGAGGTAATCAGCGAAGAGGTTTTTCGTGTACATTTGTTTGTCTGTGCCTTCATAGACAAAAATCGTATCGAAATCACCATCTTCGTTGATGTGGAGCATCATTTGGTGGATGCCGCCTATTTGTTCGCCATTGATATAGACAGCAGTTTTTTCAAGACTGCCATTGCTTTCAATTGAAAGTTCTCGCATTGGTTATTCCTTTATAGTATTTGTCGTTACTGAATTCAAAAGACGTTTGAGCGTGAAGAAAGTTGCAGGAATTAAGTCAAAAACTAGGCGCATTCAAGCGGGTTTATCTTGCGGATTGAACTATACGAAAGCCGATAAATTGGCTGAAATTTTCTGTTTTGTTTCTGTGTTCCATGACATTTTGGCTGTGAACTTGGCATCCATCAGCATAATCATACCATGAACCACCCTTTGAAATAAGTTTATGGGTAGAATCCATGAGAACATATTCTCCGACATTACCGTGCATATCGTAAAGACCATATTTATTTGGTATTTTTAAGCCAACCCTATGCTCGTGTCCGTCAGCATTGAGCTTATACCAGCCAGCTTGGTTCGCAGCACTATCTAGATATTTTTCTTCACTTGGCGCAACAATCATTATGCCTGTATAGAAGGCTGTTGTTGTGCCACCTCGGCAAGCGTAATCCCACTCAGTAAGTGTAGGCAAGCGATATGCTGTAACTTCTGTGCGTCCTTCTATCTCAGTCAGCTTTTTGCAAAAGGCATTTACCTGTCTATACGATACAGACTCAACGGGGAGATTTTTTCCTTGAAAATAGCTAGGATTATCGCCCATCACCTTCATCCATTGGGCTTGTGTTATTTCATAATTGCTCACCCATAGACCCGATGGTAATTTTACCATTTCAGGTACTTCGGAAATTATACCTTCTTCTTCTTCTTGAGAATGACATGAAACAAGAATACTCAAACAGAACAAAATCAGCACCAGATATCGGTTTGGGAAAGTTTGGTTAGAAAGCATAGTTAATATTTTTTGTGAAAATAATTTCAGTACCGTACACATATTTAGAAAAAAAGTTCTTTGAAAGTTGAAGACCATACGCACGTGGCGTAGATTTGTAGTGGAATCATCACAAACCATCTACAACCCAGCCACGAGCATATGACCAATACGCAATATAGAC
>JANYDO010000556.1 GCA_025363605.1 Candidatus Kapaibacterium sp.
TCTGGCTTTACGAAGAAGTGCGGCATCGGAATTGCGTGTGGTCTGAGTGCTCATGGATGGTATGTATCAGAAGATGTATGGTGCTTGATGGATAGTCAGGCGTTAATTTCTGATACAAAATTACGGCATTTCGGAGGGCAATACTAGACGGACAAATACCCGATTATTACGCACGTAGAGAGCACGAAAATATACGCTAGGCACAAAAAAAAGCACGTAAAAATACGTGCTATCCGAGCAAGGAAAACATAATCATAAGAAAACACGATGCACGATATTATGGCTAGAGCGCCCAACCTTGCTGTGCGGCATACTTTGCCAGACCAACGACGCTTTTGAGATTGAGCTTGCGCAAGATATTCATACGATGCCCCTCTACGGTACGAATGCTAATAAAGAGTCTGCCTGCAATCTCAGCATTAGTAAGGTCTTGCACAAGGAGTTTGGCAACAGCAATTTCACGGGGGGTGAGAATTTCTTCGCCAAGCGCAGCCGAGAAGGTATCAGGCTTGTTGCGGGAAAGCTCTTTCTGCAAGAGAATTTGCGCTACACCGGCGGAAAAATACTGCTTATCGGCACGAACTGCACGAAGCGCGGCAAAGAGATCTGCCTTCGCGGAATTTTTGAGCATATAGCCGTGTGCTCCTGCCTTCATTGCTTGTGTGATAAGACTCGTTTCGTCATTCATTGTCAGCATGATAACGCGAGTTGTGGGGTGTTCTCGGCGAATTTGCGCAGTGGTCTCAATACCATCCAGCTCAGGCATATTCACGTCCACTATAGCAATATCCGGGTGCAGTTCCTGAACCTTGCGCACCGCTTCCGCACCATCGTAAGCATAGCCAATAACGCGGTATTCATCATCAGACTGCAACAGTGATGCAAGCCCTTCAGCAAACATCGGGTGGTCGTCAGCAATAAGAATTGTCGTTTGCATAGAACATACCTGCGGTTACGTGAGAAAGGAGGTTCGGGCAATTATTGGTTCATGCCTTCAACTTTGGGTAATTATGCTGCTTGAAGCGGAATATCTATGGTTGCTGCCATACCTTCGCCCGGAGTAGAATGAAGTTCTGCTGTACCGCCGAGCATCGTCGCACGGCTAACAATATTGTTTAGCCCAATACCAACGCGGTCAGCATGAATGTCAAATCCCTTGCCATCATCTTCATACATTACCAAAAGCGATGACTCCTCGCGGAGAGCTTGAATACTGATGCGTTTAGCATTACCATATTTGAGTGTGTTATTCAGAAATTCTTGTACAATCCGATAGAGAGTAAGTTCTTGAACAGCATCCATACGGACTTCCAGTGCTGAGAGTTCCGTATCAATAATTATTGCTGTTGAGGCGGTAATGGATGAACAAATATCCTGAATAGCAGCACTCAAGCCTAATTGCTTTAAGGCGACGGGCATAAGCTGGTGAGAAACCGAACGCACTTCCTGCACAGCTTGATCTAAGAGAATAATGCTGTCGTATAGTTGCTCCGCCTCGTCTGGCGCGATGCTCGTCAACTGCTCTTGAACAGCGCTCACACCGATTTTCACCACCGAAAGCATTTGTCCTACCCCATCATGCAAATCTTTCGCAATTCGGCTTCGCTCGTGTTCTTGTCCTTCGACAACAGCTTGAAGTGTCCGTGTTTTCTCGCGTTCTAATTCTTTGAGTAATCGGCTTTTTTCTAGCAAGGCAGCATTCAAACGCTCTTCGCGTTCGTATAATTCTCGCTCAGAACGCTTGCGCTCGCTTACGTCTCTTGTGAAGACCACAACACCCGAAATGCTGCCCGATAGAGAAACAATAGGATGAAAAGACATTTCACTGTCCACGGTTATGCCATCCAGAGAGTATTGATGTTCAGCAACGACCTGTTTTCCTGTTTGCAAAACACTGTCGTAATAGCCTTTCCAGAGAGAACGGCGGTTATTTCCTACTTCAGGAAAATATTCAAGAACATTTGCGCCAAGCGTAGCAGTCTGCTGAACTAAGATTTGTATCACGGCTTGAAAGGCAGCATTGACGGCAAGAAGGCGGTATTCAGTGTTAATAGACCAGATGGGATCGTCCGTATTATTGATAAGAGCACGAAGTTGCTCTTCTCTGAGACGGAGCGCTTCTTCGGCGTGTTTGCGCTTTTGGATATTGACCCATTCACGGCGAATACGCTGAATGGTAACGGGCATCCGGCGAAATTCTTCCGGCGATTTGACAATGTAATCCATCGCACCGGCTTTTATCGCTTCGACAGCAAGAGATTCATTCCCAAAACTGGTCATAAGCAGAAAAGGTGCATCTACGCGCACTCTCCGTAACAAATCCATCCCCTGACCATCGGGTAAATTCCAATCCACAATCACGGCATCAATACTACCTGCGGAAGCATTTGCCAAATATTGCTCTGCATCGCGAACGCTTGCGAAGTGCTCTAGCAGTGTACCGTCTTCTATTTGCTCAAATGCTCGTTCTATCAACTCGCGGTGAGCATCTTCATCCTCGACAAGAATAATATTGGGCATAATCGTTCTCTATATCTCAAGGGTTCACATTCCAACTTAACCAGTAAAACCCCAAATCATTCATCAGTTGGGCAAATTTTTGAAAATCCAACGGCTTCACGATATAGCTGTTTGCCCGGCGGAGATAGGCGGAATTTACATCTGCTTCGGCGTGAGAGGACGTAAGCACAACCACAGGTATAGACCGCAAGGACTCGTCATCCTTTACCATTTGTAGGACTGTTAAGCCATCTATTTTCGGTAGGCGTAGGTCGAGGAGAATAAGATTAGGACGCTGGAACTCTTGCGCATCAGCATATTTACCACGATTCTGTAGATAGTCCATTGCTTCTGCACCATCTTCCACGTGAATAATTGCACTTGCGACACGATGACGCTCAAGATTGCGAATCACCAACTCGGCATGGTCATGGTTATCCTCGACCAAAAGAATGACTAAACGAACATTTTCCATAGAACACAGAAATGAATGAGAAGTGAATAATCTATTCGTCAGCGAGATGAAGCGCAGACGATAATGGCAACAAGGCAGTCACCGTAAACAAAACGGGAGTACTCGTAAAATACCGAAAAAACTTATGGAACAAACGAACTTTCTTGTGAATGTGTCTCTTCGATGCTCTCTGCCTTGCACGTGAAGTAGAATGTTGCTCCTTGCCCCGGCTCGCTTTCTACCCAGATGCGTCCGCCGTGCAGTTCGATAATGCGTTTGATGAGTGCCAAGCCAATACCGGTGCCGTCCGAGTGCTGGTCGAGTTTGTCGAACAGCCCAAAAATCATTTCCTGATATTCCTTTGCAATCCCAACGCCATTATCACGGACGTAGAAAATAGGCTGAATGTCGTCGCGCCGAACCCCAATTTCAATGTGCGGATCGCTTTGATTGCCCATAAACTTAGACGCATTTTCAATCAAATTTTGATATACTTCCCGAAAACGCTCTTTATCGCCAAGAATACGCGGCATATCGGGCTGGACACTCACGCGAACATGGCGCTGCGTGAGAATGCCGTGAAGCAGCTCAACGGTTTCACTTGCCAGCACCGACATTGAGAAGCGCTCCGCCATGTTGATTACCCTGCCGACGCGAGAGAGTTCCAAGAGGTCTTCCAAAAGGTGCTGCATTTTATTGGCAGCATTATCAATGCGCTGCATATCGCCCGGAATACGACGATAATCCTGTGCTTGCAAGTCTTCTTGAATCATTCCCAAAAAGCCTTTAATGGTAATCAGCGGGCTTTTGAGGTCGTGCGAGACAGTGTAAATGAAACGCTCCATTTCAGCGGTTTTTGCTTCCAGCGCATGAAGCTGCTCCTGAATAAGCAAAGTTGCTTCTTTACGCTCGGTAATGTCTTGGATAGTGCCATATAACCGAACAGCTCGCTGGTCTTGTTGTTCCACATTACCTTGAACATACACCCATTTATAGCGACCTTTTTCTGTCACCAATGATATTTCATACTCAAATTTCTCTCCCGTTTTCATCGCATTACTAAAAGTTGTCCTTAGCATTTGGTGATAGTCGGGAGAGTAGAATTTTAGCACCGTCTCAAATGTTAGATAGTCGCCAATTTCCAAGTCGAAGATTTGATAGGAGGTGTCCGTACCTGTGAGCATATAATCTGTACTGGTCAGATCAATTTCCCAGCCGCCTACTTTGGCAATTTTACTTGTCTGTTGTAGCAGTTCTTCGCTTTTACGCAGACGCTCCTCTGCCCGCTTAATAGGTGTAATATCACGGTTGAACGCGACCACGCCACTGACAGTGCCTGCATCGTTCAGAATAGGATTAAACATGATTTCTGTGAACATTTGTTCTTCACTGAATCCGGGTTCATAAATGCTTGTATAGCGCTCACCGGCTAATACACGGTCGAACGACTCTTTCCAAACGGCTGTTTCTTTCGCAAATGGGGGCGGTAAGAAATCTAAAACATTCATTCCTACTTCAATATCCATACCGAAGGCAAGTTTTGCAGAGCGTTGGTAAGCCGAGTTAAAAATAAGCAACTGATAGTCTGCATCCACCGAATAAATCGTGTCACTCGTACTTTCAATCAATGCAGTCAATTGGAGTTCACGCTCACGGAGCTGCTGTTCGGCAGCACGACGCTCGGTGATGTTGACAAAGGTAATCACGACCGCCGTCGGCAGTCCATCCTCTGAATGATAGTAAAGTGGGCGTGAGTTTACGGCAATCCACGAAAAATCTCCATTCGGTTTAGCAATTCCCATGACCACATCAGATTCCGGTTTGCCACTGGCAAGAGTCGTCATTGCCGGATGCTCCTCTGCCAAAAATGGCGAGCCGTCTTCATGAATAGTTCGCGGTTGAAATGCCGCCGACGACGACCCCAGCAATTCCGCTTCGCTGACACCAAGAATCCGGGCAGCGGCAGGATTACAAAACGTTACTCTGCCTGCACGGTCTTGCAGCACTAATCCTTCCGACATCGCTTCAACGATAGAACGCAAGCGCTCTTCGTTTTCGCGCAATGCTATTTCTGCGTTCTTGCGTTCGGTAATATCAGCAAAGGTGACGACTACATTTGAGAGGAGGCTTGCATCCGGTTTGAATATCGGTTGAGCGTTTATGGAAATCCAAGAAAGTACGTTATTGGGTTTATACACGCCCATAACAACGCCAGTCGTTGGCTTGCCGGTCTGGAGCGTCGTTACTGATGGGCGGTCATCCGCGAGAAATGGCGAGCCATCTTCATGCACAACACGCCAACTGGGGTCGTAGGAAGAGCGCCCATAGAGTTGGTCGTTTGTCAAGCCCAATATGTGGGAAGCAGATTCATTACTAAAGAGAATGGAATCCTGATGGTCTTGCACCACCAATCCTTCCGACATTGCACCGACAACAGACCGTAGTCGTTCCTCGTTCTCGCGCAATGCTATTTCGATTTCCTTGCGTCGTGTAATGTCCGTGAACGTAGAGACGACGCTACTCGGAGCACCTTCTTCCGAACTGATGATTGGATGTGCATTCACGAGCATCCAGAGTATTTCGCCACTCGGCTTTATAACGCCCATCGTGAAGTCATATTGGGGCTGTCCTGTTGTAAGGGCAAGAACACTTGGGCGCTCTTCGTCACGGAACGGACGACCGTCCTCGTGAATGCTCTGCAAGCGACTATCAAAAATAGTCGCTTGGTATAATTCTTCGATTGAAGTATCTAGCATTTGCGCCAGAGAACTATTCGCGAATAAAATTTTATAGCTCTTATCCTGCACCAATAATCCCTCGGACATTGCTTCCATAATGGAGCGTAAGCGCTCTTCATTTTCGCGGAGGGCAATTTCCGTTTTCTTTCGCTCACCTATATCACGATAGAATACTGCCACGCCTTCTATCGCAGTGTCACTGCTGCGAATGGGGTTAAATGATATTTCAGCATAGCGAGGGACTGGCTCCGTGAACTGATGCTCTATGGTGAATACCTCTCCCTGCAAGGCTTTATCGTACCACGCTTGCCAAACGTTCCGCACCTCCGATGTTGGTACAACAACCGATAAGGAATCAATCCCTTGTTGAAGTGTAATGCCAAAAAATTCTTGCAGGGCATCGCTCATGGTTGTATTGAACGTAATAAAGCGATAGTGCCTATCAATGGAATAAATGACATCGGACGTGTTGTTGATTAACGCACTCAGTTGACGCTCTCGCTGATGCAGAGTATCTTGTATTTGCCTGCGTTCGGTAATATCTATAAACGTAACCAGTGTTGCCCGTTGGCTTTGATAAGTAATAACTAATCCCGATACCTGCACCCAAACAAAATGACCGTCTTTGTGGCTGTATCGCATTTCTAAGGGACTGGCATGAGGATTCACGCCGCTCAAGCGCTCAGAATATCGCTTCTGAACAAGCGGCTTATCGTCTTCGTGAATAAGTTGGTCAATAACGGGAATGTCGTCAAATTCCTCACTGCTATACCCTAGAATCTTTCGTAGCGCATCATTCGTAAAGACATATCGGTTGTTGATATTAACCGCCACGCCGACACTCATCATTCGGAGCATGGTATCCATGTCATTATTCACCTGCTGCAATGCGTCCTCGGCACGCTTGCGTTCGGTGATGTCAATATCCATGCAGACAAAAAGGTGTGTGCTTTCTTGTATGTCCGGGTTTGAGCTGGGTATAGCGAATATTGTGGATTGCCCGTAGCCCATCGTTCCATCTTTACGGCGGAATTGATACTCGAAGGGTCCCATGACATCTCCCGTTTGCCGTATAGCTTCTAGCGTCTTCTTGAAGGAAGCAGCTTCTTCTTCTGTGTAAATGAGGTTGTCCAGCGTCCGCCCCATTGCGTCTTGAGCACCCCAACCATATATTTTTTCTGATGCATTATTCCAGAAAACGACTTCCGCATTGTCGTTATACCACTGAATAGCCACATTGGGCGTGTTGTCGAGTGTTGCTCTGAGCGCTTCTTCGCTTGCACGTAGCTTCTGTTCGGCTTGGACACGCTGAGAAACATCCCGTGTGGTATGGACAAATTCTTTAATTTTGCCGTTTGTGTCAAGAATGGGCTTAAAGGTAACTTCTATCCACCGATACTCCCCGTTTTTTGCGCGAAAGCGTAAGGTATGCAAGCCGACATTCTTTGTGGTAATGACTTGTTTATACACTTTTTGGACACCCGCGACATCGTCAGGATGAATAAAAGGATAAGGGTCTTGCCCAATCAATTCTGTCGGGCTGTAGCCCAGCAAGGACGTAATCGAAGGACTGGTGTATTGATAAGCACCATGAATATCGTGGCGGGTAATAACATCACTTGTGTAATTCGCAAATACCTGCAACTCCTCATCACGCTTGCGAGAGCGTTTGTTTGCGACGGTACGCCAGACAACAATACTGCCAAGTATAAAAAAGACGATAGCCGCAGCACTAATAACGAGTGCGGTCTGCCTGAGTTGTTCATTTGCCGCTTCGCGTTCCGCCAGAAGCATTTCCTTGTCCTTGAGGAGCTGTTCGCTGCGGCGGATTTCGAGGATTTGCTGTTGGTCACTATTGAGGCTATGACTCCGTTGTACGCTGCTCACAATCTGTTTGTAGTAATAGAGTGCTTCGGTAGGCTTTCCCATTGCTTCATAGACACGCGAAAGATAGAGATTGCTCTCTTCTTTGGTTGATTCTACTTCTAATGAATCTGACATGGTGAGGGCATACTGCAGATGAGGCAAGGCTTCCGCATAGCGTCTCAGATGGAACAAGGCTTCGCCCATTGATAGCGCGGCATCCATCATACCCCTACGTGAATTAGTTTGTTTGCTAATATTTTGAATTTTCTCATAGAAGGGAAGTTCTTTCTCATACTCGCCCTGTAAACCCAGCATATATCCTCTGCGGGCGAGAGTAATTACATAATCGTTCTCCTCATGAAAGCGCTCAAAAACAGGCTCAATCTGCTGAAAAATTTCCGTCGCTTCGGAATATCTTCCTTGGCGGACATAGACTTGTGCCAAATTGCCATTTGCGCGGGCATAGCGAACAGTATCAGAAGCACGAAGAGCATACGCCATCGCCCGCTCAGCGGAGAAAATTGCCGAGTCATAACGTAAGGATGTTCGATATAGTTCGGAGCATTGGTTGTACGCTGTGGAGAGAGTGATAGCATTATTAGACAGTTGTGCTGCTGCAAGAGCTAGACGAGAATATTCCCATGCTTGAGTTTGTAGATTTTTATTTTCAGCTGTAACAGATAGGAAATAATAGCTATCAACGAAAGCGGCAGTATCACGAAACTTTTGTGCTAAGGTAAGAGCTTGCGTAGCATAGCGCTCTATCTGACGAGGATCGCTATTTTCTGCGTGATGTGCCAGTGCCAAAAGTACTCGCATTTTTATTCTGTCCTCAGGCGTGGTGCGGAGTATTACGGTAAGAGAATCCATGACCCGCGTTTGTGACAATAATGGATTGGAAAGGTAGCAGATAGTTACCGCTAACAACAGAATGAAAATTTTCACGAAACCAGAGATTGTACGCATAATGGCAATCGAATGAAAGTCAGTGGAGTAGAAAGTATAGTAGCCGCTAGAGCCACAACAACACCAAAGTAATCAACGGCAATACAGTAGCCTCGTAAAATAGAGAAAAGAACACATTCCACATAATGTGAATTCCGGCTGGCAGAGAAAGCAAAAAGCCGTGAGCAATACGACTTGCTCACGGCTTTTGTTCACTTGATTAGCCGCTACTGTGTGTCAAAATTTGTAATACGGCGCAATCATAAAATAGACAATCACGCCTGTTGCCGTCACGTATATCCATATCGGAAGCGTGTAGCGGGCGATTTTTTTGTGCTTGGCAAATTCGCCACGCCATGAACGGCTAATAGTAAAGAGCGCAAGCGGCAATATCAGCGCTGCCAAGATAATATGCGTCAGCAAGAGCGAGTAATAAACGGGACGAATTATGCCTTCGCCACCGAACTTCGTGGCGGGCGCTTGCGAATGATAAATCACATACGACACCAAAAAAATGCTGGAAAGCAGAAAACACGATACCATCAGCATCTTGTGGAGATTATACTGTTTGCGGCGCACTGCAATATATCCGGCAATCAACAGCAGTGTACACGAACCGTTCAGAAAGGCATGGAAACGTGGTAAATACGATACATCTACACCGCCACCCAAAGACAAGGCTTGAGGGAAATAGATAAGGAACGCCACAGCAAGACAAATGACGATGGACACGGCATAGATAATAAGCGACAGCGATTTTTCGCTCATGGATTTCAGTATGCCGCTTTCGGCAGCAAGACCTTCTACGTTATTCATAGTTGTAGTGAAGTAGTTTTTTGGTAGTGAATAAACTATTGCGATACAGTCGTCGGCTCCAATCAACTCCAATTGGATTTAGTTGGAAAATTCTGTCATGCCGACGTAGGTCGGCATCCATTGGGAGCGCACAGTACTGTGTTTTTCGATATAGATACCGACCTGCGTCGGTATGACGGAGTGATGTTTCTAGCTTTCACAGGGGAGGTTTCCAAACCACCTGTCGTTACAAAATCATTTTTTCAATCGGAACAACTAAAATGCCTTCCGCACCAGCTTCTTTCAGCTTTCCGATACTTTCCCAGAATGTATCTTCCGGCACAACCGAATGAACCGAACTCCATCCGCTTGTGGCAAGTGGCGTAACGGTCGGGCTTTTCATGCCGGGCAACAGACCAATAATTGTCTCAAGTGCATGATTAGGCGCGTTCAGGACGATATATTTTGTTTTTTTTGCTCGCCCCACAGACTGAATACGGAAGCGCAAGTCATCTACAATGCGCTGTTTGTCGTCGGAAAGCGGGCGTGAGATAAGAACCGCCTCCGAGCGAAAAATTGTTTCCACCTCCATAAGTCCGTTACTGAGCAGTGTCGAGCCGGAACTGACAATATCGCAAATCGCCTCTGCAAGCCCAATACTAGGCGCTATCTCTACCGAACCGCTAATTTCGTGGATTTCTGCATTAACATCGTGTTGCGCCAAAAATTCCTTCAGAATATTAGGAAACGATGTAGCAATGCGCTTCCCGTGCAAATCCTGAACAGAATTATATGCCGCACCTTTCGGTACAGCCAGCGACAAACGGCAGCGCGAAAAACCCAGACGCTCAATGATTTCCACCGGACGCATGAGTGAAGCACGTTCCTCGGCAATCACATTTTCGCCGATGATGCCCACGTCAGCTACGCCATCAGCTACATATTCGGGAATATCGTCGTCGCGTAAAAAAAGAAATTCGAGCGGAAAATTATAGGCAGTGGCTTTGAGTTTGCCGCCGGATTTGCCGAAGTCAATGCCGCATTCCTGCATGAGTTCCAGCGATTCTTCGGTGAGTCGTCCTGATTTTTGAATAGCAATACGAAGCATGAAAAGATAATGTTGAGTTCTGAGTTGTGAATGGTGAGTTGTAGAGAGAAAAATTTTAGTACAGAATCCGCACACGAATTGTATTGCTCACGTTTTGCAAATCCTCCAAGAGCGATGCGTCGTACTCCTTATCCACATCAGCAATAACGTAACCAATTGTCGGGTCAGTGCCCAAATATTGCGAAACGACGTTGACGGAGTTCCGTGCAAAAATGCTGTTCAGTTGCGACAGAACGCCCGGCACGTTGCGGTGAATATGCAAGAGGCGGTGCGTGTTCTTGAGCGACGGAAGCTGTATGCGCGGGAAGTTCACGGCGGAGAACGTGCTGCCAGCCATCATATATTCCACGAGCTTGCCGGACACAAATTCGCCGATGTTGTATTGCGCTTCTTCGGTGCTGCCGCCAATGTGGGGCGTAAGCAAGACGTTCGGCATATTTTGGAACGGCGAGGAAAATGTTTTTTCGTTGCCTGCCGGCTCTACGGGAAATACATCCAGCGCAGCGCCCGCAATTTTGCCCGACGCTAAGTGTTTGTGCAGTGCATCAAGACTGACCACGTGTCCCCGGCTGAGATTGATAAAGTGCGCTCCGTCTTTCATCATGGTAAATTGCGCATCGTCCATGAGATTGGCGTTATCAGGGCTGCCGTCCACATGGACAGTCACGACATCCGCTACACGTAGAACTTCTTCCAGCGAAGACATTTTTACGGCATTGCCAATGCTGAGTTTATCTACTGCGTCGTAGTAATACACCCGCATTCCAAGCCCTTCGGCAAGCACCGACACTTGCGAGCCGATATTACCAAAGCCAATAATACCCAAACTCTTCCCGCGAACTTCCCGTGCGCCGACGGCAGATTTTATCCACTCTCCGGCATGAAGGCTCGAAATCTTGTTGTACAAGCCACGCATCAGAAAAATAATTTCGCCGATTATCATTTCGGCGACCGACCGCGTGTTGCTGTACGGCGCATTGAAGGCGGGAATACCGCGCAAAGCGGCAGCATCGAGATTGATTTGATTCGTGCCGATGCAATACGCTCCGATTGCTTGTAGATGCTTAGCGTTGTCCAGAACGCGCTCTGTTACTTGTGTCCGTGAACGTATTCCCAGAAGCGACACGCCGTCGAGTGCTTTGATAAGGTCGTCTTCATCAAGCCCTTGCTTGCGTGTTTCTATTTCAACGGTTTCTCCAAAATTGGCATTTTTCAGGATTTGCACGCCGGAGTCGTGTATGTTTTCGAGTAAGAGGATTTTCATAGACGGTAGAATAATGAAAAAGGCTCATCGTACAGCCCAAGACCATACGATGAGCGCAAAATATAACGAAAATTTATCAGTGTTTTCCATTTTTCGACACGAGGTCGAAACGATTCTCATACACTTTCTCGAATGCGTGTACAAAATCGTCAAGGTCGGCACGGGTCATCGGCGGACGCATATATTCATGCGTGAAGAGCTTGTTGTAGTGCATATCTTCCGTCACCGGACACAAGCCTTTACCGTAATTCGGCTTCCCGTCGTAACGCGGACAGTTGAAGGAGCATTTTGTGCCTTGCAGCGTTTGGTACATCGGCTGCAAGTAAAGTGGTTCGGTATAGCCTGCACCAATGAGTTTGCCCGTACTTTCGCGCAAGTGAGCGCTGGGAAGCTCCGCAGAAACAGCTTCGATAAAAGCGTTACGATGCACACCGACAACAGCTTCGTCAAATTTGAAGGCTTGCACGTAATACACGTGGCGGCTGTCGCGCTCCACAGGCGGCGTGATGCCGGGCAGTTGTGCGAGTTTGCCAGCAACGTAATGGCAGTTCTCAATGCGTTCGGCAACGTAGGCTTCCAAGCGGTCGAGCTGTGTGCTACCGATAGCGCACTGCATCTCGGTCAGGCGATAATTAAAACCAATCATGTTGGTAAAATCGCTCATGCCCTTGTCTCGAAGCGAAGTCTCGGCATGATTGCGAATAAGCTGGATTTTTTCGGCAAAGGTGTCGTTATTGGTCGTTACCATGCCGCCTTCGCCGGTGTGGATGTGCTTGTGATAGTTCAGGCTGTAAACACCCATATCGCCAATCGTACCGACCATACGTCCTTTGTAGGTCGTAAGCGGCGCTTGAGCACAGTCTTCAATGACGATGAGATTATGCTTGCGGGCGATTGCCATTATCGAATCCATATCCGCCGCATGACCGAAAATATGCACCACCATAATCGCCTTCGTGCGCGGCGTGATGCGCTCTTCGATGCTCTTGGGGTCGAGCGTAAACGTGTCAGGGTCAATATCAGCAAAAATCGGTACTGCGCCATAGACCAGCGCACAAATAGCCGAAGCGCTCATGGTGTAAGGCGAAACGATGAGTTCATCGCCCGGTCCCAAGCCCGCCGCACCAACAGCAGCAAACAAGCCGCTCGTGTTGGAATTTACGCTGACGGTGTGCTTTGCGCCAAACATTTTTGACCATTTTTCCTCGAACTCGCGCACTTTGGGTCCGCCAAAGAAGTCATCCATCCAGCAGCCCAGAAACTGGGAGAGATTACCGGAGTCGAGTACTTCCATCGCGGCTTTTTTCTCGGCATCGGTGATGGTGTTGTACGCCGGAAAAAGTTCAGTGCGAACGGGTGTGCCGCCGTGGATGGCGAGTTTGCTTTTGGTTGCGATTGTCGCAGACATGAAAATATCCTTAAAAAGTAAGAACAGGAGTTATTCAAAAATTACAGGGCAGAACGTAGCTCCTCAACCGTTAGCCCTGTTTGTCGCAAAATTTCTCTAATGTACCTTATGTAATTTCTTTGTAATTGGGGATTTTCACGTGCCAAATTAGAGTCATTAGAAGAATCTTCTAATAAAATTTATCTTGCCAAATCTTGCTTGTAGAATTTCGACTTATTTCTCTGTTTCGTCAGTATCTACGCTTGTTCTAAGAACTATCGTTGCACTTACAACTTGAACTCAAGATGGAATTGTTGATTCAGACTGCGGAAAAAGACTGCATACGTTTACAAAGCCGTAAGGTTTCAAGCGCCGTTGCGCCTGTGGATGCGAGTGCTGTGGCGGAATGCAGCGTGCTATACGTTGCCGCAATAGCCTCACGCATTGCCTCCGAAGCATCTATCCGCGCTGTCGTCCGTTCGGAGAACTCGAAGAAGCCCGGATACGTCTCGTTCTCGCGGAGATTTGCTATCGTCAGATACGAACCGTTCAGTTCTTCCAATTTGAGAGCTGTTTTCTCAAAAATGATTTCCAACTCAATGGGCGACATTTGGTGCGTGTCGTAACCTTCTATCATCACGGGAAACGTGCTGCCGCCTGCAATCTCTGATTCCATGCGGGCTGCGACGGAAATGGTCAGGTCGTCCGGCGTGTAATCTTGAACGCTGTGAAGAATTGCACCACCGAGAACATCGGGCTTAGTGAACATTGCCAGTAAATCCACGAAGTGCGAGGCGTTGTGCAAAAAACCTTTGTAATACTTCATCCGTGCCGACACAACCTTGCCAAACTCGCCCGAAAGCGCTTGTGCGCTAAGGCGCTGCAAATCCGGCAGCCAGCGCCGTGAGTAATTTACCGCCAAGTGAACACCGTGCTTTTGATAAAGCTCCACCAGAGCAGATGCCTCTTCAATACTAGCGCTTAGGGGTTTTTCGCAAAGAACCAGTTTGGGCTGGAGCGTGAGCGCGTCGCGCAAATACTGCGCGTGGGTGTGGTCGGGAGTACAAATGCTGACCACATCATACTTGCCATCGCGTATATCGTCTAAACACCGACCATAGCGCGGAATGTTCCAAATGCGAGCAGCTTCTTCGGCGCGTTCCAGTTGTTCGTCAATAATTGCCGCAACACGAAAGCCGCCATGCCGCAGAAAACCTTTGACGTGGGTAAAAATTGCGTCGCCCTCCGGCGTGTCGAAGCGATGCGCAATATTGCCTGCGCCGCAGATGAGGACAGAATACTTGATGATTTTTATCTCCGTTTTATCTGCCATAATTTATAGAGATGAAGATAAATTTCTGACTATTTGAAGCCCTTCATATAAATTTTGGTACAACTGGTCAAATGTTAGACAAATCATAGCTTCTCCATTTATCCGCACATTCTCTGTACGCCATTTCAGACGTTCTTGCTGCGGCTTTTCGAGGTAGCAATCTCGACCAATAACCAAAATACCATAAATTTTCGGTGATTCTCCCAAGACAGACTTAGCTGTCTTCGTTCCTTTCAAATCATCCAATTTCCAAAACCAATCAATAACTTGACTATGCCCCTCTTCAAATCGCCTCGCCCATTTCACAATACTACGTTTTTTGTTGCTCACCTTGAAAATACTATTACGCTTTGCATCTTCAAATTCAATAAAACAATATCGGTTCTTTGCTGAATCACCAACGACAAGGTCTGCTCGAAACTCGCCTGAGATATCAAATTCGTGCTTGAGCCTGTCGAATGCTGGAAGAGGGAAAACACACGAAGCAATATATGCTGATAAATGATCTCGCTTCTTAAAGAACGGCAAAATGTCCTTTTCCTCATCTAATTCGTCTTTTGAAGAAAGAAGGTTTTCAAAATCATTTAGCTGGCCATCAAGTGCAGATATATTAAAAGAGAATTTAGGAAGTTGCATAGTTTTCAGAAAAGGGCGGGTATTCTGAGGGCTTTTAATGTTTCTTTGTCGCTGGTTTAACCACAGCTTTCTTTGTTGCTGGTTTAACCACAGCTTTCTTTGTCGCTGGTTTAACCACAGCTTTCTTTGTTGCTGGTTTAACTACCTTCTCTCCGAAAAGGAACTGGAGATGCTCGGTAGAAACAATATCTTCAAGTATTATCTCCTTCTGTCTTATTCCCTCATATTTGAATACTATGTAGTAGTTTGGTTTCTTGATAAAGAAATAGCCATCTTTGTCCTTGAGCTGTTTACTACCAGATGGCAACGTATTTCTTGAGTTTTTGAGCAGCGTATTGATCTCTCGCTCCAGCTTTGTACGATCCTTTTCAGCTAAAAGAGTAAATGTGTTCTTTACTCTTGGAGATACTTTTATTGTAAGCATAATTGATGTTGAAAAACGTTGAAAAATTAAATTTTTCGGTAACTGTTTAGGTAGGCAAATTAACGTTTTTTGTTAAATTTCGGCATATTTTCTATTGCCATTATTCCAATAATCCGAAAAACCAGATGATTTTGTAAAAACGGCAATAGGAATCGTAAAAAAACATTCAGTACCGTACACATATTTAGAAAAAAAGTTC
>JANYDO010000503.1 GCA_025363605.1 Candidatus Kapaibacterium sp.
CTGCACTGATGCCTACTTGCCAAAGCGCCGCTAAAATTTCACCACCCGGTATGCTACCTTTTGAAAAATATTGATTCAAGGCATCAGGTCGCTTGCCGATTGCTCTGGCAAGATTTGCACGAGAACCTTCAAAATGAAGATTCATAGCGGTTTCTAGCCTTTGTAAAATAGCATTCATAAAAATTTATCTTGAATAGATAAAAATATCTTGACAAACAGATAATTTTATCTTATTTTTGTTCCCAGATACCTCGCAAGGAATATACGAGAAACCTAACACAAAAAACTTATGGAAAAGTTGAAATTTCTCAAAGAGAAAAAGGAATGGGAGAAGAAAGAATCCATTTCTTTTTCGCTGCCACTGGGAATGATTCGGGAACTAAAAGAGTCCGCAGCAAAATACGGACTGAATCATTCCGACATTGCCGAGCAAGCACTTTCGGAGTTTTTTACCCGACTGGGTACTGAAAACGACCTCGAAAGTTACGTTGAGTCCCAACAAGAAGCATACCAAACGGGAGCGGTAGCGCTATGAAACCCACACAAAAAGAAGTCCTTGACAACCTCAAAGAGGCTATCACCAAACTCAACAAAGCGCTGATAGACGTGCGGGCGCTGGGCATGACGGCAAATCTGACGTTTCCTCAGTATGATGAAGAATGTGGGCTGCAACGCCTGAAAATCAAGGTTTCCAAACGTGAAACAGTCTTGGAGCTATAAACCATGCAAAACGTTACTCTCCAAATCTCCATTCCCGAAACGCTCTTGCAGTCGCTCATCGAAGATGAAGTACGCAAACTGGTACGGGAACGCGCTACGGAGCAAATAGAGCAAGACATGGTGCTTGGTGTTGCCGAAGCCGCAAAATACCTGAACATCGCAAAGCAGACGCTCTACACAAAAAGCTGCTACGGTGAAATTGCCTCCTTCAAACGTGGTGGCTTGAAATTTCGCAAGTCCGACCTTGACGCTTGGCTTTTTAATAATCGTCGTGCTGACGGCAGAGAAATCGAAATGCAAGCCGCGAACTACGCCATGAAAAGGAAACGCGCATGAAACCGCTTCAAATCTTGACGCTTTGTCTCATTGCCATTGCAGCAGCGCTGCTGCTCAACAAGCTATTCTGGAGGCTGGTAGATTTTGTGCAGCAAAAGCTGAACGAGCGGGCAATCCGGCGCATTATCGACCACTACGATTAGCCACCTTTGGCGATATGAACAACAAGCGCGGCGATGGGGTTTGTGTGCGTGAAATCTATGCTGTACGGCACTAACTCTATTTTTGGGCATGAGCTACAAGCCGCGCCTTTTTACAACAACAACTACACGAGGCATACAATGGTAGGCGCAGCAATGATAAACCAACAGCGCAAGGATATTTCCGATGTAGAGAGAGAAATACAACTCTTCTATGTGCGTAGAGACAGCTATCCATTTGGTTCGCGGGAGTGGCTGCACTTTCAGGGGCGCATCAATAGGCGTAGCAGCCGACTCACGTTTTTGCGTGGCGTTCTTGAGAAAATGATGGAGCATCCGATACCGGAAGAATCGTGGGAGGGCGTATGAATAACGTGTTGAAGCGTGGCTACGTGGTACACCGTCAAACAAACACACGGATTGCGTGTGCGGTGGCTGCACCCTACGGTGGCGATGCACTAGGTTGGTATGTAATCAAGGAGCCGCAGACGGCAAATCACACGGAGCATTTGCTCAAACTCGAAGACAGAATGCACTCCAAGGGCTATATGGATGGTGAGGAAAGTATAGGCAAAGCGTCCGGCGCACGGTATTTGGAAATAGACAAACTCTTAGACGCACGGAAAGTTTTCATACCACGAAAGAGGGGGCACACAAGTCATGCAGCATAATGACTACTCCTGAACACACAGACACAACTTGTAGGGGAATTTTTAGCGGGTTAGAGAAACGGTCATCTCATCGGTCTCATAAGCCGAAGATAGGGGGTTCAACTCCTCCACCCGCTACAATCCTAGTGTATAGGATTAGGGGCTGGGCTGCGCCAGTCTGAAAAATACACGTAACGCAGGTCAGCGATATAGTTCAATCGGTAGAACCTCCCCATTTACGGCTGAGGAATGAGAGTTCGAGTCTCTCTGTCGCTGCAAACAAAAGCCGCCTGACTACTGGTAATAGTCAGGCGGCAATTCCAAAACCTTTAGGTGAAAGGTATTCTATGTCTAGTGTTGTAAGAAAAATGACTGCGCAAAATTACATCAAGCAGTCAAAATCGAAACTTCGTTTGGTGCGATTCTCGCCGGAACAAGTAAAACTGAACCTTGAGAAGGCACAGCGAAAATACTACGATTTGGTGAAAGATTCAATAGAAATCGAAAGCCATGCCCATCTTTCGGACGAGTTAAACGACTGTGTGCGCGGTCTGGGTGAGGTTGCGCTGGTGTATAGCCTTCAGCAGCGTGGTCATCTTGCGACGGAATTTGAAATGGTGAAAGCTGTTGAAAAAACGAAAGAAGAACTTGACGACTTCCTTAAACGCTTCTTGGAATCTACGAGCGGTATCATCTTCTCAACGATACCCGAATGTGTTATTGATGCCGATACAGAACCATTGTTCCAATGAATCCGACCGAAACAATACTTTTTCTCTTGGGCTTCGCGTTCATCTGTGCCGGCATAGCTGCATGGCGCAAGGACGCGAAGCGCAGAGAGCGCAATGAATCAATAGAGCGGCGCTACTTCTCGTAGCGTCCAACAAACAATTTCAATAATTATCAAAATCAAATAAAGTTATGGGCTTCGGAGATGTTAGTACCCCAACATACGTGTCAATCAAAAAAGACACGTCATTTTTTTCAGTGAAACGGCAAGTGGAAGAGGCGTTTACGACGCAGAGTGTCAGTGGTTTTCTTGTCGGTATTGATTATATCAACGCAACATTTGAGAACAAACCCGCACCAAAACTGTCAATGAAATTCATCGACCATGAGTCGGGTGAGGAATTTATGTTCCAAACCAGCTTCAATGGCGGTTATGCGATGACGATTTTGAACTGTCTCTCCAGCGTTGAGCATGAAAAATTTGGTGTTATCGGACTGATGATAGTTGAAAAGGACAAGAAAGCACGTTTGCAGGTGTACCACAACAAAATGTACCTCTCGTGGAAATACAAGGAAGAGGAAATGCCTGCTCCAAAAGAACTGAGGAAAGATGACGGTTCGGTGCTCAAGGATTACAGCAAACGCACGTTGTGGTTCAAAGATACTGTGCTGGCGGATGTACAATCCAAGCTGCCGGAACGTTACCAACGGCAGGCAATGGTCGAAAGCCACGTGGAGAAACAGCGTGTGCTGCCTCCTGCGCCGCCAGCACACGACGATATTCAATGGGGAAGACCTCCCGTAGCAGCCTTGCCTGAAAGGAGCGCTGCTTCTGATTTCGTTCCGTTTCCCACGTCAACAGGCAACGTCAATGTGCCGCGAAACACTTCACGAATTGTCGAAGCGGAAGTCATTCCTCCACCAACAGATGACGACAGACCTTACTAATATGGAACAACTACTGGCAAGCAGCGATAGGGATGTTCGTGCGCGAAAGCGCCTTGATGAACAGTTCGCAATGTTTCGGTCGAAGCACAACACCGAGACCACTGCTGCCAGTCCTGCTTCGGTATCACACGCTCCAGAGACAACCTCAGTAGAGGTGCAACCACAAATGCCGGAGGCTGCGACTATCACAGCGCAGCCTCCGCGTAAAATGGAAGCACCAAATTTTTTCGAGGGCATCATGGAAGAAGCGGTTTTCTGGCAATGCGTGTTCAGTACAGACAAGGTATTGCACATTTCGGAATTGACACGTCGGACCCGGTATTGCGGAGAGAAGTTTGGGATTATTCCCCTGCCATTGCCCCAATACCACAGCGACAGAACACAAGATACGCTGGCGCTGAATCTCATTAACCGTGCGCATTACGACGGGTTGCTGACAGAAACATGGCGTTCTAAGCAGCATCCCGTCTTGTTTTCGCACTCTTACGAATATATGTATGGCACGACCTAAAAAAACGAATGCCGAGCATTTCAAACATACAAGAGATTTCCGAAACGAACTCCCCATCAAAGCTATCCGGCAGCGCTTCGGTATTGAGGGCTACGCAATTACTGTCATGCTGTTGGAGTTTTTGACAGGCTCGGAATATATGCGCTTGGAATGGAGCGAAATGCAGGCAGAATTACTTGCCGGAGACTTTGGTACAAGCTCCGAAACCCTAAAAGCAATAGTTGAATACGGATGCAAATTAAACGTTTTCCGCATGGAAAATCCACAAGGAGCGGAGTTTTCCGAAGATAAAAAAGGCGTTTTGTTTTCCCCGTTTTTAGAGGTGCTTTTGCGGGATTTACTAGAGTATCGCGCTGGAGAACGCGGAAGGAAGGACAATAACCGCACGGAAAACGCAGCGAAAGACGGGTTTTTCCATACGGAAAATACACCTAGTAAGAGTATTAGTGATATAGATAAATCTATATCTAGGCAAAATCCTCCCAACCCTCCAGAGGAAATCCCCACCGAGCGGAGCGAGGAGAAGAGCGCTGTCCCGCCGCCGCCCGCCCCTGTGGTAAGCCCACAAGCACTCGAAATCGTGGAGTTTTGTCGGAAGCTGCCGACGCTCGGCAAGATGAAGAACCCGCTCAGGGCGGAACAAGCAGAAGAACTGCTCGTGCAGTACCTTCCGCAGACCATCCGCGATGTGGCAGAAAAATTCGATGCTCACGAGAGCGCGGCAAAGTGGCAAAGCCCATTCCCGCAGTTGAAAGTTTGGCTCAAGAACGAGTCGCTGCAAGCTCGCACGGCTCCTCGCGTAACTACATCCTCCCCTGCCGCCAGAAACACGACGATAACGCAGGCTCCGGCAGGATGGAGAGCAAATCCAGTAACAACCTAATCCCCAAAAAATCATGTTAGAAAACAAACCCCTCCCCAGTTCTACCGAAGCCGAAGCCGCTGTGCTTGGTGCTTGCCTCATTTCCGAAACAGCGCTGCTTATCGCCAGCGAGAAACTCACGCCGGAGCATTTTTACCACGAGGCGAACCGCATCATTTTTGATACGATGCTGTCAATGCTGAAAAGCAGCACCGCTGTTGACATTGTGACGTTGAACGAGAAAATCCGTGAGAACGGACAGCTGGAGCAAATCGGCGGAATGATTCGTATCGTGCGGCTTCAAGCCGACACGCCGACCGCTGCGAACATTGACCAGTACATTGCCATCGTGCTAGAGAAATCTATTGCTCGTGAGGTCGCAGCGACGTGTGCAAAATT
>JANYDO010000027.1 GCA_025363605.1 Candidatus Kapaibacterium sp.
GTTCTTCTTCGGAAAGGCTGTTCGTATCAAGTGTACGAATGAATCCACCTTCTTTGGTTTTCGAGAAATAACGTAGTTCTTCAAGTGTACACTGTGCAGCAATAAACGGCGAGTGTGTGCTGACAATTTGTTGCCCCGTCATTTGACGCAGTTGCTGATAGAGTGTACGCTGAGCGTTAGGGTGTAAATGTGCTTCCGGCTCTTCTAATGCCAACATCGGATAATGTAGTTCACTTTCTTCCACAGCTTTTTCCGCCTGACGGGAAATATATGCGCCAAAGGCAAGTAAAGAAGCCCATGAGCGCGTTCCCATACCGTGATATTCAAGCGGCAAACTATTTGTATCATTATCTTGAAGGTGGATATTCACACCTTTCGCCAAATCGCGCAGATTTTTTGTGAACGGCGTAATTTCGACTGTTGCGGCACTATTGCCGATAGTGACCTGCAACTGCTCTAAATGGTTTCGTAAATGCGATAAATCTTCACTACTTCCGACAGCACTTTCGTTGAGTTCTTTGATTTGTTTTTCTAATTCTTCCTGTTTGGTTTCATCAAATTTCAAATTTGCCAGCAACCGCCCAACATCCGACGAGCGTGAACGCAGGTCTTCTTGAATATCGCGTTGTGCTTCTTTGAAGTGGAAATGGAACGGTTTGAGTTGTAACCGTTCCTTATTCACGGCACTTTTACTCCACGCATCTTTATCATCCCATTCTTGCCATTGACTAAGCACAGAACGCTCTATCTCAATGGTATTGGTAATTTGGCTCAAAGTAATTTCTGTGCGAAAAGCAACAAAATCTTTGTCATCAGCCTCTTGAGAAATAGCTTTACCGAAATTATCAAGCCACTGCTCATTGAATTGTTTGACCCTCTTGCTTTCATCATCAACGGGAATAATTCGCATATCAATAACAATCCTTTTTTCCTCTGCACCAATCGCAAAATCGTCTTCTGTCATAGAGCGAGTTCCATTAAACGCAAGTTGTAATGCGCGAAGTAGTGACGTTTTGCCCGCATTGTTCATCCCAACAAGCAAGGTAAAATGAGACAATGAAATTTCGATATTGCGGAATAAACGAAAATTACTTATTCGCACTGTATCTATGAGAATAGACATAGGTTATTCACTTGGCTAAGGTTGTAAATGATTATTCCATTTTGCGTTGATAATTTCGAGTTATCACCCAAAAAGCGCCTGCTGCCCCACCAAATCCCTACCCGTCGGCATATACACCACCTTTGCCGGATTCAGCGCATCCACCACGCCACCGTAGGTTTTGATGGCTTGCTTGATGTGCCGTACGGTTTCGTCGAAATGATTCACGATTTTATCCGTCGTGAAGCGATAAACCACAAACCGCATATTCTGAATTTTTACGTCGCGGTCTTTGTCGTATTCGATGTCTTCCGGGGCGTTGTGGTAGGTGTCGCCGTCGCACTCTATCGCAATGTTCATATCCTTGCAAAACAGCGCAAAATCTAGGTAGAAAATACTCTTTTTCTTCGAGACAGTTCTGGAAACCATAAATTCGCGCTGCACGGGAATCCCTGCTGCACGAAACGCCAACCACAAGCGCTCTTCAAGCGGCGAACCGCAGAAGAGGTCGTTAAAATCTTTTGCGTTCCTGAGGCGCTCCCGCGTGGTCGTGATAAACGGATTGCGACGCGGAATCGGGCTGACAATCGGCTTGGAAAGTTCTTGCAACGGCTTACGCAGTTGTATCATGTAATACGGCTCTTCGGCACGGGGATGTGCTTCTTCTTCGGGCAACAGTTCCAAGCGCTTTTTGATCGTGATGCGCTCCACATCGCCCCACCAACGCACGGTGTATTTATCGTCGCCGAAGGCTTTGGTTTGGTACAGCGCGAGCGTCGTAAGTGCATCGGACTTTACCATCTCCGGCGCACTCCTCACGGGAATACGATACCAATGCTCCGTTTGGGCAATCGTAACGTCTCGCTTCTCTCGAACCATCCCGATAAGCGTGTTTTTATGCGGTGTCGTTTCAGTCATTACTTCGCTTTCAAGCGTTTATTGACTTCTTCAATGCTGAAGTCCGTCGGGTCGAAATCTTCGCCGCTTTCTAAATCAAGCCATTCCACGTAGGTTTCGTGTTCGGGATGTTCGGGGTCTTTGAGCGCTTTCACAAGTTCTGCATAGCCCCACACGCCACCGGAATCTTCAGGCGGACACGCCATCTTGCCAGCAGTGCAGCGCGGATATTTTACGCCCGCTTCCGGCTCCAACATCTTTTCCACCACAAGTTCATGCTCCCAACTATCACCGAAATCATATTCAAATATCGCTTTCGATTTTTCCTTCGGGAGAATGTCGGCAAGCCTGTACTTGCTTTCATCGCGCATATCAACAAAATCATCACCGACCGGTTCGCCATAAAAGGTTTTCCCGACGCGGTATTGAAACAAATGCCCGCCTTTCCAGCCCATTGTTCGGAGCAGAATGCGTGACAATATAGGAAGCGGTGTTGCCATTTCGACTTCGATGCGTCGCCAAATCGGGGGCTTGCTGCCGAGCAGCGTCACCTTGAGTTGGCAGATAGCTGCGGCGGGTGCGGTCTTTGTTGCCATAAACATTCTCCGAATGGATGATGAAATATGATGTTGAAATCTATTCCCCAACTTCAAATTTACAAATTACCGCACAAATGACACCACACCACTTTTCGTACCTGATGCTATCGGCAAATACGAGCTGGGTATGAACAAGGAAAGGTCGCTTTGAGGAACAATGTCATTAAGTTAAGCGTAACTGCATGATGTATCGAGTCTTACTCATTCGCCCCCTCTTGATAAAGGGGGAACGGGGGATTTAGATTTTATGCGCCTTTCGACAAATCCCCCACTCGCTGCGCTCGTCGCCCCCTTTGTCAAGCTATCCATTACCCATATCTTGTCATCGAAAAAAGGTATATTGCAATGGCGAGCTGAAGCGGTTTCGAGAAGAGTCGATACAATTTTTTTCACAGAAAACATTTTTTTGAACGATGCAAACATCCTGGTTAAACGATGAAGTATTCGCGGCAGACTTTGGCGACAAGCGTTTAAGCCGTCGTCTGGGCAGTATTATTACGGCGTTTTCGGAGAAACCGACAGCGTCGATTCCTCTGAGCACTGGCTCATGGGCAGCCAGCAAAGCAACCTATAATTTTTTTCGCACAAAAAAGTGAGTGCGTCGAAGATTCTTGCGCCGCACAAAGCCCAAACGCTTGTTCGTTGCCGCGAGCATTCACGGGTACTGGCATTGACCGATACGACGGACGTGGATTTTACGAAGCATCCGAAGGTCAAGGGTGCGGGATATCTGCATACCAAGACCACGAGCGGCTTCCTTGCCCACAGTGTTCTAACGGTCAGTACCGCGGGTGTACCGTTGGGCGTTCTCTCGGCAGAACTTTGGACGCGCCCGCATCAGGACTATGGGAAATCCAAAGAGCGTGCGAAGAAACCGTTTGCCGAAAAAGAAAGTTCGCGGTGGCTTCGTGCTGCCCAAGCCGCCAATGAAATCCTCACCGATGGCGGAACAACGGAGGTCGTTATGGTGGGCGACCGCGAATGTGATATATTCGAGATATTTGCTGCCGAGCGCCCTCGGAATGGGCATCTGCTTGTGCGTCTGGGACAGAATCGCCGCGTTATTGCGCCGTCGGTTTCGGCGGAGGATACGCTCGTCAAGACGCGCATCAAGGAGTATGCTGCCACACTTCCCTTGACGGGTGAACGCGAGGTGCGCATCGGTCATAGCAACAGCCAACAAGAGCGCGTTGTTCGTGTTGGCATCGGTTATGCAAGCATCACCATTCTGCCGCCGGGCAAGACCACAGGCGGTGTGGAGATACAACTGGTGGTTGCCCGTCAAATTGCCGAGCCGTCAAGCAATGCGCCGTCAAGCAATGCGCCGTCAAGCAATGCGCCATCAAGCAATGCGCCATCAAGCAATGCGCCGTCGCCACAGAACGCAGGCGAGGAAGAGCCGGAGCCAATCGAATGGATACTCTTGACCACAGTACCGATTGCCAATGTGGAGGAGGCTTCGACGATTGTTGGCTATTACGTCTGTCGCTGGCTGATTGAACGCTTTCACTACACGCTCAAAAGCGGGTGTGGCATTGAGAAATTACAACTCGAAACCATCACGCGCTTGCAGAATGCGGTGGCAACGTATATGCTGGTTGCATGGCGGCTGTTATGGCTGACCTATTCTGCTCGGACAACGCCCGAACTCTCGTGCGAACTCGTCTTGGAGCGCCATGAATGGCAAGCCCTGTATGCGGTGAGTTCTCCACAGGAAGCACTGCCCACCGAGCCGCCGACATTGCAGCAAGCAGTCATCTTGATAGCCCGTCTTGGTGGCTTTCTCGCCCGCAAGCGCGATGGTGCGCCGGGCGTGAAAGTGTTGTGGCTCGGTTGGAGCCGTTTGACCGATATTGTCCGCACGTGGCTGGCTGCCAAAAAGCATTTTACTCCCTCGTAACCCGCTTCATTCCTTGCTCCCTGACTTATGGGTAATGGATAGCTT
>JANYDO010000043.1 GCA_025363605.1 Candidatus Kapaibacterium sp.
AAGATACCGAATTGAAAGAAGCGCGGCAATCAAATGTCCATCTATTCTGACTCAGCTTGCTGGATCCAAGAAAGTGCAACAAGTTCTTGCAACTCCTTCCTCATCTCATATTGAGAGATTTCTAAACAAGCAAGACTCAGACCGAGTGAGAAAATCCTTTGCCCCAATTTATCCTCTCGATAATTCCGAAGCTGGTCAAGAAGCCTTCCTGATTACGTCGCTCACGAGTACCGCCCCGCACCCGAAAGGGCCGTGGCCCGCGGCGTGAAAGCGCCTGACGTCGACGGGCGCGAAGGAGGCATGATGGTGGACGCACTCGAAGAGGAAAGCTATATCGTGCGCATCCCCGACCAGATAGACCGCCGCATCAATAGAATTTATCTGACGCAAAAAGCAAAAGATATGCGCTGCAATGCCGTTCGGCAGGCAATTTCAGTTAATGACGCTGCCTTTGAAGGCTTATCCGCCGATGAGCAACGCACTTTCTTCCGAGCACTTTCCACCGTGATGAAAAACCTGCAAGCCCACGGCACAGGCTGTGGGAACGGTGGCTGCCCATCGCAGGGTATGTAGGAGAATTCTAACGTGCAGAATATGTATCGCCATCGTTGTTGATATTTTTTTTGACCATATAGTTATTTTTATTACTATAATTTTCATAACTATTTTTCACCATATTTTTTTACTACTATGAGTACCACGATGAGTACCACAAAAATTGCCTCGGCAAGACTCCTGACCGTTGCCCCGCTTGCTGCTCTTGCTGCGGTTGCCGTCAATGCTATCTTGTTCTTTATCGGTAAAGCCACTGGCTTGCTGAGTGATTCGGTCTTGATTCAGCCTGCGAATCAGCCACTATCGCTGATACCGGTCATTATCTCTTCCATCCTCCCGACACTTCTGACAGGTGCGGTGCTGGCATTGCTGAACCGCTTTCTATCTGCTCCCTTGCGAATTTTCAACATTATTGCGGTGGCATTGCTCGTGTTGTCATTCATTAGCCCGTTTGCCTCGATTCCAAATGTTCCGATTGGTATGGGTGTTTGGCTGAATGTCATGCACGTCGTCGTTGCCGGAGCAGTCGTGTTTGCTTTTAACCGCTTTACCGCAGTGGAATAATATTTTCTCGCCTACTGAGACCTAACCGTGAGGCGGAACGCAGATTGCAGGATTGTTAGGATTTTATTCTCTTTCGAGCGGTAGATCATAGCAGTATCGGTAGAACGCCTGCGAGGTGGCTTCTTCTCAATCACGATACTGACGCTCAAATTGTAGCATGCCTCTTGAGGGTGTGCTACAACTTTGTTAGAGTACGGTGATTCTTGTTTGCTCTTGGTTTGGTTTTTGAGTATCTTCCCTTCCTTCTTCCAGCCAAACAGGAAATCAAACAGAAAGCCATCTATGACCACTTCCGCAGAATCCTTCGCGCTCGCCACCAACGACAATAAGCAACTTTGTGCTTACCTTTGGAATATCCCTAATCCTATCGCCACAGTCGCACTCGTGCATGGCTTGGGAGAACACGCCTCGCGGTATGCACACGTAGCAGAGGCATTGAATAACGCCCAATGTGCGGTGATAACCTTCGACCAACGCGGACACGGCAAGAGCGTTGCCAGCGCAAAAGGTACACGCGGACACGGCGAAAACTACGATCTCATGCTGGACGATAT
Organism: Candidatus Kapaibacterium sp.; assembly: GCA_025363605.1. Taxonomy (GTDB): domain Bacteria; phylum Bacteroidota; class Ignavibacteria; order Kapaibacteriales; family UBA4661; genus PH2015. Next base: position 1,674 of record JANYDO010000043.1, read on the forward strand.
TGCGCTCATGCTGAAAGAGTCCGCACGGCGCTTCCCGCATTGCCCACAGATACTCTACGGGCATAGCATGGGTGGTAATCTCGTTCTCAATTTCGCGCTCCGCCGAAAACCCGCACTCGCAGGAGTTATTTCTACGTCGCCCGCCTTACGTCCCGCTTTTACGCCGCCTGCATTAAAACTCGCTGCCGGAAAATTGCTTTATTCCATCGTTCCTTCGCTGACGATGCCAAACGGTCTGGACGCAACAGGCATTTCTCGCAATGCTTCTGTTGTCAAGACGTACCTTGCCGACCCGCTTCGGCACGACCGCCTTTCGGCACAGCTTGGTATGGATATTCTCAGCTCCGGCGAATGGGCGTTTCAGCACGCCGCCGAATGGACACTGCCCTTACTCCTCATGCACGGCGAAGCTGACCGCCTTACGTCATGCGTAGCCACAACCGCTTTTGCCCAAAACGTGCCGCCTGCACTACTCACGTTTCGCACATGGGCGGAAGGATACCACGAACTGCACAACGAGCCGAATAATGCGGAAGTACTGGCGTTTATCTGCCAATGGGTGCGAACGGTACTTGGTTCCAAATAACATTGAAAACGATTCCGTGCCATTCGGAGCGCCGTGCTTGTGCAATGCTTAAACCTTCCCCATCATTCACGGCACAAAGGCTAGAATAGCAGCGCACAAGTAAAGTACGTGCTCGCATGATTGTCCCACCATTTTTTTGATAGAGAGAAGATAAAACATGGATACCTCTTCAAAACGTCATATTTCCAGATTTACAGTGCCGAGCTTTATGCTGCTTGTTTTGTTTGTCATGCTTGTCATAGCACACACCTTACCAATGTATGCCGAAGACCGCATCGCAAGCGGTCGGGCGGCACATCCTGCTTCTCTCAGCTATGATACGGAACTTCTCAAAACCATCAAAAAACCGCAAACGGTGGTGGATTATTTTTTGCTGCTCCCCGAAGCATATTTCACGCACTACGGCGCAACAACAAGCACCGTCAGGTCATTCGACACCAAGACGCGCCGAACTATTCTGTCATCGTTTTCGAGCGATACTTCCAAAATGTTGGGTGTGGAACTCTTCACCGGAGCGCTCGAAATCAAGAACAAGTACCTTATCATCAACACACCGGAAAACAGCGCGGGCTATTCTTTTTCCGTTGCGCTCTGGACGCTGAAAAACAAAAAAACGCTGGTGGGCTTTTGCCGCCGACGCTGGCAGCGCGAGGGCGTAGGCACCGAATTCGCTTTTTTGACCTTTGACAATAACAAATGGCAAGACGTGA
>JANYDO010000048.1 GCA_025363605.1 Candidatus Kapaibacterium sp.
TATTGCAGCGCTGGTTATATGTTTTTTTTCTTCCTTTTCTGCTGCACACCGCCTTGCTGCATACCGCCCGTGCGCAGGTGGTAACAACGCTGGCAGGTCAGGCGACGGCTGGTTTTGCTGATGGCATAGGTACGGCTGCCCGGTTTAACATTGCTTGGGGCGTATGCAGCGATGGTGCGGGTAACCTCTTTGTTGCGGACCAAGGCAATCACCGTATCCGCAAAATCGTGGTAGCAACGGGTGTCGTAACGACGCTGGCGGGTAACGGCACTGCCGGCTTGATGGATGCTACGGGCATAGCGGCTCAGTTTTTCAATCCTACTGGCGTGTGTAGTGATGGTGCGGGTAACCTCTTTGTTGCGGATTACAATAATAACCGCATCCGCAAAATCGTGGTAGCAACGGGTGTCGTAACGACGCTGGCGGGAAGCACTAACGGCTTCTTGGATGCCACGGGTATAGCAGCACAGTTTAACAATCCTAGCAACTTGTGCAGCGATGGTACAGGCAACCTTTTTGTGGCAGATGGCTTCAATAACCGCGTCCGCAAAATCGTGATAGCAACCGGTGTTGTAACGACCCTGGCAGGAAGTGGTGCGTTCGGTTTCTTGGATGCTACTGGTACGGCAGCGCAGTTGAACAATCCTACTGACGTATGCAGCGACGGCGCAGGAAATCTTTTTGTGGTAGACCAACTGAACCACCGCATCCGCAGAATAAGCCCACCTCCACCGCCGGCACCCATCATCACCTCCTTCACCCCCGCCCGCACTAGCCCCGGCACGACCGTCGTTATCACAGGAACAGGCTTCACAGGCGCAACGGCAGTCAGTTTTGGCGGAGCTCCCGCAGCGAGTTTCATCGTGAACAGCGACACACAAATCACCGCCGTTGTCGGTAGTGGTACTGTCGGCACAGGCGGGGCGCAACTTGTCATCGTCTCTTCGCCTGCGGGGGTAAGCACCTTGGGTGGCTCTTTTATTGGGTCTGCCGGGGCGAGTAGTAATGCGGCTTCCGGCGTTTCCACGCCACAATCCGCCGTGCTGGGGAGTTTTTCACCCGGCAACCTCAGCTTTGGTACGCCCATTACCATTTCTGGCTCCGGCTTTACGGGTGCGACAGGGCTGCTTATTGGCGGCATTCCCGTAGCGAACTTCGTGGTGATCAATGACGGCACTATTACTGCTGTTGTGGGAGGTGTTCCCGTCAGCGACCGCGTACAGCTCATCGGTGGTTTGGGGGCAAGTTTGGATATGAGAGGTCTGGGGCTGACGTACAACCGTCTTGCTGCGCCAAGTATTATCTCTCTTACTCCTGCCATTATCCAAGCTATCGGCAGTGATACGACCTTGACGATTACGGGTCTCAATTTCCTCGCAGGCGCACGGGCGCAAATCAGTGACGGCGCAATGGGGCTGAGTATGAACATACAAAACCTGAGTGCTTCGCGTGTAGGTGTAACGTTGCCCAGCACATTACAATCGCTTGGCATCAAGACTATCACGCTGACCAATCCAGACGGGCAGACCGCTTCGACCACCGTAACCATAACGCAGGGTGCGGCGCTGAGTTTGCGGGCGGAATCGCTGCTTGTTTCTACGACGGCATCGGGGCGAATGTTCAGCATTCGGCTGTCAGGAGCAAACATTTTTCGCACGGCACAAGCATCTTTGAATAGCGCTCCGGCGCTTATCACTGTTTTGTCTTCAACACAAGCTATTGTTGAAGTTCCGGCATCGCTAAACAGTGTGGGTGGTATCACGCTTATGCTGCGCCTCGCCAACAGCGACGGACAAACCACGACAGCGACGGTGCGGATAGAGCGACGCCCACTACCGACGATTTTGGCGGTAACACTCCAAAACGGCGGTGTGATGCGTATTCGTGGCATCAATTTTCTTGGTGGTATTTTCTCTACGCTCGGTAGCTCGCCGTTAACATTGATTTCGCAAGCCAACGACACGGCGCTGACTGTTCAGATTCCCTCGTCATTTCGGCTCATGACAAACAGCCCGACGGTCTCGCTGTTGGTACAGAATCCTGATGGCAGTTCGCACGGCGTACTGCTGCCGCGCTCGCTTTTTGAGAGCAGTGTCTCGCTCAGTTCTCAGTCTGGACAAGAAAGCACAGAACGGACGTGGGAGAATACCGCTGCACCGATAGATTTTTTGCAAATAGTTGCTGGAAAGCAGTCTGGAAAGGCATCCCAGGAAATGAACATTTTCCCAAATCCGGTAGATGGGGAATTACGAATTGGTGGTGTGGGTCAGCGCACAGTGCGTGTGTACGATATGCGTGGCGGCGTTGTGTTGGAAGAGAGCACAAACTCTGGTGTGATAAACGTAGCGGCACTTGGCGCAGGTGTGTACATGGTTGTTGTGGAGGCAACGGATGGTCGTATAGCTCGGCAGCGTGTGGTGAAGAGTTGACACTCCCCATGCCTGAAGGCAGGGGATTCTTGGGCTACCCAGCTAACGCCGTTGTATATCTCCCAAGCTAACACGGTCTGCCCGACCGCTTGGCTGCTGTTAGGCAACCGATTGTTTGTTTCGTCGAACTACAAA
>JANYDO010000088.1 GCA_025363605.1 Candidatus Kapaibacterium sp.
GCATTGCGTTCGGGAAAGGCACCTAAAATCGAAGCGACAATATCCTGCGAACTAATACGACCAATGCCCGGAATCGTGAGCGTTCCAGTTGCGCCGCCGCGTGAATCCACGAGAGTCGCAATGCTGCTTGTGTAGGTCGGAGCCGCCGCCAGATAGCGTACGCCCAGATTCACCCGCTCCGAAACCAAAAGCCCGCCGCCTACTGCCCAGACAAACCCGAAGCCGCTTTTTTGCTTGATAGTATTGGTAATGTCCGCATTGATATTGAAAAGCGGGATGGTGATATTTACTTTTGATTCCGTCTGCGGGTACACCCCGTACAGTGCGCCAATTTCACCCGAAAGGTATGCGCTCAGAATAGCCGGAACAATCTGGAAATCATACCGCAAACCCGCCGTAAGCGTGCCGTTCCAGTGTGGCTGCGCGGTAAAGGATGATGATGATTGCAAAATACTCGCCAACGCTGACGACAATAAATTGACGTTTAGTCCCAGAAGATTGATTGCGCCAATGCTCGTGCGTAAGTTTTTCTCTGCTTCGATGGTATTGTAGGGATTATAGTTCACATCCAGCCCACCAATCACTGCCACGCTTGGATGCAGACGATACATCGTGCCCACGCCAAACGTTGCGCCCAGCATAGCTGCGCCCGCAGGCATTCTTCCTTCTTGGGGCGTAAAATCAGCGATGGTTATTGGAAGCGTGGCAAAACCAAACATTGGTACTGCAACGCCACCGCGCACAAGAATACGATTGCCCGTTTTCCATTGGTTGTCAGGAGAGTCTTCACCCGATGTGGCGCGGGTCGGCACAAAGCAGAGCAGGAGAGAAAAAATGACGTAATAACTACGCAAAGATAGATTGATAGAGATGTTCATGGTATGTGCAGAACAGTGAGCGTTTGAGAATGTACGCTCAAAATAGCGTTTTTTGGTCGAGGGTGCAAAAGGTAAGATGCGCTGAGGCTGAGAAGGGATTGTTAAGCAACTGTAGTAAAGTTGTACGACGGCTCAATAATGCGTATGATGTCCACATTGCAACAAATAGGAATTTTTCTCCGTACTTGTTGGAACAATAAAAACAATGACCGCTCTTCATCCACTTCCAGATGATGGGATGAAAGCGCCACCTAAGGCAGGCGGGCAAAATATCTCAAAAACCGCATAATACCTCATGCCTACTGCCCCCGAAAGACAATTACTTATTTTATACCAACAACACAAGGCTTGAATTCAAGAGGGATTCAAATGGAAAATTTACCAGAAATCATCATGGTTATTACCGTCTTTCTTGGCGTTCCGACTATTATCTCAGGGTTTTTCTTGGGTAGAAAATTTCTGACTATTATTGAGCGGCGAGAGCAAACGCGGCAACAAGAATTGAGCATAGCCGAAAAGCGTTTGATGCTCGAAGAACGTGAACGCGAGTTAGAAATCTATAAACTCGAACTGGAAATTCGGAACTTAGAACGTGGCGACGGCGCTGAAAATAAGCAGCTTCCATAAATGCTGCACAATGTTTTTTTTTATCCATTCAGGAAATACTATGAAGGAATCAGGAACATCTCTCAAAAAAACTGCACGTTTTGCGGGCGTATTGTATCTTCTTCTGGCAATTACCGGTGCTTATAGCATGATGTATGTTGCCTCGCAGATTATGGTACGCGGCAATGCAGCAGCAACAGCGAATAATATCCTTGCTAATGAACTGTTGTTTCGTTCGGGCATTGTGGGGCAGCTCATCAGCCAAACCTTATTTGTGTTTTTGGTACTCGCTCTCTACCGATTATTCAAAGAAACAGATAAACGTCAAGCTCAATTGATGGTAGCATTAGTGCTGGTCTCTGTTCCCATCGCTTTTATTCTCGAAGTATTCAATGGTATGTCCCTTCTGATTCTCAAAAATGAAGTCTTGACAACACTTGACCTCATGCAGAAGCAAGAGATGGCAATGCTCTTTCTGAAAATGAATAGATATGGAACAATCATCATAGAAGTATTTTGGGGGCTTTGGTTGATACCATTTGGTCAATTAGTGATAAAGTCGGGATTTATCCCTCGAATATTAGGGTGGTTGCTTATCATTGCCGGTGTAGGGTATGTTTTGGAAAGTGGTATCGCTCTGCTTTTTCCAGAGTATCGTGCGTCGGTGAACCAAATTACGTCGGTATTGACAGCAGCAGGAGAATTTTCGATAATTCTTTGGCTTCTCATTATCGGAGCAAAAGACAAAACAATACCTCTTGAATTCAAGTTACAAGTGCGAAAGTTGTAAGTTTTTGGAAAATAATACCTCCATTGGTGTTCGGAACCCCAACACCTTTCGAGGTCGGTTGTTTAATTTGTCCATAATTTTTTGGCAATCCTCTTGAGTCAGTAGCTC
>JANYDO010000108.1 GCA_025363605.1 Candidatus Kapaibacterium sp.
CTTTCAGCAGGAATGACTGCACCTAATATGGCAAAGGGAACAATGCTTACACTGAGCGGTGATAAATTCAATGAACGGCAAATAAGTAGTACCTTCCATCCGTCACCTGCGGGTGGTGTGTATTCGACTGTGGGTGACTTGTTGCTATTTTCGCGCTCCATGCTGAACGATGAACGGTTATTGAAAAATGCCAGTAAAGTTCTTTTTTACGGACGTTATTCAGCACAAGCCGGGGTGAGCTGGAACGAACTAAGACCTAAAGTTCGACGCGCAGCCGCGGGCGGCTTGCCCGGCTGGAATTCTGTCGTGATAGAGCTTGGCAATCTTGACTATACGATTATTGTTTGCTCGAATGTGAACGATGAATTTCAAGCTGCCGAAGAAGTCGGGGTGAGATTAAGCAGCATCGTACAAAGTAAGCCTCTTATGCCAATGCCACTCCCCGTGCCGATGGCAATGTATAAATACATCAAGGAGCATGGAATAGAAAAATTTATTACGAATTACAAAACTGTGCTACAAGCAAACGATTTTGATGTGCCGGGTCCCGGATTCTTCAATCGCTTTGGTTACGCACTTTTGCAAAAAGAGAAAAAAGCAGAATGGGCGGTAGAGATTTTCAAGCTGAACACCACGTTATTCCCGAAAAATTCCAATCTCTTCGATAGTCTTGGCGAAGGTTATATGGCAATAGGTAATACCAAACAAGCAATAGAACAGTACGAAAAAGCCGTCATGCTCAATCCGAACAATGAGAATGCAAAAAGTAAATTGGAAGCGCTGAAAAAGAAATAAACGTATTGAAACTGCTCTTTATCCGGCTGTCCGATTCCCGCATTTGCGGGGTCGGACGGTCGGATTTTTTTATCAAAAATTCTTGCGCCTGTGAGAATGTTTGGTGATTTCTGTCGTTGTTCTTAGTTTGCCGCCTCACGATACTCACTTGCACTTTTACCCCCTGCTATGAAACGATATTCTACCCTGAAGGCAATTCTTTGTTGCCTTTTTTTGAACATCTGTTCTCTTCCTCTTTTTGCCCAAGCATCCGCATCATTTGCGCAATCCACACGCGGTTGGCTTTCGGTCGAGACTATCATGCGTGACCCGGCGTGGATAGGGGTTGCACCGTCGTCGCCATTTTGGTCGGAAGACGGTGAGCGACTGTATTTTACATGGCGACGCGAAGGCGATGCCGGTGATTCGTTGTACGTGAGTGTTCGCGGTGCAGCTCCCAGACGCGCCACACTTGATGAACGCAAAGCACTCACCTCGCAAAGCGGAGACTATACCAAAGACTTTACCAAAAAAGTCTTTAGCCGCAACGGGGATATTTTTCTGCTCGACATCAAGCGCAGTAGCGAAACACAGCTCACCAATACGCTTTCCGCAGAATTTAATCCACGTTTTTTAGCGAACGAGCAAAGTATCGCTTTTGAACGCGAGGGGAATATTTTTATTCGAGACCTTGGTAGTGGGCTGGAACGGCAAGTAACCAACATTCGCTCCGGCGCAAAGACTCCTGATGCTCCAAAAACGGAATTGCAAAAGACAATCGAAAAGCAGCAACTGGAGCTTTTCGACGTGCTGCGCAAACGCAAGAATGACCGCGATGCAGCAAAGAAATATCAAGAACTTCTTGAGCAAAAAAAACCAAAGCCGTTCTACATCGGACAGAAAAATGCGTTTGCGCTGTCGCTCTCGCCCGATGCACGGTTTGTGACGTTTGTCTTATCGCAATCCGCACAGGAAGCAAAGCGGACGATTGTGCCGAATTTTGTTACCGAAAGCGGCTTTACCGAAGATATTCCGGCACGCACGAAAGTCGGCGAACCGCAGGCAAAAGTTGAATTGTACGTGTTCGACGTGGTGCGCGACACCACGCTTCAGGTCAAATCGGACAGCCTCGAAGGTATCATTCCCACCAAAGCCCCGGGCGACACATCCAAAACGAAGATGCAAGCGCGAAGCGTTTTTTATACCGGTCCGTATTGGGCGGAGGAAGGTCATCGAGCAGTTGTGCAAATATTTTCGCAGGACAACAAAGACCGATGGATTGTCGTGCTGAATCCTGAAAAAGTACAATTTACAACCCTTCTCGACCATCAGCGCGACAGCGCATGGATTGGCGGTCCGGGCATCAGCGCTTTCGGTTCTGCCGATGGCTCTATTGGTTGGATGCCGGACGGAAAACGCATTTGGTTTCAATCGGAAGCCGACGACTGGTCTCACTTGTACGTGGTCGGCGCTGATAGTGCGACCAAGACGAACAGAGTGCAGCTCACCAAAGGTCGTTTCGAGGTCTATGAGCCGTTTATCTCCCGCGACAAAAAGCGCTGGTACTTCCACTCCAACGAAGTGCATTTCGGCGAACACCACTTGTATTCACTGCCGATTGAAGGCGGAACGCCAACGCGTATCACGACAAAAGAAGGCAGAAACGATGTGCTCATCTCGCCCGACGAGAAGCAACTCGCCGTACTCCATTCCTTCAGCAATAGACCGCCGGAACTTTTTCTCATGCCCAATAAAGCAAATGCTGATGGCGGCTCAGATGCCAAGCAACTCACACAATCTCTTTCGCCGGAATTTTCTCGCTACGCATGGCGTGCGCCGGAGGTGCTGACCTTCAAAGCACGAGACGGCGCAAACGTACCGGCTCGTGTCTATACGCCCGAAGCATCCCGCGCCAATGGTGCTGCGGTGGTGTTTGTCCACGGCGCAGGGTATTTGCAGAATGCGCACAAATGGTGGAGTACCTATTTCCGCGAATATATGTTCCACAACTTGCTTGTAGATAAAGGCTATACCGTACTGGATGTAGATTATCGTGCCAGTGCAGGCTTGGGGCGTGATTGGCGAACGGGAATTTATCGGTTTATGGGCGGCAAAGACTTGGACGACCAAGTAGATGGCGCAAAATTTCTGGTTGAAAAATACGGCGTGGATGCGAAACGTATCGGCATCTATGGCGGTTCGTATGGCGGATTCATTACGTTTATGGCAATGTTCACCCAGCCGGGCGTTTTTGCCGCCGGTGCTGCACTGCGTCCGGTGACGGATTGGGCGCACTACAATCATGGCTATACATCGGCAATTTTGAACATTCCTCAAGATGACTCGGTAGCCTATCGTCGTAGTTCGCCTATTTATCATGCCGCAGGTCTGCAAGGCGCGTTGCTGATTTGTCACGGGATGGTGGATGTGAATGTTCACTACCAAGATGCCGTGCGACTGGTGCAGCGCCTTATTGAACTGAAAAAAGAAAATTGGGAATTTGCTTCCTATCCGGTGGAAGACCACGGCTTCCGCGAGCCAACAAGCTGGATGGACGAATACAAACGTATTCTCAAACTCTTCGACGCGAATTTGCAGAAGAAATAGTCGTTGCTTCAATAATCAACCCCATTATGCACGACAAAAAGGCTTCCACGCTTATCAATCCTCAAAACGGCAATCTTGCTTTTAAGATTTTTTCGTTTGAGGACAATCATTCTTTCGACCATCTTCAGCGCCACAACTACTACTCCGTTATCCTCATCGAGAGCGGAACGTACACACTCAAAGCCGACGTTTCAGAATATGCTCTGGAAGGCTCAGCGATAATGTGCTTTGCGCCGTACCAGCCCTTTATGATTCGCAGTAATAGTCCTGTTTGTGGCTGGGCGGTGCAATTTCATCCCGACTTTTTTTGCATCCATAAGCACGACCGCGAGGTAGCTT
>JANYDO010000121.1 GCA_025363605.1 Candidatus Kapaibacterium sp.
CATCAATGCAGAACTCGTATTCCACCTCGGCTGGATGCCTTAAACTCTCAAATAAAATAAACTCAATAACGATGAACTATACAAATATAATCACCATCAATCCCGACATTCGCTTCGGGAAACCTTGTATCATCGGTACGCGCATTGCGATGCAAGATATTCTGGGCTGGCGGGAATGAGCGTGCAGGAAATTTGCGAGGATTTTCCTGAGCTTACAGAGGCAAGTATTCGAGAGGATTTGGAGTATGGATTTTGCTGAAAACTACAAAGCTACTGGTGCTGAAGACTGCATCATTACTGAGGATTTCAATGATTCAATTATTGATGGAATAATACACTGGTAATCTCAACTAATACTTTGTAAGATATGGAAATAAAAACGCATCTACAAATTCTTCAATCACTTGCAAATGGCTTCAACCCTATCACAGGAGGTAATCTAGCAGAAGATAATATCTATCATCATCCTCAAATTATTAGAGCATTGTTTACAGCAATAAAGGCTTTAGAGCAAATAGAAATTCCTGATCACTTACCCAATACAACCAATAAAAAGGTTCTACCAGTTAATGCTGGAAAACCTTGGAGTCGTCCTGAGGATATACAATTAACTCAAAAATTCGATGAAGGAGTTTCGATAACAGAACTATCGCACATACATAGCCGTACAAGCGGTGCAATCCGTTCAAGACTCATAAAACTTGGCAAAATCATCATTTCCGACGAACTCCCATTTTAATTTATGCAACAAACTATGCCCAAAACTCTCTTTGAAAAAGTCTGGAACGCCCACGTCGTCTCGCAAGAACCGGACTGCCCCGCAGTGCTGTACATAGACCTGCACCTTATCCACGAAGTTACGTCGCCGCAAGCATTTTCGGAACTGAAATCGCGTGGGCTGAAGGTGCGCCGCCCAGACCGCACGCTTGCTACCTGCGACCACTCCACGCCCACCATCTCCCGCGACCTTTCCGTCGCCGACGCAATGGCAGTGAAGCAAGTGCAGACGCTCTATGCCAACGCAAACGAGCATGGGATCAGGCTCTACGACCTCACGAGCGACAAACAAGGCATCGTCCATATGATTGGACCCGAACTTGGCGCGACGCAGCCCGGAATGACGATTGTTTGCGGCGACAGCCACACTTCCACGCACGGCGCGTTTGGTGCGTTGGCGTTTGGCATCGGCACAAGCGAAGTCGGACACGTTCTGGCGACGCAGTGCCTTTTGCAACGCAAATCCAAGACGTGCCTCATTCAGATTGACGGCTCGCTGAAAAAAGGTGTTACGGCGAAAGATATTATCCTCGCCATTATCGCCAAAACCGGCACCGAAGGCGGTACGGGCTACGTGTATGAATACGCCGGTTCTGCCATTCGTGCGCTTTCGATGGAAGGACGCATGACGATTTCCAACATGAGCATCGAAGGCGGCGCACGGGCGGGCATGGTCGCACCGGACGACACAACGTTTGAATACGTCGCTGGACGCGAATTTGCACCCAAAGGCGCAGAATGGGACAAAAAACTGGCATACTGGAAAACCCTCCCCACAGACGACGGCGCAAGCTACGACCACACTGTTACGCTGGACGCAACCGCGCTGGAGCCGATGATAACCTACGGCACAAACCCCGGAATGGGCATGGGTATTACCCAACGCATCCCCGACCCCGCAAAAGCTGCAACGTCAGGCGACCGCGCAGCACTTGAAAAAGCACTTGCCTACATGAATCTCACACCGGGCGCACCAATACTGGGTCAGCCTGTGAACGTCGTCTTTATCGGCTCTTGCACCAATGCCCGTATTTCTGACCTCCGCGAAGCAGCATCCGTGCTGAAAGGTCGTAAGATTGCCGATGGTTTGCGAACGCTCGTGGTGCCGGGTTCGGAGCAGGTGAAGCGTCAGGCAGAAGCGGAAGGACTGGACACAATTTTCCGTGAAGCAGGTGCAGAATGGCGCTCGGCGGGCTGTTCGATGTGTATTGCCATGAACGGCGACGACGTAAAAGCGGGTGAATACTGCGTCAGCACTTCCAACCGCAACTTTGAAGGTCGTCAGGGCAAAGGCGCACGGACGCTGCTTGCATCGCCGCTTACGGCTGCTGCGACGGCTGTTGTCGGGCGGGTGGCGGATGCGCGGGAATTTTTACGCTAAAAATTTATGCCTGAAACCCTTCTCATCATCGGCGACGTTCACGGCTGCTTTTATACCTTCCGCTCTCTGCTGAAAATGTATTGGCAGCCCGAAACCATGCGCCTTATCCAGCTTGGAGACTTGACCGATAGGGGAAAATACGTTCCCGAAACCATAGAATTTGCGCGGCAGTTGGAGGAAGAGCATCCTGAAAACGTTATGTTTCTGAAGGGCAATCACGAAGCCATGGTGCTGGAATATTGGAATGCGATGCAAAATGCGCCCCCTCCGATAGCAAGGCTTTACAGCCAGCAAAATTCTACGACGTCGCAATACTATGCCCTACCGGAACGGCTTGAACGCCTCGCGGACGATATGAAATGGCTCAACAAACGCCCGCTTTTCTGGGAAAACGACCACGTATTTGTGAGCCATGCGGGAATTTCGCACGTTTGGAAGAGCGTGGAAGAAGCACTTGTGCCAGACCACGAGGAGAACATTCTCTGGACGCGCTCACGGCTCAAAAATATCGGTAAATTGCAAGTTATCGGTCATACACCACTCGAAACAGGCGAACCCGAATTCCGCGAAGCCGAAAATTGCTGGAACATTGACACTGCCGCAGTCTTTGGCTTAAACCTCACCGCACTGCATCTTTCGCTTGAGGGAACAGTCTTGGAAACCTTCATTCTTCCTTCACGGCTCGTCGATTATAAATTTTCGTAATCATACTTTTATCTTTTTTTACCCGATTCATTTTACCCAATATGCGCACACCTACCACCATGGTTATCGCTTTCGCAGCTACTTTTTTGCAAATATTTTCTTGGCAAACGCTTACAGCACAAACACCACCTGTGGCGCAAAGCACAAGCAAACGCCCTTTGCAACCTTCCGACCTTTACCGCTTGCAAACTGTCGGCGACCCGCAAATCTCACCCGATGGCAAATGGCTTGCTTACACGCTTTCCACCATTGATTCGGCACAAGACAAGCGCAATAGCGACCTCTGGATGGTGAGCTGGGACGGACAAGAAACCCTGCAACTCACGCACACCAAAGACGAAGGCGAACGCTCGCCGCACTGGAGTCCCGATGGGAAATATTTGAGTTTCGTTACTTCACGCGGCGGAGCCGATAAAAAAAGCCAAGTGTGGCTTTTGGACAGGCGCGGAGGCGAGGCTTTCAGTCTGACAAATGTGAAAGGTGATTTGAATGATTATGCGTGGTCGCCGGACGGAAAAAAACTTGTGTTGGTGCTCAAAGACGTAAATCCGCTTGATTCGGCAAAGCCCAAAACCGCACCACCGATTGTTACCGAGCGCTATCACTTCAAACAAGACATTGAGGGCTATCTGTGGCAACCGCAAAAAACGCATTTGTACCTTTTTGATCTTGCCACCAAAAAACTTGACACCCTCACGCGCGGAAATTATGATGACCGTTCGCCGCAATGGTCGCCGGACGGTACGATGATTGCTTTTGTGAGCAACCGCACTCCTGACCCTGATTACAACAGCAACACCGACATTTGGATCATCGAAGCAAAAACAGGCGCAAAGGAAAAACAACTCACCACATGGACAGGCGGCGACGACACGCCGCGCTGGAGTCCCGACGGCACGAAAATCGCTTACACGCGCTCCACCTCGCCTGACTACATCATGTACGACCAGCCGGTGCTTGTAGTCATTCCTGCGAAAGGCGGCGAACCGACACCGCTTTCACTCGCTCTTGACCGCCCTGTTTCGCGCCCAGTCTGGTCTGCTGACGGGCAATCGGTCTATGCGCTCATCACCGACGACCGCCGCCGATACATCGGGCAGTTCTCCGCAAGCAGTCCAAAAGCACCCGTAAAAATTGCCGAAGAAAACCGCAGCATCAGCGACCTTATGTCAGTGCAAACTTCAGGGCAAACTTCAGGGCAGACAAAGACGCAACTTTGGGCAGCCATCGTGAGCGAACCGCAAATGCCGGGTGAGATATTTGCCCTTGAACAAAGCGGTAAAGAACAAGGAAAATTGCGCCGTCTGACGAAACATCAAGAAGCGTTTCTTGCACCGCTTGCGCTTGCAAGCGTGGAAGGCTTTACCTCCAACAGCAAAGACGGCGCACAGGTCTCAGGCTTGCTCTTCCGTCCGGCGGGCGTAGCAAAAACGCAAAAATTACCGCTTATTCTTTTTATTCACGGTGGTCCCGTTGCTCAGGACGAATGGGGATTTGACCTCACGCGCCAGATGCTTGCTGCGGGCGGCTACGCTGTGGCGGCGGTGAATTACCGAGGCAGTAACGGGCGCGGCTTGGCGTATTGCAAAGCTATTTCGGGGGATTGGGGCAATAAAGAAGTGCTTGACCTTCACGGGGCGGTGGATTATTTGGTAGCGCAAGGCATCGCGGACAGCGCAAAACTTGGCGTGGGCGGATGGAGCTACGGCGGGATTTTGACGGACTACTTGATAGCGGCAGACACACGCTTCAAAGCCGCCGCGAGTGGTGCGGGAACGGCTCTGCATATCGCTACCTACGGCACTGACCAATACATCCGTCAGTATGAAGTCGAACTTGGCACGCCGTGGAAAAATCTCGACAAATGGCTTCAACTCTCTTCACCGTTCCTGAAAGCAGACCGCATCAAAACGCCGACGCTGTTCATGGCGGGCGAAAAAGATTTTAACGTTCCGGCAGCCGGCAGTGAACAGCTCTATCAGGCGTTGCGCTCACAAAACGTGCCGACGCAACTTGTGATTTATCCCGGACAGTTCCACGGACTGACTACGCCCAGCTACAACAAAGACCGTTTTGAGCGGTATGTGAAGTGGTTTAATCAATATTTGAAACCGTAATATTGACTACGATTGCAAAAAAGCATCAATGCTCATTTGAATATCTTTCGCAATTTGCCGGAGAAGAATGGGTGAAATATCCCGCCCTTGATGAACCGGCACCGTTGTTCCACGACCATCTGAATGGCGAAATTGCTTGTGTGAGCCGCGCTGACGCACTTCCACAAAACCCAAACGAAGGAGTATTGCAACGACTTCTTGGGGTTTGAGTATAGGAACACCGCTTGCCATCAGGCTTCGAGAACAAACTGCTCAGTTGTGACAAACTCGGATTCCTAGGTGGGCAACCCGTCTTCCACAAGCATCGCACAAACTTCACGCAAGTTTTCCATCAACTCTTGGATGGATGCACCTTGAGAATGCGCTCCCACAAAACCCGGAACGTACCCGACATACAGATTCGTCGCTACGCAGCGTTCGATAACGGCTGTAAAGGTGGCTGATGACGATGATGACATAACGGTTGCATGATGATTGCGAAAACCATACGTTTCTCAAATCTATTACTTGCCAAGCAGATTATCAATATTTATCTTCTCAATAATCAAAACACTATGGACAAATACACTGCCTTCCACTCCCACGCCGCATCGCTTGCGGTCGAGAATGTCGATACCGACCAAATTATTCCGGCGCGGTTTCTCAAAGTTACCGATAAAGTCGGCATCGGCAATCACCTCTTCCAAGATTGGCGCTACAACGACGACGGTTCGCCAAAAGCGGATTTCGTTCTGAACCAAGCACCCGCCAATACCGCACAAATCCTTGTTGCGGGCAACAACTTCGGTTGCGGCTCTTCGCGCGAACACGCGCCGTGGGCGTTGCGGGGCTTCGGCTTTCGCGCTGTGGTTTCGTCGTCCTTTGCGGATATTTTTCAAAATAATTCGCTCAAAAACGGCTTGCTGCCTATTGTGGTCGGCGAGGCAGAACTGAAGCGCATTTTCAGTATCGTGCAAGCAAGCCCCGATGCTGCATTCAGCGTGGACTTAGCAGCACAAACGCTGACCTTACCTGATAGAACGGCACTGACGTTTCCGATTGCTGCTTTTAGCAAGCATTGTCTGCTGAATGGTGTGGACGAGTTGGGCTATATTTTGCAGCAGGAGAGCGCTATTCAGGCGTATGAGCAGGCAGCGTGAGAGCGAGTACAAACCCGTTCTACGGTCAAGAACCGTAGGACGGGCGGACTGCGGAATAATCTAAGAGACAAACGAAATCGGGTGGGTTTCTGCCAAATTTTTCCTAGATTTGCACCTATCCACTATGCTTTCATGTACTTTTCAGAATCTTCGATGAATATTCCTCCGTTCCTGAAACATAAAAACACCCAACGTGCTGCTCTTGTCGGCGTGGTTTTATGCGCTGTTCTATCGGGTTGGTTTTTACTCCGCACTCAGACAAAAGAACAAAATGATTTAGTCATTAGCCCCAAACGCGGAACCTTTCGTGTTGCGATTACCGCCACGGGCGAACTCAAAGCCAAAAAATTTGTGGCAATTCAAGGTCCAACCGATGGAACTTCGGTGGGAATTTACCAGATGAAAATCAGCTCACTTGTACCCGAAGGAACGGTAATTAAAGAAGGAGAAGTTGTTGCCACGCTTGATAAATCCGTCCTAGACGATAAAATTAAGACCGCCGAACTTGCACTTCAAAAAGCGAATGCCCAATATACCCAAACTCGTCTTGATACAACTCTGTCGCTGGCAACTGCACGCGAGGAGTTGAACAATCAGCGTTTTGCTCTCGAAGAAAAGCGCCTTGCGAAGGAACAAGCCGTGTACGAAGCACCTTCCATCAAGCGTCAAGCGGAAATTGATTACGAAAAAGCCGAGCGGGCGCAAAAACAAGGACTCATCAACTACCAAACCAAAGTGCAACAAGCGATTGCGAAGATGCAATCCTCTTATACCGATGTCGAAAAAGAGCAGCAAAAACTGGATGCACTCTATTCCCTTCAAAAACGCTTTGCCATTACCTCGCCCTCCGCAGGCATGGTGATTTACACCAAAGAATGGAACGGAAAAAAAGTAACCTCCGGCTCCACGATTTCGCCGTGGAATCCTACCGTGGCGACGCTGCCAGACCTGAGCATTATGGAATCGCTCGCCTACATCAACGAAATTGACGTGCAGAAAATTCGTACCGGACAGCAGGTGCAGATTCATTTGGATGCCGACCCGACCAAAAAACTCAGCGGTACGGTGGCAACTATTGCCAACGTCGGCGAACAGCGCCCAAACTCGAATGCGAAAGTCTTTGAAATTCTTATTTCTGTGCAGCAGCGCGACACGACCTTGCGTCCGGGCATGACGACCGGCAACGAAATTATTGCTTCCACTCTGGAAAATGTTGTGTTCATACCGCTCGACGCGCTGCACGGCGAAAGCGGCAAGCAGTTTGTCTATAAAAAAACACGCACCGGCATTATGAAGCAAGAAGTTCGCATTGGCGCGATGAACGACAACGAAGTCGTGATCGAAGAAGGCATCACGACTGATGATGCGCTCTATCTCTCTCTGCCCCCCGAAAGCGGTAATCTTGCCGTGAAGTACTTGCAAACTGCTTCCAACAATCAGTCTGCACAAAAACAAAAACAGTAACACCAGTTATATCTATTTTTATGGTTCTAAGTGATTTCAGTTGCACATGTTTCGTACAAATGGTAGAAACATCCGGCTGTCATACCGACGCAGGTCGGTATCCATATCGAAAGAAAACAGTAATCATGCGCATCCAATGGATGCCGACCTGCGTCGGCATGACAGGATTTTTTCAACTAAAATCATTTATTTCTATCTTCTTCCGGTCTCCTTTTGTATGCTGAAACGCCTTCTTTTCAATTTTGCCATTGCCCTCGAATCCTTTTCCTACAATCGCTTGCGCTCGTTTCTCACGTCGCTTGGGATTGTTTTTGGCACGGCTTCGGTCATTACCATGCTCGCCATTGGCAAAGGCGCGGAACAGGAAATCCTTGAGCAAATGCAGCTTCTGGGCGCACAAAACGTGATTATCAAACCGATTGTCAAGCAAGACGAAGGCGATATGGAGAAAGCGGGCAATCCAGCAAAGCAAGAAAAGAAGCGCTTCTCGCCGGGGCTAACGCTACTTGACGCTGCTGCGATTCAAGCTGCCATTCCGAATGTGGCGCGTCTCAGCGTGGAAACCGTTATCGAAACAACCGTGATGCGGACAGCATTGCAGCGCACGATTAAACTCGTCGGCGTAGATTCTGCATACTGCACCGTTGCTGCTATGCCGGTGGCGGAGGGCAGTAATTTCACAGACGACCATTTCCGCCTTTCTGCTCCGGTGTGTTTGATTGGACATGGCATAAAATCACGCTTCTTTCCGAATGAAGACCCCATTGGCAAGACGATTAAATGCGGCTCGACGTGGCTCACCGTCGTAGGGGTACTGAAAGAACGCTTCGTGGCGGCACAAACGCTGCAACGCCTCGGCATTCGGAACGTCAATATGGATGTCTATACGCCCATTACGACTATGCTCCTTCGTTACCGAAATCGCTCGGTCGTGACACAAGAAGAAATGCGCATTGCAGGGCAATCGGACGACGATGAAGCCAACAAAAACAAAGAACTCACCGAAGAAGCAAAAAATTATCATCAACTTGATCGTATCGTTGTGCAAATGTCCTCATCAGCATACAGCACGGGCGCAGCTGAGGTACTGAGCCGAATGTTGAAACGGCGACACAATGATGTAATTGACGTAGAAATCACCGTGCCGGAACTTCTCTTACAGCAAGAAAAACGCACGAAATCTATCTTCAGCATTGTGCTGGGCGCGATTGCCTCCATTTCGCTCGTGGTGGGTGGCATCGGCATTATGAACATCATGCTCGCCTCTGTTATGGAGCGCATCCGCGAGATTGGTGTGCGTTTGGCACTAGGCGCTACGCCGCGCGACATCACGATGCAATTCCTCAGCGAGTCCATCACCATCAGCGTTTTGGGTGGTCTTGCGGGCGTGGTGCTGGGCGTTATTGCCAGTTACAGCGTTGAGCGCCTGACGGACATCAAGACGATTATTTCGTTGTGGTCGGCTCTGCTTTCTTTCCTCGTATCGCTTGCCGTCGGTTTAGTTTTTGGCTTTATTCCCGCCCGCAAAGCCGCACAGCAAGACCCCGTTGTTTCCTTGCGCTATGAGTAAAATACACGAACATCACACCTTGAATATCGCTTCTATCAATATCGCTTCTATGAATCTACTCCGCTCAATTATTCCGTTGTTTCTTCCGTTGTTCCGGCGAGCAATGGTATTGTCTCTTTGCCTGCTTCTGCCGTCAGCGCTTTTGGCTCAAACTACCATTCAGTCAGGCAACACCGCTTCTCCTGCAAGCCCACCACTGCTCACTTTGCAAGAATGTGTCCGCATTGCACGGGAAGAAAGTCCGCTTGGCATAGCAGCGCGGCGGGACTACGAAAGCTCCATGTTTGATTACCGCGCTTTTGAGGCAAGTTTGCTGCCGCAGGTGAGTTTGAATGGCAACGTACCAAATTTCGTACGCTCCATTAACCCCATCACGCAGCCCGACGGCACGGTGCAATTTGTGCCGCAAAGCCAGATGTTTTCTAATCTTTCGCTCACCGCAACGCAGCGCGTTCCCTTCACTGGTGGCGATGTGATTTTGTCCACAGGATTGAGCCGGATTGACCTTTTTGGCGACACTCGTTCCACTGCTCTCTGGCAATCGGTTCCGTTTCAAATCGGTATCCGGCAGCCGATTTTCCAATTTAACTCTTACGCTTTCGACCAGCAATCACGCGCCCTGCAGCGCACTATTGCCGAACGGCGGTACGTGGAAACACTGGAAACGATTGCGATGAACATCACTAATGCGTTTTTTGATGCGTATATTGCAGAATTGAATCTTGAAAATGCTAATCTAAACAGTGCCATCAATGACACGCTCTATCAGCTTTCCAAAGGGCGGTTTGAGGTTGGCAAAATCAGCGAAAATGAGCTTCTGCAAAGCGAACTTGCCACGATGAACGCGCGGGTGAACAAAGTACGCGCCGAACTCGCTCTGCGGCGCACACAGTACACCTTGCAAATTTCTCTTGGGCGCTCACCTGACGACAAGGTTTCTCTCGTGCCGCCAGTGCAGTTACCGCCAGTGCAGGTCATACCGGAGCGAGCACGAGCGCAAGCACTGGCAAACAGAAGCGAAGCAACCAATTTCGACAGCCGTCGCCTGAGCGCCGCTCGCACTCTGGAACAAGCACGGCTGACCAATGGCTTTAATGCGACACTCTCGGCGAGTTTGGGCTATAACCAAACCAATGGCGAATTGCCACTTGCCTATCAGAATCTTCTTTCGCAAAGCCGCGCGAATATTTCCTTCCAAATGCCGATTTTGCAATGGGGCGGCGGGGCGGCACAGGTGGAATCAGCAAGAGCAAACGAGGCGCAAACCGAACAACTCATCATTGCTGATGGGTTGACGCTTGGACAGGAAGCGTATTTTCAGGCTGCGGAACTAACACTCTTGGAGCAACAGGTTGTTCTCTCGGCAAAGGCAGACACTATCGGACAAAAGCGCTTCGAGGTGGCAAAAAATCGTTATATTATTGGCAAAATTGCGCTTAATGATTTTTTCATCGGGCAAAACGATAAAGATGCTGCACGGCAGAACTACCTTCAAACGCTGCGTAGCTACTGGGTAGCGTATTATCGCTTGCGGCGCTTGACGCTCTTCGATTTTGAACGAAATTTCCGCCTTACGCCGCCGTAATTTTAATTCTGGACAAAAATCTATACCTTTTCAATTTTACTTTTTAGCACATTTTCCATGAATGCACGTATTCTCATTCTCGCCGGAGACGGCGTTGGACCGGAAGTAACACAAGCCACAAAGCGGGTGCTGGAGCACGTTGCTCAAAAATTCTCACATAGCTTCACATTTTCTGAAGGCTTAATTGGCGGCTGCGCGATTGATGCAACCGGCTCTGCTTTGCCCGAAGCCACCGTCAAAGCGGCAGAGACCGCAGACGCAGTGCTTTTGGGCGCTGTCGGTGGTCCGAAATGGGACGACCCCAAAGCAAAAACTCGCCCCGAAGACGGCTTGCTGGCTATTCGCAAAGCGCTGAAACTGTACGCTAATCTGCGTCCTGTGAAGGTCTATCCCGAACTCGCATACGCTTCGCCCTTGAAGCCGGAAATCATCGCCGGAGTAGATTTTCTCGTTGTGCGGGAGCTAACGGGCGGCTTGTACTTCGGGCAGCCCAAAGAACGCCGCACCCGTGCAGACGGCGGCACGACGGCTGTGGACACGCTTGAATATCACGACTACGAAGTGCAGCGTATTTTGAAATTGGCTTTCGAGCTGGCTGCCTCGCGGCGCAATATAGTGGCAAGCGTTGACAAAGCAAACGTGCTGGAAACCTCACGCCTCTGGCGCGAATACGCAACGGCTCTGGCGAAGGACTATCCCGCCACGACGCTTCAGCACGTGCTTGTGGATACGGCAGCCATGCGACTTGTGATGTCGCCCTCGCACTTCGACGTGCTGGTGACAGAAAACACCTTCGGTGATATTTTGACGGATGAAGCGGCTGTGCTGGTGGGTTCGATGGGCTTACTGCCGTCTGCCTCCATTGGCGAAGTAAAAAATAGTAAGGGCTTGCCGCTTGGCTTGTACGAACCCATACACGGCTCTGCACCTGACATTGCGGGCAAAGGCATTGCGAATCCCGTCGGCACGATTTTGAGTGCGGCGATGCTCTTGCGTCATTCTTTAGGCTTGGTGTCAGAAGCCGACGCAGTTGAGAACGCCGTAGAAGCCGCTTTGAAAGAGGGTGCACGAACAGCAGACTTGACAAAAGCAGATGCCCTTTCGACTGCGCAGATGACTGATAAGATTTTGTCGCATTTGTAATCACCAGCAGCATACAACGACAAAAGCCGCTTCGCATCATGCGTGAAGCGGCTTTTTGTTTCTTTAGTTCTTGTTTGCCATTCTCGTTTACCAATTTTGTTTACCACGTAATGTGGAACTCATCGGTTGCGTCGCCATTTGCCCGCGCTTTTGTTTGTACGACTTTGCCAGTTTTTACGCCAGTCATCTCCAAAATGCCAAGAAATACACCTTCATAGAGTTTAGGATTATAGCCCGGTGCGGGAGCTTGTACCACGACATCGCCATCCTTTGCAGAGATAAACTTTCGTGGCTGTACATCGCTTCCCCGGTGATTTGCCAAGAAACCATCCGCTTCAAATTTGATAAAATCCAGAGGGGTCTTCAAATGCGGCGGCAGTCCGGTGCTTTTTTTGATGGTCGGATAGACATTGCGTCCCAGCGTCACGATAGCTCTTTCGCCGGAGACCGAATACCGCGCGTACGTTTCCATAAATAGATTGAAAAGGCTCGTGTCGTACCAACCCTCCGGGTCTAGTTCGGCAAACGTTTTGCCTGTTTTTGCGACAAGTCCTTTGTTTGCTTCTGCTAAACCATCTTTGTACAGGGTCATAAGACCTCCTGCAAGCATAATAAATTTGCCTTTCACTTCAGCCATATCAATACTCCATTCACACAAGAAAAATAAAAAAGGGGATTAAATAGAAAGAAAACACAACACGCTTGCACACAATATCGCGATGAGGAATGGTGGCGATGAATCGCAATGATGATTGTGGCAAGAATTTCCAGTAGCTCCACTTTGCTTGAGAGCACTACATGGTTTCAGTTGAAAATAACAGCCAATAAACGAACGAAAGACTGTGGTGACAACAATCTTTTGCCTGAGAGGACGCGTGATATAACCGACCGAAATCTATAACATTTTTGGGCAATGTGCAACAAGAATACTACAAATACTTCTTCCTTGAATTCAAGTTCCTTATATTTCTGCTTGAGCCTAGACGAGTTTCCCCTCGTGCAAACGTACGATTCTGTCAGCTCCGGCAGCAATTTCGCTGCTGTGCGTTACGATAACAAACGTCTGCCCGCTTTCGGTACGGAATTGTTGTATCAAATCCAGTAGCATTGCGCTATTGGCGGCATCAAGATTACCCGTCGGCTCATCGGCAAAAATTAACACGGGGTCATTCACAAGCGCACGGGCAAAAGCGACACGCTGCTGTTCGCCACCGGAAAGCGCATCAGGCTTATTGCCAAGGCGATGGGAAAGCCCAACACGGTCAAGAAGGACGGTTGCTTTTTCACGGGCTTTGGCGTGGGAGATTCCTGCAATTAACGCCGGCATCATCACATTTTCCAGTGCCGTAAATTCAGGCAGAAGGTGGTGAAATTGAAAAATAAAACCCAGCATGGAATTACGCATCAATGCCAACCCCATATCACTCAGTTGTCCGTAGTTATGGCGAATGTAGTTCTCCGTCTCCCCTTCCAGCAAATCCAAATGATAGGTAAGAGTGATTCTTCCCTCATCCGGCTCGTCCAGCGCTCCCAAAAGGTGCAGAAGCGTACTTTTGCCCGCTCCCGACGACCCGACGATAGCAAGAATTTCGCCTTGCTCAATAGCTAACGAGACACCGCGCAGAACAGGCGTTTTTTCGCCACTGGCGGGCGAGGAATAGGATTTGACAAGGTTGTCGGCGTGAAGAAGTGTCGGCATAGTAATTGCAGCTTGTAACCAAAAGGGGGATTAGGGATTATTCTTTAGAAACACCCGCAAATATCGGACTTTCTCCCACAAGCCGCAAAGGATAAACCCAATGAAATTGCTCCTCGTCCTCAAGACCGCACTAATTCTACTGTTCACACTATTACCGTTTTTTGCCTCCGCACAAAATTTCCGCTTTGGCGGCGGGATTTCTGCGCCCTACGAGCAGCTTGTCGCTGTGCGATTTTCTTTACCACAAGGAGGCGTATTCGTTTATCCTGTTTCGCAGGCGCAAAACCTTGGGTATCACATAGCGGCACGGTATCTGCTTTCATTGGAGAAAGGTCGTGGAATCACCTTTTCTGCTGCATTGCACCAATTTGAAACGCCGATTTTTTCCGTCTATGACCCCTCGCAGCCTACTTTTCCTACATCCGTGAAAGTTTCGCAAACCTTTATTCCGCTTGGTGCGGGCTTTGAATATCGCTTTTTATCACTGCTCGTTCTCCATGCTTACGTTGCCGGAGAAGCAAGCTATAATCTTATTCACTCGCGCAATGAGTACGGGCAGCCAAGCGGACTGACAAGCAACATCGCCACACTTTCGAGAATAGGCGGCAACGTGGCGCTCGGCGTGGAACTCTCTATCTTCGGCATCGGTGCGGATGTGTCGGCACGGTACTACTTCGCAAACTTGTTCTTGCGCGAGCAAAACGAACTCAGTCGGAGTTTTGTTGCGCTGAACGTCTCGCTCCTTTTTGGAGAAAAGTGATTTTTTGGGTTTTCAGTAATGAACGTTGGAATTGATGCGGCTTTTCTCTAATTTTCCCGCCCTACTATCCACAATTTTCCGACCTTCTTTTTCCTACCGCAAGGAGACAATTTTGTATGTACGAAACACTCACGTATTCGCTTGAAAACGGCGTAGCAACTATCATGCTGAACCGCCCCGATGTTTACAACGCGCTCAACGGGCAGCTCAAAAAAGACCTCCTCCACGCGGTGCAAGAATCCGGCAAGAACGATGCCGTCCGCGCCGTTGTGCTGACGGGCAACGGCAAAGCATTTTCGTCGGGTCAGGATTTGAAAGAAGCAATCGGTCTGAGCAAAAATGGCAAAATTGATTTTCAAGGAATGATTCAGCACGGCTATAACCCCATCATTCGCGCCATGCGCGACCTCCCGAAGCCAATTCTGGCAGGTATTAACGGCGTGGCGGCTGGCGCAGGACTAGCACTTGGTCTTGCAGCAGATATGCGCATTATGAGCGCTGATGCGCGCTTGGTGGAGGGTTTCACGGGTATTGCGCTTGTGCCGGATTCCGGTGGCACATACTTTTTTGCCCGCATGATGAGTTACCCGAAAGCATTTGAGTTTATCGCCCTCAATGAACCAATGGACGCACCGACAGCACTCCAAATGGGCTTAGTAAACCGCGTTGTTCCGGCGGCAGAGTTTGAAGCATCCTTGAAAGCAATGGGCGAGCGCCTTGCAGCCGCACCCACGAAAACGCTTGGCTTGGTCAAATCCATGCTCCAACGCGCTATGAAAGATTCTCTCGAAGATATGCTCAATCTCGAAGCTGAAATGCAGGAAATTGCCGGAACAAGCGAAGACTGCATGATAGGGCTGGCTGCCTTTGCCAATAAGCAAGCACCGACGTTTGTTGGGCGATAACTCTTGCGATAACTCGTAATTCTACTCGTCCTCATCGCTCTTGTCGCCTGAAGGAAGTACGTCCGAAAGCACTTTTTTAATAACATCCCACGAAAAGCCCTGACGCTGCAAGTAGCCCACCAGCGCTTGTTTTCGCTTTTCGGGGTCTTTCCGCTCTAGCGAGCGCATTTTTTTCTGCGCGGCTTCCAAAGCAGATTCCATCGCGGTTTCGCGCGATGTTTCCGGCGGAAACGCCTCAGCAAAGGCATCGGCTATATCGTGTTTGCTGACCCCGCGCTTCATCAGCTCTTGTCGTAAGCGGCTTTCGCCCGCAGGCTTGCGCTTCATGGTCTCGCGGATGAACGCCAGTGCGTACTTGCGGTCGTCCACGTAACCAAATTCTTCCAAAAACTGAACGGCATATTCAGCTTCTTCCGGCGCAAAATCTTTTTCAAACATCTTACGGCGGACTTCCTCGCCTGTGCGCGATTTGTACGTGGCGTAGCGGAGAGCAGTTTGCTTCAGCACAATAATATCTTCCTGCTCTTGTAAACGCGCCAGTTCTTGCGAAGAAAGTTCGCGTCCCTTCGTCAGACTGAAGCGCACTGCGGTATCTATCGTGCAACCAAAAGCAAACTCGCCATTCAAAAACACCGAGCAACGTGCAGGATTTTTCTTTTGAGCAGCGATGGATGTGATAATAAAAGGCTCTTGAAGTGCTGATGTTACAGACTTCACGGCAATATTTTTCATAACAGGCTTTGACAATGACAAAAAAAGCTGCCTCTCAAACACGTGGGAGGCAGCTTTTTGTTTTTCAGAAGATGGATGTGGTATTATGACACCAATTCCAACGATTCTTTCAAGTACGGGTCGTTCACGGCAACGATGGAGCGGGTTGCAAGCTGGCGCGTAATCATAAAGAAGAACAAGCCTGCAAAGAAGAGCCAGCCTGTGATTTCTTGCCAGCCAATGCGCAACGTGGGACTGAAGTTCGGCAAAATAATGAACGACAAATCAATAAAGTGCATGAACAAAATCCAGCACCCAACACCGATAAGCACGGCGGGATTGCGTTTGTTATTTTGCGTCAGCAATGTTACAAACGGCACAATAAAGTGTCCGAAGACCAGTGCATATCCAAGGAACTGCCAGTTACCATGCGCACGCAAGATAAAGAAGAGTGTTTCCTCAGGCAAATTGCCGTACCAGATAAGGAAGTATTGCGAGAAGGTGATATATGTCCAGAACACGGTAAAAGCAAACATAAATTTGCCGATGTCGTGATAATGTTCGTCGGTAACACCTTTCAAATGCCCTTGTCGGCGTAGGTTTACGATGAAAATAGCAATCAGCGAAAGCGTCGAAACAAAGTTTCCGGCAAAGAAGTACACGCCGAACATCGTGCTGAACCAGTGTGGGTCGAGCGACATCACCAAATCAAAACCTGCAAAGGTGAGCGACATGGCGAAGAGCAGCACAAAAGGCGCAGCGCGTTTCATATTTGTGCGCGTTGGCGTATAATCCGTCGTGCTTTCATCTTGCTTGAACGAGTTACCAATGATGAGGCGGTAGGTAACAAACCAAATCAGAGCGTAAATAGCAAGACGAACAGTGAAGAATGTCGGATTGAGGAAAGCGTGCTTGGAAGCAAGAACTTCGTCAAAATGTGGTCCCGGCACATAAAGCTGAGGGTCAGCCCAGTGATAGAGTTTGTGCGAAGTCCACACATCTACCAACATTGGTATCAAGCCAATGAGAACAACAGGAAGAAATCCTGCAAAAATTTCAGGAATACGACGTACCAGAGCGCTCCAGCCTGCATTCACAAGAAATTGCAGTGAGGAGAAAAACATAGAAACAATCGTAATGCCCGCAAAGTAGGTATAGCCAAGCAAATATGCTTGCAAGAAGCGCCCCATATCAAAAAATGCCGCACCCGCTAAGCCCAGAGCGCCAACGCCCAGAGCAATCAGCGAATACATACGCAGTTTCTGCACAAAGCTCGAATCGGCAATAATAACGGTATTCATAGAAAGTTCATTGGTTAGAAGTTTCAGATTCAAGCCTTTTTATTGAGCGGATGCAGCTTTTGCTGTACCGGCTTGGGCAGTTGTTTGTTTGTCGGAATGAGACGTGGATTGCGAAACCGCCGGAACAGTTCCACCTTTTTGCATAACACGAATATAATGCACAATGCACCAACGGTCAAGCTCTGAGAGCTTATCTGCGTACGAGGACATAATATTTTGACCAGCGCTCATCACGTGGAAAAATTTTCCATCTGTGTAAGCAATTGCTTCGGGACGCATAAGACTTGGCGGGTTGGCAAACCCTTTTTGGACGACCAAACCATTGCCTTTGCCATCGTGATTGTGGCAAGGCGTACACATCGTTTCAAAACGATTTTTACCGCGAGCAAGCACCTCAGGTGTTGCCGGAACGGTATTGATATTTTTCGTATCGGCTTCGTCCATAGAGACGCTGTATTTTGTGCCAGTGCGCGGAACAGTGTATTCAATCGGATCGCGTGTGGCTTTGCCATCAGCAAAGAACGACGACGCTGCTTGCCCTTTTACTTTAGGCTGATTGTCCATATCGTCAAGAATCTGAAGCGGCGGTGTATCGGATGTCCAGAGGATATTACCGGAGAGTAATGCCACCCAGAAGAGGGAGAATACAAGGATTCCCACAACCGACCAAAAGCCAAATTTGCGTTTGTTTGTAGCCATGATTGTATTTGTACGGTGTTTAGGGTGGAAAATTAGTCTTGTTCAATAGCTTCGTGGACGACGCGCACATCTGCTGCACCAAGTTTAGCAAGCAGCGCCTGTGCGGTTTCGGCGGTAAAGCGTGGGTCGTCAGCTTCCAATACAACGCAGAAATTATCATCGGTGGCTGCTTGAAAGCCCGCATCATATTGATACTTCGAGTGCCAATTTGGAAGACGGCAAAGATAGCCGAACATCGTGAAAAACACCGTCAAGCCGCAGCAGAGAACGGTTAATTCAAAAAACACCGGTGTACCGAATTGCGGCGCAAAGAGCGGTTTTCCACCAATATTAAGTTTATATTCAAATGCGCCCGTCCACCACTGAAGGGCAAATGCACTGGCAAGACCGAACAAAGCTCCTGCAAGTGCAAACTTTGGAAGGCTTGTTTTGGGCATACCCATTGCTTTTTCTAAGCCGTGGACAGGGTAGGGAGTGTGAATGTCAAATTTTGTAAAGCCTGCTTCGTGAATACCCTTAGCAGCAGCTGTTACCTTATTAGGGTCTTTGAAATCGCCCATCACAGCGATAACATTTCCTTGTGCAACTGTACTCATAGTTCTGAAAAATTTATGGTTTCGTCTCTAATGGTTAATTATGCTTTTTTGACCGCTTCTTCATTATCAACATAGTGTCCGCTATGATAATAATCGCCATGTTCACCATGGTCATCGTGATGGTGATGACTCGGCTGCGCACCGGGCATAATAGACTTAATCTCGCCAAGCGCAATAATTGGCAGATACTTAGCAAACAACAAGAAGAACGTCATAAACAAGCCAAACGTACCGACGAAAATCGTAATTTCCACCCACGTCGGCGAGTAGTAGTGCCAGCTTGAAGGCAAGTAGCCATGATGCAGTGAGGTCGAAATAATCGTGAAGCGTTCAAACCACATACCGATATTCACAACGATGGACAATGCAAAGGTAAACCAGACATTACGACGCAATTTCGCATTCCAGAAGAACTGCGGAGAAAACACATTACACGTCATCATCATCCAGTACGACCAAGCATAATCACCCTTTGCACGGTTGATAAACACAAAACGCTCGTAGGGATTGCCGCTATACCACGCAATGAAAAACTCCATTGCATACGCATACCCGACCATCATACCCGTTGCCAAAATGATTTTATTCATGTTGTCAATGTGCTTGAGTGTGATGTAATCATGCAAGTCAAGGATTTCCCGTGCAACAAGCATGAGTGTCAGTACCATCGCAAAACCGGAGAAAATAGCACCCGCAACAAAGTATGGCGGGAAGATGGTTGTGTGCCAGCCCGGAAGAATCGAAACAGCAAAGTCAAACGATACGATAGAGTGTACCGAAAGCACAAGCGGCGTAGAAAGTCCGGCAAATATCAAGTATGCAAATTCGTAATGATGCCAGCTACGGGTCGAACCCGTCCAGCCCAAACTGAAGATGGTATAACCAGCTTTGGCAATTTTCGATTTCGCACGATTCCGCAAGGATGCAAGGTCGGGAACAAGTCCTGTGAACCAGAAGAGCAGCGAAATAGTGAAATACGTACTCACCGCAAACACGTCCCATTCAAGCGGGGAGCGGAAATTTACCCACATTTTCATTTGGTTGGGATACGGCAAAAGCCAGTAATCAAGCCACGGGCGACCAGTATGAGTCAATACAAAGACCGCAGCATTAATAACGGCAAAAATTGTCATTGCCTCTGCCGAACGGTTAATGGCAGTACGCCATTTTTGACGGAACAGGAACAGCACCGCCGAAATGAGCGTACCGGCATGACCGATACCGACCCAGAAGACGAAATTTGTAATGTCCCAGCCCCAGCCGATAGTGTTATTCAATCCCCACACGCCAATACCGACCGCAATCGTATAAGTAAGAGCACCTATACCCGCGCCCGCCACAAGCATTGAAGCCAGAAGCGCCGCCCAGAATTTTGGTGTTGCTTTTTGTTCTGCCACACCGCAGATGTCTTCGGTAATTTGGTGTATGGTTTTATTGCCCAGCACGAGCGGCTCACGGACGGGCTTTGCCGATGGGCTGTCGTGATAGCCATTCAATGCCGCCCCATTCGTATGTCCCGCAGTGGCTGTCGCAACTTGTTCTTTTGCTTCCATTGCCATACCTTTTGGATGAAGTTGTATAATTATTTAGTTCAAGTTTTTGAGCCACCCTTACCCGTGCTTCTCTGCACCGTTTTCTTGACCATGTTCCGCATCGTGTTTTGCTTCTTGATTGCGGACTTTAGCAAGATAGGTAATTTGCGGACGAACGTTGAGTTCTTCCAAGACCAAGAATCCACGCTCACTTTTGCGCGATTTCGAGACAACGCTTTCGGGATTGTTCGTATTACCGAAAGTAATCGCACCTGCGGGGCAAGCCTGCTGGCAAGCCGTTTGGAACGAACCGTCTGCGATATAGAGTTCACCGGCATCTTTGGTCTTCTGACGTGCTTCGGTAATACGCTGAGTGCAGAAGGAGCATTTCTCCATCACACCGCGCATACGCATTGTCACATCAGGGTTATAGACAAATTCCGTCGGTGTACGCTTTCCTTTGTGGAAGTTGAACCAGTTGAAGCGACGTACTTTGTACGGACAGTTGTTTGCGCAGTACTTTGTTCCCACACAGCGATTATAGGTCATTTCATTCAGACCTTCGGGGCTGTGTGTGGTCGCTGCAACAGGGCAGACATTCTCACACGGCGCACTTTCGCAATGCTGGCAAAGCATGGGCTGAAGCGTAACGTTGGGATTTTCTGGATTGGAGTGATCGTAGTAGCGGTCAATACGAATCCAGTGCATTTCGCGGGCATTGAGTACATTTGTTTTGCCGACAACAGCAATGTTATTTTCCGCTTGGCAAGCCGTAACGCAAGCCGCACAGCCAACACACGCCGACATATCAATCGTCATACCCCAGCGATGCCCTTTGTATGCAAAGCTCGGAATGATACTGTCCGGAAGCTCATCGTTTTTATGCGTTTTCTTACCCGGAACGGGTTCCTTCTCGAAAAGATGCTCGTCTTTTGCTTTGATTTGGCTTGCCGTTGTTTCCAGTGCAAGTTTGCGTCCGATGAGGTCGGTATGTTTCTGCGTCGTTGCAATACGATACGATTTATCGGTCACTTCGACTGTAACAGGCACATAACCGAACGATTGCTCGGCAGACATCAATGTATAGGCGTTTGCGCCAACATTCGCTGCAACTTCGCCAATTTTTCCACGACCGAAGCCCGTGCTTATAGCAACAATGCCATCTTGCATACCGGGCTGAATCCAAATCGGAAGTTCCACAACGCCATGCGCACTTTTCACACGCACAAGCACTGTATCTTCATACGGTGGTTTTTCTTCTGCGATGTCTTTTGCTCTTTTTTCACCAAGCAATTTTTTCGCGGTATTCAAGCTCACAAGTGCCGCATTGTCCCATGTCATTTTTGTAACCGGATCGGGCAATTCCATGAACCAACTGGTATTGCTAAGACTACCATCGTATTGAGCGTAAGAAGGCGTTACAAGCGCTACAAAATCACCCTTTGCTACTTTTGCTTGAGCCACAAGCGTATTTGCCGCCGATGCATTCACATTCGCTGCGGGAGCTGATGCCGCGCTGCCAGCGATTGCACCATCGCGCAGAGTTTTTGCCCAGAAGGCATCAAAGGTTGAAGGTTTTTCGCCGGAAGTAGCGCTGTAAAGGCTTGTCCAGCGCTTACGCACGTATTCCACGTACGCTACTTTTTCGCCCAAATCAGCAAAAGCATCTGCTTTAACGGCTTTGGTAAGCATCATAAGCAAATCAGCAATAGAAGCACTGTTTGGATTAAGCGGTGCAACAAGTGGTTGCTGAACGGAAAGTGAGCCGTCAAATGCCAGCACATCGCCCCATGACTCGAGATAGTGTGCGCTCGGCACATACACGGAACACAAAGCAGTGGTTTCTTCTTCGTACATCGAGAAAGCAAAGCGATGCTCTACTTTTTTCAATAATTCTTGCGTTTCTGCATCAGCAAAGTACCCGGGATTCATGCCGGCAAAGACAACAGCACCAACTTTTCCGCCTTTCAGTTCTTCGCGGAATGCAGCAAGAGCAGCTTTTTTGCTTGTGCTAAAGGGGAACTGCTGTCCGGTGTTAATCGCTTTGTCTGCGCCAATAGCTCCAACGGCTGCGTTAATGGCGATACCAAGAGCGTGAGCGCCGGCGGGAAGATGGTCGCCAACAGCAACAACTGCTTTGCCGGAAGCGGCTTTGAGTTCCTCGGCTACTTTTTTCGCATCTTCTTTTTGTTCAGCGGAAAGCGCAGAATCATCACCGGAAACACTTGCTCCTACGCCCTTTGCAACCGCAGCAAGAAACGCTACAAGTTGATCGGGTGTTCCCTTAATGCGCTTATCCGCATTCATGCCCGTCAGCGACATCATGCCTTCAGCAACAATGAGTTTGCTCATTGCGGGCTTATCGTATGATGGCTTGCGATTTTTAGCAAACTGGCGGATATTGAAGACAGAGTTTTTGTCTGTACCTAAGAAGTCCGCATCAACGCTCAGGATAACATCAGCTTTTGCGTAATCAATCGCAAATTCCGCATCAATTCCCAAGACCTGCTTATTTGCTTCGGCAGCATTTCCACCGTTCAGAGCAGGCATAACGACAAACTTCACACCGGGAATGAGCGTCTCTACTTCTTTCACCAACGCATCGAAACTAGGCGAGGCATATTCACCGACGAGAACTCGTACTGATTTACCGTTTGCTGCGGCTTTCGTAATTTCTTCAGCCATTGTACTAATGGCAGTACCGATAGACACATATCCCGGAGCAATTTTTTTAGCCGTACTGGGTGTAAAACCGCCTTTATTAACAAAGGGGTTTTTCATGCGGTCGGGGTCATAGAGAGACAGCAAGGAACCTTGTATCCATGCTGACGACGAACCGCCCGAAGCAATATGCTTTTCGTTGCCTTCCAATTTCACCGGTCGTCCGTCGCGGGTCTTGGCAAGAAGTCCCACAGCAGCGTTGCCATGCGAAAAAACGGTGGTATAGAAGGTCGAAAGTCCGGGTGTAAGGAATTCGCTTGCTTTGACCACCGGCACGATTTTCGTGTCGGGGCGGCGGCAGCCTGTGGCTGCAAACGCCATCGAAGCAGACAGAATGCCGATAAAACTCCGGCGATTAAGCCCGCTTGTTTTCTCCATGATGTTGTCTGCACTGCCGTCGGCGAACTCCGCGTTCATCTCAGAGGAGTATTCTTCGGAGAGCGACGATTTGGCAGACAATTCATCGAGACTTTTCCAGTATTTACGCTCCATAGTGTCTTCGTGATAGAGTTTAAGGAATATTCAATTTCGCTATTGGGTTGTTAGAAGAATGAAGGAAATAGTCAGATTATTTCTAACACCTTCATTATGTCCATCGCATTCGGCACGCGATGGAACGCTCTTCTTTTAATAATGGCATGCACCGCAGTTTTCCGGTCCAAGAGCCAATTTTTTCGGCATTACCAATCCTGCAACACTTGCTTTACCAACTTCGTGTTCGTACACGCCTGCGCCTTCGATAGCGCAATCGCGCATCGAAATCCATTTGCCTTCCCCACGAGAAGGAGCATCATTCTTGATTTTTTTTGCTGTCTCTTCATATGAATCAAGACCGGTGAAAATGCCGGAAATTTCACGTGCCGGTACGACATTCGCTTGCGGATTGCGGTGGCAGTCCAAGCACCATCCCATAGAGAGCGGTTTCATCTGGGTGACAACGCCCATTTTCTCGACTTCGCCGTGGCAAGAAGCACAATCTACACGAGCGCGAATGTGGCGTGCATGGCTAAAATTGACGTAATCGGGAAGTTTGTGAACTTTGCGCCACTCAAGCGGCTTGCCAGTCTCCCAGCTTTCCTTGATTTTCGCAATTTTCGGACTTTCTGCTTTCACTGCTACGTGGCAGTTCATACAAGTGCTGGTTGCCGGAACGGTCGAGTGTTTAGATTTCTCCACCGATGTATGGCAATACATACACTTGATTTGCAGGTCGCCCGCATGGAGTTTGTGCGAAAAAGGAATCGGCTGCTCAGGGCGATAGCCCACGTCGGTAACAAGATTGTCAAAGCCAAAATAGCTGACAACGCTGATAAACCCCAGAAGCGCAAGTCCCGCCAAGATAGTATTCTTGGTCTTTTGATTTGTCTTTGCGGTAAACATAGCAAACAAAAGAAAATGTGAAACGGTCTGTTAAAATTATTCGTAAAATTACACGCCAGCCGCATTGTTTCCGGCTTCGCGGTATAGATGCGTCTTATCATTCGCATCCATTTGACGCT
Source organism: Candidatus Kapaibacterium sp. (assembly GCA_025363605.1). Classification (GTDB taxonomy): domain Bacteria; phylum Bacteroidota; class Ignavibacteria; order Kapaibacteriales; family UBA4661; genus PH2015. The sequence continues at coordinate 24,305 of JANYDO010000121.1, forward strand.
TGATTTTCACTACCAAGGTAATAATGATTGCCACCGGCATAAGAATCATTAAATAAATCGTATAGCCGTAGGCAATACCAATGCCGCCACTGGTGGTGTTCAGGTCAAAATTGTCTTTGCAATTGGGACACGCAAGCATAACAGTTTGCACGAAAGGCAGCATAGTGCCAAGGAGTGCAAAAAAAGATATGCGCCGTCCAATAGAATGAAGAGTTTTCATTGTGAGGCAAAGATTAGTTCTTGAGAAATTGTGTAACACGCATTTACAGCGTCGGTCCACCCAAAACCGTCAAGGCAAACACCAAAACGGAAAAGAGAAAGAGCGGAACATAAATGAATACACGGATGTAAGGATTATCAAATTTGATGTGCATGAAAACATACACAACCATCCATGCTTTAGCAACAGCAATGATAAGACCGATGGTAACGTGCAGCATTGTTGAGACACTCCCCCAACTTTCGGGAAAATGGACAAACTTTGCCGCTATAATCGTCAAAAGAGTAAAGAACATCAATGCGCCGAAGATTTTGAGATAGCTTTTTTGCATTTCTTCTGCTGACATACTTGCGCTCATAACTCACCTCGTAGAATAAGATTTCAGTATTAGTAGTTTCGTAGGGATTTTTAGAAAATGAGATAGAGAATCGGGAAGAGGAAAATCCACACAAGGTCAACGAAGTGCCAGTAAAGACCAAGTATTTCGACACGTTCCCAGTCGCGGTAGCCACGCTTGGTAAAGGATTTCGCCAACATCCAGCCAATCGGAATCATACCGCCAATAACGTGCATGGCGTGGAAGCCGGTCATGGTGAAATAGAGACCAAAAAACGAACTTGTTCCCGGATAAATACCGTGGCTGAATTTTGTCGTGTATTCAATATATTTGATAACCAAGAAGCCACAAGCGCACAAGAACGTAATGCCCATGTACAATTGAAATCTTGATTTATTACCGTGTTCAAGGGAAAGAATCGCCATTGCCATCGTAAGACTGCTAACAATCAGGTTCACGGTGTTCAGTGCCGCGAGTTGCCAGTTCAGTTCGGACGCGCCATGTGCGAAAACAGGAAGGTTAGTATTGCGAAGAATAATGAACGCTGTGAAGAAACCGGAAAAGAACATCACTTCGGATGCAAGGAAAATCCACATACCGAGTTTTCCATGGCGGATGCCTGTTACCGGCTCATGCGCGAGAGAAAGAGCGGACGACATAGACTATACTTTCGTGAAGATGGAACAATGTTTCATTGACAAGATTTTTAGAGTAGAGCGTAAGAAAGGCTTAATTATTGAAGAAGTAATTAGACTTTATCAATAAAGATAAGCACAAATATTCCAACAAGATACAAGTACGATGACAGCAACACTTTTCGTGCGTTCACCACGCTGACATTACGCAAAAGTTGGAGTGAGAAATAGAGAAAAATAGCACAGAGAATGGAAGCGCCCGCAAGATACACCATTCCCGTTTCTCGCACAAATGTTAATGCAAGCGTACACGGGATGAGGAGTACAATGTACAAAACCGTTTGCAAAGCCAAGCGTTTGCCCGTTTCATCATGCACGGCAAGCATTTCATAACCGCCGCGCTCGTAGTCTTGCTTGTACATCCAAGAGAGTGCAAGGAAATGAGGCATTTGCCAGAAGAACATGAGTGCAAAGAACATCAACCCGCCAAGCCCGACCGAACCTGTTGCCGCTGTCCAGCCACCAAGCGCCGGAATTGCTCCCGGAAATCCACCAACGATAAGTGAAAGTGTTGTTCTACGCTTGAGCGGCGTGTATATGTTCACATACAAAACAAAGGTCAGCACTGCCAGCGCGACAGTCAGCATATTCACAAACGACAAGGCAAGAACACCGAACGCACCAAGCGCCAAACCGAAACCAAGCGCTATTTTGGGAGCAATTATCCCCGCAGGTATCGGGCGAAGCATTGTCCGCTTCATCAGTTTGTCAAAATCGCGTTCGATGAAATTATTCAGCACACAGCTACCCGCCGAAACCATTGCCGTACCGAGCATTGCGAGAAAAAAGTTCACAACGTTTTCAGCAACGGCAAAGTGTTCTGTTGCTCTTGGAACGCCCAAATAATATCCGGCGGCAGCGCTCAAAACGACCATGCGTGTAATACCGGGCTTCGTCATTTCGTAGTACGAAGCTACTGTTGACAATAACCCAACTCGCACAGACTTTTCAGCAGGCATTTTCTTTTCGGATAGTATCAATTCTGTTTGAAGCGTTTCCATGAAGTTCAAGGGAGAAATACAACAAAGCCAATACAAGTGTAAATACAGATGCTTTTTCCTATCAGACAGCAAATTCCCAAACAGGAGATGTACTCTAATGAGTTATCCTGCTTGGGAATTACTTCTTTTATCATTAGTGCTTTTCTGCGATAGTTGTTTCCTGCTCTACGTGAGCAGGGCGAATCCACTGTGGTAGATAATCGCGTTTAGATTCGGGCGAGGCAAATTCGTAAGGACCACGATAGACAGTGATGTCACGGTCGAAATTGCCGTGTCCCGGATGCGAAGGAGCAGCCCACTCAAGAGTGTTTGCACGCCAAGGATTGCGTGGCGCTTTGCGACCAAACTTCAAACTCCAGAGAAGATTGAAAATAAGGATAAGCTGCGAAAAGCCCATCGCAATAGCAAAAATCGTAATAAACTGGTTAATCGGCTGGAAAGGCTTCAGGAACTCGTACACATATGGATCGTAAATACGACGCATATGACCACCGACACCAATCATATGCATCGGGAAGAAGCAGAGATTGAAGGTGATGAATGTAAGGAAGAAATGGAATTTGCCAAGTGTTTCATTATACATTTTGCCGAACATTTTCGGATACCAATAGTACACACCAGCAAAGATGCCGAAGAGCGCTCCACCAAAGAGAACATAGTGGATGTGCGCAACGATAAAGTAGGTGTCGTGGATATACACATCTATCGGACCAACGGCCATAAATACACCGCTCAGACCGCCGCAAACAAACGTTGAGATAAAGCCTAGCGCGTTCAAGTTTGCTGATGTGAAATGAATATTTCCTTTCCAAATCGTACCGAGCCAATTAAAAATTTTGATAGACGACGGCACGGCAATAACAATCGTGGAAAGCATAAACGTAGTACCCAAAAGCGGACTCATACCCGAAAGGAACATATGATGTCCCCACACGACAAAGCCCAAGAAGGCAATCGCCATAATAGCAAAAACCATCGCTTTATAGCCAAAAATTGCTTTACGAGCAAACGTTGCCAAAACGTCAGAGACAACGCCCATTACCGGCAAAATCATGATATACACAGCAGGGTGCGAGTAGAACCAGAAAAGGTGCTGCCAGAGTACCGGCTGACCACCACCACCCGCGCCAACGTTTGCACCACTTGGATACAAGCCGCCATTGGGCGTAAGGAGATTCTCAGGAATAAAAATACCAGCGTGAAATACTTGGTCAACAAACAACAATGACATAGCAGAAGCAAGTACGGGCGTACCCAAAACTTGCAGCACAGAAGTAATAAACAGCGCCCAGACGGTAAGCGGCATATCGAACATTCTCATACCTTTAGCACGCTTATTGAGCGTGGTGGCAAGGTAATTCATCCCACCCAAAATAGACGAAAAGCCTACCAAAAAGACACCAATAACCCAAAGCATATGCCCTGTTCCCGACGCACTCAGTGGAGGATAGTTTGTCCAACCCGCTGCTGCCGTACCACCTTCGACGAAGAAGCCTGACATAATAGTCAGACCGGCAACCGGCACAAGCCAGAAAGAAATCATGTTAATTGTTGGCATCGCCATATCGTCGGTGCCAATCATAAGGGGGATACAGAAGTTTGCGAATGCCCCCGTCGCCATCGGAATAATCACAAAGAAAATCATAACCGTAGCGTGCATCGTCACAAGCTGCGTATAAAAACCGGGCTGCACCGCACCATTGGAAACAAGAGTATCCGGCAACCATTTTCCGACAAGTGGAATTGGTTCGCCCGGATAAGCAAGCTGCCAGCGAATGAAAAGAGCAAAAGCGCCACCGACCAACAGGAAAAACATGGAGGTCGTTAAGAACTGCTTTGCAATCGTTTTGTGGTCAGTAGAAAAAATATACTTGCGAATGAACGACACGCTGTGATGTGCGTGGTCGTGCGCATGGCTTTCGTCGTGTGTGGCGACGTGAGCGTGGTCATGCTGTGTTGCAACTGCTGCCATAGCGTTCACCGTAAAAATTGAGTTGTGAAAATTTCTGTTTGATTCCAAAAATACCGTCTGGGCGACTACCTTTTAGTGGGAGCTACCATGATGCTCGCCTTCGGGCGCAGCAGCCTCTGCCGGAGGCGGAGCTACGGGCTGGGGATTAGCAGCTTCGGCGGCTAAGACAGCCTTTTTCGCGGTAATCTTCCCATCCATCCATTTTGCAAAATCCGCATCAGATTGCATATTCAGCACAGCCCGCATTGCATAGTGACCGCTTCCGCAAAGTTCTGCACAAGCAAGTTCATATTTGCCGGATTTCGTACCGTTATGCCAGACTTCAATCCACGAACCCGGCACAGCATCTTGCTTAATACGGAAGTTCGGGAGAAAATAGCTGTGCAAGACATCTACGGAGGAAAGGTGAACAACAACATTTTTGTTGATTGGGAGATTGAACTCGCCTGTCATTACAATGTCATCTTTACCATGTGCGTCCGTGGGGTCAATACCGAAGAGGTTTTGTGCGGAGCGATAACGAGCATGGCGTTTACCCAAGATACCATCGGCACCCGGATAGCGAACGTGCCAGTTAAATGCCTGACCAACAACGTCAATTTCCATATCCGGTGTCGGGATGCGTGACGAATACTTCATCACTTTCCACATTTCGTCGCTGTACAAACCCAAGCCGGCGAAAAGAACCGTCGGCGCAAGCGTCCAGACAAATTCGACAACGTTGTTACCATGATAGTAAATGGATTTGTGTCCCGGACGATTGCGATAGCGAAAAATAAAAGTTACCAAAGTAATCTGTACGAGCAAGAAAATAGCGACGGACAGCCAATACACAAGACGAAAGAGATCGTCGTGCGCTTCGCTATACGTGCTGATTCCCGGCGGGAAATACGTTAGCATATTCCACGAAAAATCAAACATAAATGCTCCACAAAAACAAAGTGAAAGTAATAGTTATATCTAAAACCTACGTGGTGAGTACGTAAAAAAAAAACCAGAGCCTCAGCCGATATTACAGCGGCTTCAAAAGCTCTGCTTCAGAAAATGCACCCGGACGGGCAAGCGTTTTAGAACGGACATCGGCAACGTCTTTCGGGTCAATCGCAGGAGCGTTATTACCCCAGCTAGAACGCACGGTCGTCAGAACGTCAGCAATTTCTTGGTCAGAAAGCGCATCTTTCCAAGGGGTCATTACGCCATTATAATCTTTCCCTACACGCTGAATTTTTCCTTGATAGCCGTGGAGTACAATGCGAATCGGAATCGTAACATCAGCATTTTGAGCAAATTCAGAACCGGCAAGCGGCGGATAAATACCCGGCAATCCCTTGCCGTTTCCTTGATGGCAAGCAGCACACTTTTGATTGAATACGCCTGCACCCGGACCTTTTGCTGCATCCGGATTAGCACTTGCAGCATCGGCAGCCTTCGCTGAATACGGCTCTTTCCATGTCGGATCATCTTTATAGCTTGTAAAAAAGCCGGACATATTCGATACAAAGATGAAACCAATGCAAACCGCAACGAACACTATCGTTATGCGCATAAAGGGAAACAAATGGTTCATATCCCAAACCTCAATTACTGTATGAAAAATATTATAATATTATTATCGGATTATCGTCGAATATAAGAACAGCCAAACCAAAAATATCATTGAGCAAAGCACTGGTTCTGCTGCTTCAGACTATGTTTGTACTCTTCCACTTCACAAGGTGTTGGCAAAATGCAAAAACAGATTGCAATGTTACAGAAAAGTTGCATCAGAACAAATGCAATTTTGCAAAACCAAACACTTGGTTTTACACACGAGCATTGAGTAATTACGCCATTTCCAGCGAAGTCATTGTAGGTAAAGTCGTTGGAGAAGCATCAATAATAATTGGCTTCGAGCGGTCAATTTTTTCTTGAATGGTAATAAGCCCTTTCAGCAGTGCCTCTGGGCGCGGCGGACAACCGCCAATATACACATCTACGGGCAAAAACTGGTCTATACCCTGCACAACGGGGTAGCTACGAAACATTCCACCTGTCGAAGTGCAGACCCCCATAGCGATTACCCATTTCGGGTCAGCCATTTGGTCGTAGATTTTACGGACAACCCACGACATTTTGTACGTTACTGTTCCTGCGACAATCATCAAGTCAGCTTGTCGGGGCGAAAAGCGAAAAACTTCCGAACCGAAGCGCGAACCGTCCGTGCGAGGTCCGGCAAATGCCATCATCTCAATAGCACAGCAGGAAATTCCAAGCGGCATAGGCCAGACAGAATTGCGCTGCGCCCACTTTGCAACAGCCTCGACGGTTGTCAAGACAAAGCCGTCACGCTCAAGTGTTTCGTTTAGTCCCATTCTAAAGCTCCTTTTTTGACGACATAGATGAATCCGGCGAAAAGCAAGACCATAAACAATATCATTGCTATCAATGCTTGACCGCCGAGCTGTTTGAATTGTACCGCCCACGGGTACATGAAGACAATTTCGATATCGAAGAGGATAAAGAGAATCGCAACAAGATAAAATTTTACCGTGTGGCGCTCTTTGATGGAAGATATAGGCTCCATGCCACTTTCGTAAGCGCTGGCTTTCTCTACGTTTGCGCGGCGTGGTCCGAGCCATTCGTGCAACTTCACCATCACAATACCAAACACTGCGCCGACGATGATAGTTCCAAAAATCGGGATGTAGGTTTCGAGCATAACTATTCCTGCTTTTGTAGCATTAACGTATTAAAAATACCCGTCGTATTCGTAAGTCTAAGTCTAGCCTTGGGTAGGCAAGATGAATGATGCAGCATAAATTGCGGTGTTCACAATCGCACCACAAAATACTCAACCAACACGGAACTGCAAAGCACGTTTTTGAATTTTCCACATTTTACCGTTTTTTTGCCCTACGGAGTTTTTGACCTGAAGAGTAATCTTCCGCTTCCTACTCCCTACCGCCCCACCACCAAACGCTGCATACTCTTACCACTTGCCGATTCCAGCACAAGAAAATACACACCTGCCGGAAGGTCAGATGTTTGAATCAAAGCGGTATGCTCGCCTGCTGTTTGCGCCTCTTGAACACATACCCGCACAGAGCGACCCAGAATGTCGAAAAGCTCTAAGCGCACACGGCAGGGAGTGGGAAGGAGATATGACGCAATGGCTATACCATTTGTAGGGTTAGGATGTACAGATAAAAGTGGTGCATTAGGAAGGGATTCTTGGGCACGAGCAACAGAAGTAGTTAGCGGTCGGGTGTATGCTTTGAAAGCAGCAAGACCGCTACCACCTGCATAGACAACGTTGTTGTGAACCAGAAGAGTATTGATTTCGGATACATATCCCATAGTTGTATCTGCTTGCCATATCTTTTTTGTACCGTCCTGCATATCAAAGGCTATGGGACGATCATAATTAGAGGAATACAGAACGGTATTGTCTATCGCAAAGGTATTACCGCGGGCATAGAGAGTATCTTGAAAGTTTTGCTCATTTCGTCTGGTGGTCACTATTGTATCAATAAATGGCAGTGCGGTTTGCAGTTTGCCTGTGATAATATCAAGCGCGGCGACTCCTGTATATCTAGATGGGCGAAGATCAAGAAGACCTGAAATTAATACACTATTAGACTGAAAACTAATTTTTCTTACAAAAGAAGGATAACAATTCTCCTCAATTAACCCTTCTCCACATGAAGGCGGTGATAGATTGAAGAGATTTGCGCTCCAATTACTAACTGTTAAGCTATCAATCTGAATGGCTGCAAGACAAAAGCGAGGTTCACTAAAATTCTGAGGATATTTGGGTGTCCGTATACCGGAAAACGCACCGCCTACATATAATATTCGATCCTTAACTGCAAGAGCACGATAATATCCGATTCCGGATTCAATTGCCCACAGATACCGTGGCGTTTGAGTAAAAATTGATGTATCACGGACATAAATGAGTACCCCTGTGGCAGCATCAAGTTGATAAATAAAACCTGCTCCACCAACAAATAACCTGTTACTGTCTAAAGCGAATGACAATATCTGTGTACCGTTTCTGAATGGCGAAGCAAAGGATTCTACTATTTTTCCATCGGCAACGTCAAATGCAGCAAGAGATTCACGTGAGCGACCACTCATAACAGAAAATTTTCCACCAACATAGAGACGGGTTGGTGTCAAATGGAGGGCATCCACTGAGACAGAAGATTTGTCTCCTTCTGTCGGATTCCACGGTAATATCTCGCCTGTTTTGCAGTCAAGCGCAGCCAGACCTTCGCGTTGAATATAGGGAATGCCACAAAGAGAAAAACCGCCCCCAACAAACAACCGTTTGTTGACAAAACTGAGACATCGAGCACCTCCGTTGGTATATGGCACCCAATCAGTGAGTTTGCCGCTCGGTAAGTGAAGAGAAGCAAGACCAAATCGTTTTATTTTATTTATTG
>JANYDO010000516.1 GCA_025363605.1 Candidatus Kapaibacterium sp.
CTTACAACAGCCAATAAATACCATTATCGGTGACATTAGTTTCATTCAAAAATTTGGATATAAACCTACCGACCAAGTGAATGAACAACTGCGAATTCGTACTCATTTGCAATATGTTGAACAATTATTGAGGAAGGCAACTACTCAACATCTGACCGAAACTCAGCGCCAGAAGAGAAGTTATCTACTTGATAGACTACATGAATATTGGATCATAGGTCGTTTTCCCGTAAACTTAGGTTATCCTCATGAGCGTCGTCCTTGCTTTATTGATAAATTTGAGGGAATATGCGCGGTTGGATATTTGATTGAGCAAGATGCCGGACGTGAACTTGCTAACATAATTAACACTCAATACCAGTATGAGTACATCTATAATATGGATGTACCTGAGTTATATGACTGGATTGAGCAATCTGGTTTGTCATTGAAAGAATGTGCGATGATTCAACCAGGTTATGACATCGAAATTCCCGACAATTCATTTGTAATAAACCGTATAACTCCCACTACGACAACAGCAACAAAGCAGCTTTTTAATATTGTGTTTGATGTTGATGGCATCCCAACTACTGCAACTTCAGGCGTAATTCTCTATGGTAGGCTTGTTTACACTCTTCCGCCGCCAATTATCAGATTTCCGAATAATGAGCAGGAGGTATTCCTTCCACTTGTTCATGCTGATTTATCAACTTCAATACTGAAACCAGGACGAACAAAAGGAATATTAACATTCAGAGTATCTGGAGGTAATTTATGGGTTCCAACTTATAGAGCATCTGTGTATTTTTCTTCTAACGAGATAATCGGTAGTGTCATTACCTATCGCAACGTCTATTATACTGCCACACCAGCAGCTTTTAATGTTACTACAACGACAAGTGTACAAGTTAATGAGAGCATGGGTATTAGCATCTTTCCGAACCCAACAAATGATTTAATTAATGTCAATGTAGATGCTCAGTTAAATGTCCAAATAAAAATTACTACAATTCAAGGACACGTCTTATTTGAAGATATAGTTAAGGATTCTGCACGCCCCTATGCGGTTGATTTATCGAATTTTGCTCAAGGAATATACTTTGTTGAGATTTCTTCAAGAGAAAAGAGAATTGTAAAAAAATTGGTGAAATTTTAGTACACTGGATACCATCCTTCTCGTGAATGCCCTCTGTTATAGCCACCCCAAACAAAAATGCAGCAACTTATCAAGGCAAAACAATGGATGATGTAGAACGGTACATAGCCGAACGGAAAGCCCGCGACGCAGAATTTGCAGAGGGGTTTGATGATGGTTACGAACAATTCAAAATCGGTGTCATGCTTCGTCAAGCACGAGAAGCGGCGGGACTGACACAAGAAATCGTTGCGAAAGAATTACAAACAACCAAATCTGCAATCTCGCGCTTAGAAAGCCATGCCGAGAATGTCCGGCTTTCGACGCTAAGAAAATACGCACAGGCAATCGGCAAAAGCCTATATACTCAGCTAGACTAAGCCGAACTCTAGGTAGATGCCAACAGTACGACACCCACTATTCTCACATCCACTCCAACCCATGCCCCTAGGCTTATACCTCCACATCCCCTTTTGCGAAAAAAAGTGCATTTATTGTGATTTTTACTCGCTCGAAACGACCAATCTCATCGGAGAATTTGTCGAAACGCTTCTTGCGGAAATTGACCTTCGCGCCGCGCTCTTGCCCGCTTCCAAACGGCATTTCGATACACTCTTTTTTGGCGGCGGTACGCCGTCGCTGCTTTCGCCGGAGCAGCTAGACCGCATCCTGACGCGCCTGCATAAACATTTTACCTTCGCCCACGGTGCAGAATGGACAATGGAGTGCAATCCGGGAACGATTACGTCCGCTTCCTTGCACGCTTACCGCGCTTTGGGCATCAACCGCCTTAGCTATGGCGTACAGTCGTTTTTTGAAGAAGATTTGCAGTTTCTGAGCCGTATTCACTCTAAGCACGAAGCGATAGATGCCATTCGCCTCAGTCGTGAAGCGGGGTTTGAGAATGTGAATCTCGATCTGATGTTTGCCTTGCCCAACCAATCCTTCGCAAATTGGAAGCGCAATCTCGAAACGGCAGTGAGCCTCGAAACTGATCATATTTCCGCATACAGCCTCATCTTTGAGCCGGGAACGCCGCTCAATGCGATGCTCCAACGCGGCGAAGTCCGCCGTCAGGACGAGGAGCGCGACGCAGAAATGTACGCTTGGGGCATTGATTTTCTGGCGCAGCACGGCTATGAGCAGTACGAAGTCTCGAACTTTGCAAAAGATGGGAAAGTGTGTCGTCATAATTGCATTTACTGGCAAGGCGATGAATACGTGAGTTTGGGACCCTCAGCACACGGCTACATTTCTAGCGACAGCGCAGGAGAACAAGTTTTTATGCGGTACTGGAATGCACGAAGTTTGAAGCGTTACATGGATGCGGTGCGCGGAGGCGAGCTTCCCGTCACAAACAGCGAACTGCTTACGGAAAAAGAGCGAATGTTCGAGCGGGCTTTTTTGGAGCTACGCGCACGTGGCATTCGGAAGCAAGATTTTATGCGAGATTTCGGAATTGATATTGATGCAGCTCTTGCACCACTCATTGCAGAATTTACAAAGGACAATTTGCTCCTGAACACGCCCGAACGCCTTGTGTTGTCGCCGTCGGGCTATGCGGTGTGCGATGCTATCACGTTGGAAGCCATTACGCTTTTGGAAAAGCACTCCGGCACTGTCTGGGAGCAGAACGAAGAACACGAGGAAATAGCAGAGTGAAGCGCTTTGAAGGCTATTCTACCACTTTAGAAATATACCACAGGCTATCAATTCTGACGGTCACGAACGTAAATTCTTTGAGATAGCCAAACTCCGCCTTGAGACGCTGGCGCACAGGCGAAAGTGTATCTATCTGCATGCGGGTCAGTGCTTTTTTGGTCATCATGCGTCCCAGCCGCGCTATTTCGTCCTGCAAATCCAATTTTTCGATTGCCAGAAGCGGACGCTCGTCGTCGCTTGCCATCACCTTCATTGCGCCTTGCACATTCGCGCTGTCAATTTCTGCCTTGAACACATAGACCACACCCTGCGGGCTGTTTTGGTCGCTTGGAATGACGTGCTTTTGCGGGGTGGTGTCTTTGAGCACAATCAGTTCGCAACCCGCCACGACAAGAGCAAGGAACAAAGGCAACAGACTTTTGAGAAGACGATTACTCATAAAAAAATTTCTCCAAAAGAGAAAGGGTTTGGACAAAAGCTGGTTTCGCAGCTTGTTCAGGGGTCATGGGGTGCGAAATGCCGAAAGTATGCGCCGTTTGAGGGATTGTCTCCCAATGCACGTTGCACTTGGCTTCTTTTGCTATGGCGTAGAGTGTTTCGGCTTCAGCAATGGGTACGGTCAAGTCTTGGTCGCCGTGAACAAGAAGTAGTGCTTGTTTCAAGCGCGTAATCGTTTGCAGCGGCTCAAGATGTGCGGCATTTGCTTGAATATCGTCCAAATATCCTGCATCAATCCTGAGTTCTTGCCCCGTTCGTGCATTTTGCACAGCGAAAAAGCCGTTTTTACGCCACTCCTGTTTTGCTCGGTCGGTAAAGCGGTCAAGCCGTGCAATCGTGCCGAGCGCCGCAATTTTCTTTACTTCATCGAACCTCTCGCCCAGCGCCCACGCGCTTGCACCGCCGCGCGAGTGTGCCAGCACGAAGATGTCTCCATTCCAGCGTTTACGGAGTTGCTCGGCAAAGATAGGTGCTTGCGCATCAAATTTTCTACCTATGACCGCCTTCACCATCGTTTTCGCATCACGGACTTCCTGCGAAATCGTGTTACGGGCGAAGTTCTCCGGCTCGGAACATTCCTCGCTGTCAGCGTTTATGCGGTGTGGTGTGCCATTGAGCGAAAAATTTACTGTGAGCGTCAGAAAGCCTTTATCAGCAAAGTATTCTCCAAAGTACGGAAAAAAGCCCCATCGGGCAAATGCTTTGAAGCCGTGCAGGATAATCAATATCGGCGCAGAAGTGCTGCGTTTTAGGCTGCAACGCGCATCCGCACTTACTTCGCAGTGAGGCGTACCACTTGGGAAGCGCACAATATCGGTATGAATGGAAGAAATCATCAGAGAAAAAAAACAAGAAGAGAATAATAGGGATTTCGCAAAGCAAGCAATTTTGCTGTCATTCCGACGTAGGTCGGAATCTATTGGTAGCGTGGAAGCGTCATGGATACCGACCTGTGTCGGTATGACAGAGGTAATTTACGAAAGTGCTAAATAAAAAAACTCACTCTTACCGCGTACAGCACCGATGCGGCTTTGTACGAAAATAAGAATGAGTTTTGTTTGAGCAAACGGATATTTTTTGCGCCGCCATTTATGCTTTCAACTCGCTTATGCTTTTAAGCGCTTATGCTTCTTTCAGCACTTCGCGGGCAATGACAATGTGCTGCACTTCGCTTGTTCCCTCGTAAATCTCGGTAATTTTCGCATCCCGCAAGAAACGCTCCACGAGATATTCGCGCACATAGCCGTAGCCACCATGCACCTGAATGGCTTCCAGAGCCACTTCTACGGCAATTTTGGAGGCGAAAAGTTTCGCGTGGGCAGCAGCTTTGATGATATTTTCGTGGTTGTCTTTCATCGTTGCGGCTTTGAGAATAAGCAATCGTGCCGCTTCGATTTTCACGGACATTTCGGCAAGTTTGAACTGAATTGCTTGCAAGTCTGCAATGGGGCGATCGAACGCTTTGCGCTCTTTGGAATACTTCACCGCCGCTTCAAACGCGCCCTGCGCAATGCCTAGCGCTTGCGACGCAATACCGATGCGCCCGCCGTTCAAAATCTCCATTGCGATATTGAAGCCCCGACCAACTTCGCCGAGTACATTGGTCGCGTGAGAAACTTTGACATTGGTGAAGCTGAGCGAACAGGTATCGCTTGAGCGAATGCCCATTTTATCTTCTTTTTTGCCTCTTTCAAAACCCGCAGCATCTTCTTCGACGATGAAACAGGTGATTCCTTTGTGGCGTTTTTCGCGGTCGGTTTGCGCCAGAACGAGATAAATGCTTGCGGTTGTGCCGTTGGTAATCCAGTTTTTCGCGCCATTGATAACCCAGCTACCATTTTGCTGCACGGCAAAGGTGGCTTGCTGTGTCGCATCCGAGCCTGCACCCGGTTCGCTGAGGCAGAACGCACCAATTTTCTGACCGCTTGCCAGAGGACGCAAAAAGCGCTCTTTTTGCTCGTCCGTGCCATACTTTTCCAAAGCCCAGCAAACAAGCGAGTTATTGACCGACATCACCACACCGACACTTGCGTCAACCTTGCAAATTTCTTCCATCGCAATGGCGTAGCTAACAGTGTCCAAGCCGCTTCCACCCCACTCATCCGATACCATCATGCCCATAAAGCCCAATTCACCAAGTTGGCGAATAATTTCATGCGGAAATTCTCCCGTCAAGTCGCGCTCAACGGCAGAAGGTGCGATAACATCCTGAGCAAATTCGCGGGCGGTGCGGCGAATCATCTCGTGCGTTTCGGTAAATTGCAGCGTAGTCATATATGTAGTGGTAAAGCTAAGATGATGAAAGAGAAATAATTATCGTTGTTTGGAAAAGAAATGTCTATCACACAACAGTTGACATGTCAACAGAAAGACACGATTGCAAATATGCAAAAAAAAATGCAGTCGGTGAAGAACGAAAATGCAAAGCGTGTAAAAACGTAGCTGAGTAGTCGGAAAGGAAACAGCTATACTCAAAATTACGCATTAAAGCGGCAGGCAAGCAACTTTTTATGCTGTTTTTTGAACCACGGTGCGCCCGTGAGGTCAATCAAATGTTCTTCGACCGTGAGCGAAGGAAATTTTTTGACCGATTCTGCAATCTCGGCTTCCAAATCGCCCCCTTTTAGAAAGAGCATCTGGGCATCGGACTTCAAAAGCGGCTGCACCCACGAGATGAGTTGCACAAGCGGCGCTACGGCACGGGCGGTGATAACATCAAACACGCCGCGAAACTCCGTGCTATCGGCAAGCGCTTCGGCGCGAATGGTCTTTGCTGAAATGTCCCGTAAGCCCGTGTGCTGACCAAACATTCCGGCGGTTTTCGATTTTTTGGCAATGGAATCTACAAGCAGCATCCGAATCTCCGGCAAGGCGATTTTAAGCGGTATACCCGGAAAGCCTCCTCCCGTCCCAACGTCCATGCAGCGTGCTTTTGGGGCAATCGTGGCATATTTCAATATCGAAAGCGAGTGCAGAATGTGGCGCTCATAAATATTCTCAACATCCGTCCGCGAAATCATGTTGATTCGTTCATTCCATGTCACTAATTCGTCGTGAAAACGGTTAATGTTATCCATTTGGCGGCGGTCGAGAACGATGCCGTTTGCCGAGCAGACTGTCCAAAATTCTATTGCGTCCATGCAGAGTTGCTGGTTTGTAGTTGAAAAAAAAATAAGATTTATCTCGGTGCTTGCAATCGGTTGCGGCGAGATGTGTGGGAAAGCGCCCCTTGATAGGGAGAATCGGCATCAGTCTGAAAGCGCGTCACAAGATTGAGCAAATTATCGGTCAAGCCTTGAAGTGCTTGCACGGTGCGCTCTATCTCGCTCGTCGAGGAAGTGGCGGCTTCGGTAACAGCACTGATATTTTCAACATTTTCGACGATATTGCTGCTTGTGGAGGTCTGCTCTTTGCTGGATTCTGCCATTGCCGAGATGATTGCCGCCACATTGCTGGTACGGTTGATAATGCGCTCCAGTGCTTCGGCTGCTTGGGCGGCGGAGGTTTTGCCTTTGTCCATTTCGCGCGTGCCTTCGTGCATGGCGCGAACGGCTTCATTGGTATCGCTCTGGATGACGCGGATTGTCGTGCCGATTTCTTTTGTGGCTTTTTGTGTGCGCTCGGCGAGCTTGCGGACTTCATCGGCAACGACGGCAAAGCCGCGTCCTTGCTCACCGGCGCGTGCTGCTTCAATGGCGGCATTAAGGGCAAGAAGGTTTGTCTGGTCGGCAATTTCTTCAATCACCTGCACAATTTCGCCAATTTGTTCGCTGGATTTGCCAAGCGCCTCTATCGTAGAAGCGGATTTTGCCACAACGCTTGCAATGGTGGTAATACCTTGTATCGTGGAGGTAACGACCACTCCGCCGTTCTGCGCATCGGTGCTGGCTTCGGCTGACTCGCGGGCAGCACGGGCGGCTTCGTTGGCATTGTGTCCGGTGATAGTGTCCATGCGCTCTATCAAGCTCGCAATTGCGCCCGTCTGACGCGCTTGATGGCGAATATCTTCCGCCATTGCTTGCGAGACTTCTGCTATATGACTACTCGCATTTGCTGTCTCGCGCACGGCTTCGATGACCTGCACGACAAGTTGACGAATGTTCGCAACTGCCTCGTTGAAACCGCGCGAGATCATGCCGATTGCGTCGTTATTTTTTACCGCCAGATGCGCCGTTAGGTCGCCTTGCGCAAAATTTTGCATCACCAGCAAGATATTCTGCACGTTCCCCGATAGGTACTCTTGTTGCTCCTCTGAGGCTTTGCGGGCTTCGTGCGCTTCTTGTGCGGCGCGTTTGGCGACATCCGCATTTTGTTGAATTTCGCCCATCGAAGAGCGAATGTTGGTAATCATAATGTTGAATGCACTTGCCAGAACGCCTATTTCATCGGTCGTGGAAGCCTGCACCTCGACATTGATATTGCCCGCAGCCACCTCGCGTGCCGCACGTGCTAATGCACGAAGAGGCTTGACAATCTGCAAGGTCAGGAATCCGAAAATCGCCCCACCGACAAGCAAAATTGCCGCCCCAATGCCGATGACCACCCAGCGACTTTGACGAATATTCATTTCCATTGTTTCGGTACTGAATCCCACGACAAATGTCCCTTGTGACGCGCCATTGGAGGCAATCGGCACAATGGCGATGAGCATTCCGGGAAGTTCAAGCACGTGTGGCGATGTCTTCCCCAATTCTGCGTCAATCTGCGCTTTGTACTGCGCTGCTGATTGTGTGCCGTAATCAACCACAGAGCTTTTCTGCACATTGAACACCATGCCAAATCGCGCATCCGGTAGGCTTTTGAGTGTTTCCAAACTTGCTTTAATAGTCGTTGCATCCTCAAAGACCAGTGCCGGTGCGATGTTGGAGGCTATGACAGTCGCTACGATTTGTGCTTTTTCGCTCATTGATGCCAGCATTTGCTGTTCCTGACGCGCCGGCACAAAGATAGCAATAAACACAGATACCGCCAGAAGCAGCACCACAACAAGGCTGACAAATTTTCGGGTAATGCTAAAGGTGGTAAACATACGGCAAAAATGATGAGGGCTGGAGTGGAGAAAGAGAAATCTTTCCATTCAGCACCAAGATTATTGAAAAACCCTTGAAACGCGCAGTAACTCTGACGAAAGTTCTTGTTTCTGTACACGCGCAACCGATACATTCACATAGACTTTGGGCTTGCCGCCCTCAGCACCGATTCCCACTGCGACTTTTCCCGTTTCTACCAGCGAAGGAATGCCGGTAATCGTCAAGATTCCGCGCTCGTCGCAGACCTTTTGGATGGCGGCAGCTCCGGGAGCAACATAGACTACATCCGTCTCGCCAAGTGCTTTTAGAGCCTGTTCGAGCTTGAGCGCCATTGCGGGAATACCGATTTCCGTGAATGCCTTCATAGCATCGTCCTTCACTCCCGCTGATGCGTCGGTGAAAACGATGGTAACTTTCGGCGAAGGCTTACTTTGAAGATTGCGATTGAACGAAAAAACTTTTTTGAGCAATGCCACGTGAACACGCACAGAAATCGGCATATCCTGTGCTTGTAGCGACGTGAAGCATCCCGCAGCGCAGATAAAAAAGAACAACAGCACGAAAAATAGCGCTGTCTTTGACTTTCTCGGCTTAGAGCGCTCATCATCAGGCTGTGCTGCGGTATAAAAACTGGCTTTGGTAGCACAGACATTCTTGTCTGTGTTCCAAATACCATTTTCCCTGTACGTATAATGAAAAAGCATGATATTTCCTTTCAAAGTGTCTTAATTCCAAGCGAGGGTATAGGAAGCGCGAAACACAAATTCCCGCGATGGTCCCGGTAGTGGCTGATTTCCTGCCGTATAGGGCTGGACAAAGGTGTAGTTTGCCCCTAAAATATCATACGCGCCAACTCCGACATCCAAACCCTGTATCGAAGCAATATTGCGCCACTGCAAGAAAGCGTTTACAAGCACTACGGGCGCAAAACGCTGAAACGTCGCATTCCCACTCGCATCGGTACCCGCATAGCCAAAACGTTCACTAAGAAAGGTTGCCGAAGGACTAATGGAAATATTATCGTCGAAGAGGCGAAAACTGGAATTAAGCGTGATTTTGTGCTGCGCAAACCCCAGAAGCACATTGTTCATACCAGTAACAGTATATTCCGGTACTTGGTTGTCATTCGCCACGTAGAACGAGTAATTAAGGTTCAGAAAGCCCCAAAAATCTTTAACGGAATACTCCAACTCAAAACCGTTGGAGCCCGTGCGGGGATAGTTAAAATAGCTTTCCTGCTCATTGATGGTGGTAAATACTATCGGGTTGGTAATCGAAACCGTGAAAAGATTGGCTGAGAGCAGCATATTATAGCTAATTTGGTAGCCAAGTTGAAGCTCAAGAGCGGTCGTAATCTCAGGTCGAACGCCTGCATTGATACGAATGTTCTCAATCGTGGGAGCGCGGAAGTTCTGCCCAAACAGCAGTTTCGCATTAAAATCGCCAATCACTTTGGTGAATCCGACCCACGGCACGGCAGCAATCGGTACTGCGCTGTATTTGTCAACGCGAATACCTGCATTGACGTTGACTATGTCGTTTGTCCACAAGCCCTGCACATAGCCGCCGATATTGTTATAGCTCACGGTATTGCTTGCGCTCACGATATTGCCGTTAGCATCAAATTTGCGATTAAAAAGCGCTGAAAGCGATGAGCGGTCGCTTGCAACAGCATTATCGA
Organism: Candidatus Kapaibacterium sp.; assembly: GCA_025363605.1. Classification (GTDB taxonomy): domain Bacteria; phylum Bacteroidota; class Ignavibacteria; order Kapaibacteriales; family UBA4661; genus PH2015. The sequence goes on from JANYDO010000516.1 coordinate 9,989, forward strand.
AAAAGGCTTCCACGCCTACGGTTGCAAAAAGATTGGGCAGAATATCGCCTGCAAGCGTCAGGCTACCAAGTGTGCGTGTAGCAGTTTTGTCAAAAAACAAACCGTATGCGCTGCTATTGGTATCAAGAGTGGAAGGGTCGTTAGTCTGCCACGGAGTTTGCTGGAGATAGCTAATGCGCGGCGTGAGCGTGAGCTTTTCCGTGAGTTTGATGTCGTATTGAAGGTCTGCGCCCAGAGCGGTAAAATTATTTGCAATAGGTTTATCCGTCACAGTCGTGCCGTAAGCAACCCATGTTTTTGAATAATAACGGTCATAGAATGCTCGTGCCTTCAGCCCTTGCCACTGCACACCAAGATTGAAATTGAGCGGCTGAAGCGTTTGATTGCCGAGCATCGGGAGCCGCGAACTATCTGCGGCGAGCAGCGTTCTGTCACTCCGATTTGCCTGTCCTATAAAGGCAGAGGCGCTGACAGAAACTTCTCCGAATTTTTTGCCGAAAGCAAGCGTTCCATTTGCTCTACCGAAACCGCCTTGCATCTGACCAAAGTAGCCACTTGCCATGATAGCCCGCATATCATCGCCTTTGCGGGTGATGATATTGACCACAGCAAGTTCTGCATAGCCGCCATAGAACGAAGAACCGGGTCCGCGAATAATCTCAATGCGTTCGATAATATCAAGCGGGAAATTATTACCAAGCGGAGTATTTGCATAGAGAATCTCATTCATTTGCAAGCCGTCCACAAGAAAGAGAATTTTTCCCTCAAATCCCCACAGACCGCGCGTTCCCATACCAACAGCGCCATTCACATCTTGTCCGAACTCAAAGCCCGGCACTAAACGCAGTGCATCAATAAGGTCGCGTGCACCGGAACGCACGATTTCGTCTCGCTTGATGAGCGTAACGGTTCCCGGGATTTCTTTTTTGGAAAGCGGCTTACGCGAAGCAACTTGCAAGAGGTCAAGGTCGAGCAATTGGTCGAAGGACAAATTGTCTAGCTCTTGCATGGTCAGGTTTTCTGCGTCTTGAGCAGATGAAACCGCCACATTACCCACAAGGAACAATAACGTGACAGCACAAAAGGTAGCTTTTTGCAAAGCGATCCGAAAGTTGGAACGATGCAGCATACGTCGTAGAAAAAACGTGAGGAACCGTAGTAGTGATTATGTTCGCTGCAGGGCATGATATCATCTTGCCTCCCAGATACGCTTGGTAGTCTGGCATTCACCATTGTACTAGTGTACGATGCAAGCGCAAATATGCAGGAAAATGTGCCGCAAAATACAATTCATACAACAACTACGCAAAAACCATTTATTATATGCAATTGAGACCTATACAATGAGACTCACACAATGTTTTCAACGATGATGCTTAAAAATCCCTCGTCTTTGATTATTTTACAACCGTTTGAATTCGTTTGCCATTGTGGTAACACCTTCCGAATGCACACATCTACTGGCTGTTTGGGGCATCAGGCAAACGAAAACCCAGGAAATTATTCTATTCTATGAAAAAACTCGTTCTCAAAAAAG
>JANYDO010000189.1 GCA_025363605.1 Candidatus Kapaibacterium sp.
GTAAAACAAAACATCGGCTCTAATTCATGGACAATTCGCTGTCCGGGTTGAAGAGTTAGAGGAGCAACGGGTCGATTGATTTCCGGCGCTACGTTTCGTAGATCATTCAGTGTTACGACTACTGTGGACTGCGTAGGAGAGATGTCATAGGCTGCGCTCGGCAAAAGTCGTATTATGAGAGTCCGTATGCCCTGCAACCGCGACTGATACGGGTACACGAGGTCGGGGTATCGCGGGTTGAAAGTAATTGTTGCTTCATTGGCTACCTCAATCGTAGCAATCGTTGGATTAGAGATGTATAGGGCGGGAATTTTCGACGATGGCATCAATAAATTAGTACGTAAGTCAGGATCTAAATCAACTGACACGTTGTTCATAGGAACTGAGGGAGAATAAAGTTCTACAAAAGCTGGGGTAGTTATCGGCATAGGTGCATATCGCTGACCCGCACATTCTCGGAAATTTAATCCATAAAAATTGCGAAGCGGAAAAGTTGAGGTCGTGCTCAGTGGAATAACAATACGTGCAGAATCCAAATATGTCCAACTTGAAAAGACTTTTGTTTTTGAAGCTGAGTCACTGGGAGTAATCTTGAGCGTCACCTCGCCCCAGCCTACTGTATTGCCGCTAATATAGGTGTAACTCCATATATGCCCCATACCTGATTCCCGCAGTTGGAGTGTATTGCCTGTGGCGCTCGCTCTTTCACCAAATTTTGAAATGGTGAGAGAAACTATCGGTTTATTTTGGCAATAGCTCACTTCAACGTGTGTGCTGATGTGAGCCAGTACAGATATGATAACAAGAATACAGCGCTTCATAGTTCTGGAAAATAATGAGATGACACAAAGGAGCTTTACAACAAGAGATTTTCACCTAATTCTACGCCACTACTTCGCCTACAAGGGTCATCGAAGTAGCTTTCGTGATGCGGACATTCACCATATCGCCTACTACATATCCGGCAGTCTGACCGTTTGCTTCATCGGTCAGGTGCGGAAACATCACAAATTTGTTCGTATCGGTGCGTCCCTTCCATTTTGTCGCGTCGCGTCTGCCCTCGCCTTCCACTAAGACCTTTTCCACCGTGCCGACAAGTGTTTGATTGATTTCGGTCGCAATACGTTGTTGCTGCTCAATGATTTCATTCAAACGGCGTGTTTTCACGTCTTCCGATACATCGTCTTCCATTTTCCATGCTTTTGTACGCTCTCTGGGCGAGTATTTGAACATGAACGCCCCGTCGTAACGAATCTCGCGCATGAGTTCAAGCGTCATTTGATGTTCTTCTTCGGTCTCGGTTGGGAAGCCGACAATAATATCAGTCGTAAGTGCGCAGCCGGGCATGAGTTCTTTGATTTTGTGCAGGCGCTCTTTGTAATGCTCCACCGTATAATTGCGGTTCATTGCTTCCAGCACACGGTCTGAGCCGGACTGCACAGGCAAATGGATATATTTGCAAATGTTGTCAAACTCTGCCATCGTTTCGATGAGTTTGTCGCTCATATCGTAGGGGTGCGATGTAGTGTAGCGAATCCGCATCTCCGGCACGGCACGGGCTGTGGCGCGGAGTAGGTCGGCAAAGTCTGTGCGGGCGGCTTCGTCCTCGTAACTATTGACATTTTGCCCCAAGAGCGTGATTTCCCTGAAACCCGCATCCCACAAGCGTTTCGTTTCGTCCACAATCAAGTGCGCTGCCCGCGAGCGTTCGCGCCCGCGAGTGAAAGGCACGACACAAAACGTGCAGAATTTATCGCACCCGCGCATAATCGAAATCCAAGCGCTGATGCCTTCAGTGCGGAGTGGTTCAATATCGTCGTAGGTCTCCACGCGGCTGAGCTTCACGGCAATTCCTTTTTCGCCGCCAAATGCTTTTTCCACAAGGTCAGGAAGAGCGCGGTATTCATCGGGTCCGATCACCAAATCCACGATATTTTTTTGCACGACTAATTCCTCGCGCATACGTTCAGCCATGCAACCTAGAATACCAACGACCAAATCCCCACGACGGCGCTTATAGAATTTCAGGTGCTTCAGACGCTCGTGAATTTTCTTCTCGGCATTATCGCGTATGGCACAGGTATTGAGCAAAATCACATCTGCGTCGTCGGGCTTATCCGTCATCGCATAGCCGCTCGTGTGCATGATTCCTTTCACGATTTCAGAATCATTGGTGTTCATCAGGCAGCCGTAGGTTTCCACATAGAGTTTGCGAGCAGCGTTGACGTGGTTGGCGACATCAGAAACCGGATAGAGACCGGATTCCGAGGCGGAAGAATTGAGAACGGGTAAATCGAACATTGGATATTCAGAGTAAGAGAGTTCAAGGCTTATGAATTTGTCGTTTTTTTGAGTTTATGCCGCACAAACTCTATCACGCCCGGCAACACAGAGACGACGATAATGCCAACAATAACCAATGAAAAATTACGTTTGACCACGGGAATATTGCCGAAGAAAAACCCCAAGTAGATAAATGATGCCACCCACGCAATACCACCCGCCACATTGTAAAGAATGAAACGACTGTAATTCATTGTCCCAATGCCCGCCACAAATGGCGCAAACGTGCGGACGATGGGCAAAAACCGTGCGAGAATAATGGTCTTGCCACCGTGTTTTTCATAAAACCGCTCGGTATAGGTGATATGTTCTTGCTTGATAAAGGGGAATTTTTGTAGGACTTTGAGACCAAACACTTTACCGATAGAATAGTTGGCTGTATCACCCAAAATCGCGGCAATGGAAAGCAGAGCGACCAGCATTGCCGGATCCATAACGCCAGTGGCAGCAGCCAAGGAACCAGCCGCAAAAAGTAAGGAGTCTCCCGGCAAAAACGGCGCGATCACTAAACCGGTTTCAGCAAAAATAATCGTGAAGAGAATTGCATACGTCGTTGTTCCGTAAGCGCTGATAAACTCGCCAAGATGTTTGTCAAGGTGTAAAAAAATATCCACGAGTGATGTAAGTGCGTCCATGAACGTGCGGTTAGTGAAGAAAAATATTAGCCACAAATGTACGCACTTCTTGGCAACTAACCAACGGCGAGTGCCGCACTTTTGCTTTATCTGCCCGAAGTGCAAGGTTTTCTGCGGGTGAAATTTTATCTTATTATCTCTTGCAGACATTCTTGCGTAAGTTCTAAATAAATCGTATCTTCGTAGTTCGTCAAAAATAACTTTTCACTATCGCTGCAGGATTTCCGCATGGCATCCAGAGACTCGCATTCCAAAAAAGATTCGACAATGAAAGATTACATTGTCAATCCGGTGGCAATTCGTCTTGATTCGTCCGACCGAGGTAGTATTTATGAGGCGATTACGGCAATGGGCTTACGCGCTCGCCAAATCAACG
>JANYDO010000196.1 GCA_025363605.1 Candidatus Kapaibacterium sp.
TTCCTTTTCCATCACCATAAGCGCCGAATACTCCGCAAGCGATTCCGACATAAGCGTCGCGCCTTGCACGTTGCCGCCTATCACCTGATGCGCCCACCACTGATGCCCGACTTCGTGCGCCGTGATGTAGAACGGATAATCAAGGTCGTCGTCGTCCTTCACGCGGGCAATGAAACCGATGGCTTCAGAATAGGGAACCGTGTTCGGAAACGACTGAGCAAAGGACGCATAGCGCGGAAACTCCAGAATCCGCATCTGGCGGTGCTGATAGGGTGAAAAGTTCACCGTAAAATAATCCAACGATTTTTTCACGCCCTGCACCATGCGCTCAAGATTGTACTCGTGTCCTTTGTGGTAATAAATTTCAATCTTCACTTCTTTGCCGTCCGCTCCCTTCCACGCATCGCGCTTGACCTCGTAGCGAGCCGAGAGCCACGAATAAAAATTCAAAATTTTGCTGTCCATTTTGTAATGGAAATAGCGGCGCGGTTTTCCGTTGACGGTTTCCGTCCATTCGCGTTGCAGATAGCCGGGTGCAATCGCAATTTGGTCGGGTACGGTGCTGACGACGGTTTCAAAATCCACCCAGTCGGCATCATTTGCGATGTAGGTGTTCATACGGGCTTTGGGGTCGTCGAGAGCAGCCATGCGCTCTTTGGGCGGGAGTCCGTTTTCTTTGCGCTTGTCGTCGTCGCCGATTTCGCCACCTTCGTCATACCCGAAGTGCGGTAAATACTGATTGTTGATGAATGTGCCGTTGAAGGTTACGTCTTGCAAGTTCGTACCGGAATTGGAAAAACCTTTGGCAGCATAGCGCAATTTGAAGGTCAAGAGCGCTGTGTCGCGCGGTTGAAGCGGAACATCAAGGCGATAAATAAACATACCTTTGTCTTTGTCGGTCAGCACCTGTTTTGCAGCACGATTGAACGTGATTTCTTCAATTTCAACATTGCCGGGAAGATTAACAATGACGGAATCTACCGGAACGGTATTTTTATTCGTGATGGTGTACGAGCCGCCGAATTTGACAGCACGTTCTTCGGGGAAAATATCTACGTTCACTTTTACACCCAAAATTCTCGGCTGCGGGGTATCTTTCAGACGGCGATATGTTTTTTCGTAGTCCGCTTGCTCCTGCTCGCCTTGCTTGCTGTTGCGGTAGGTGTTCAAAACATTGGTGTTGTAGAAAATAAAACTTCCTGTACCCACTGCCACGAGCAACGCCAGTGCGCCAAAGGTCAGCGTCGGTGTGCTTGCCGTCGCCCGAGCATTCGCAAGGCGCTGCCGCCACGACGTTTCGGTGCCTCGCACCCAAAGCATCTGTGCCAGCACTGCCAAGAAGACGGCGAAGGCAATCCAGTATGACGTGAACCACACAAGCGGGCGCACAAAATGTCCGTAGCCGTTCATATCAGAGTATGTTACGTTCGGTCCGCCGCCGAATTCCAATAGATTGTGTTCCACGTGCAGCGCGTTCAGCACAATCGTAGCCAGAAATACGCACACCATGACTAAGTGACCAATAAATTTATTATTGACCAACGTGTGCACGAAAAATCCCAGCAAGACAAACTGCAATAGCGTGGGCAGAGTAATGGCGACGAGAGTGCGCAGATACAAACCAAATTCGATGTTTGTGTATCCCTTAAAGAGCTGCACCGTCACGAGCGCAAGCGTTAGCACAAGATAGAGTACGACCAACGCCAGCAGAAGTGCCGTGATTTTGCCTGTCAGCATCGTCCACGACGGTACGGGAAGAGCATCGGTCGCTTGGTCGAGCTTCAAACCGCGCTCTTTCCAGACGAGTTCGCCGGCATAAAAGGTGATAATGATAATAGCAAAAATCACGGCACCATTCAAAGTATCGAGCATCACGTGAGTGACGGGATAGACCGACGTACCGAAGGAACGGTCAGCATTGACGGCATTCATAATGGTCATAATCACGCCGATACCCGCAAGCGCCAAAAAAGGAATTTCGCGGACGAGCGAACCGAAATAGAAGCGCGTCATGCTGAACCACTGTTGCCATTGCGCTTTGAGTCCGGTTTCCAGCGTTACCTCGGGCAATGCCAAGCGACCGGTTTGCGCCACCACGTCTTCCTTTTGTGCTTTTTTCTTGCGCAGGGTAAAGCCTTGCGCATCAAATCGGAAGAGAAGATAGCACACGGCAAAAAGTCCGAGTCCAACGCCCAACCATAAAAGCCTGTTCCACATCACATAGCCCTCGAAGGACACAACGAGTGAATTTTTCTCTGCGACCGTCCAATATTCCGTTGCCAAGCCGAAGGCACGAACACCGAAGGGGTCTAGGAGGGAGCTTATCGTTTTATTGTCAATATCCGATAGCAAACTGCCTGCGATGGAATACCCCACGAGCAGAACGATTCCTTGCACATAGACCACCAGCAAATTCCGCGTGAGCGTGCCGACGGTGAAAAAGAGGGCGCTCATAAAAACGATATTCGGAATAAGAAAGATCACCAGTGGATTCCAATAACTTGCAAAACTGAAGGGAGCAATCTTCTCCGCATCCAGCCATGGCATCCACGTTCCGACAAGCGTTCCCAAGAGCAAACCCGTATAGGCAAAGACCATCACGACCAACACACCCAAAAAGCGACCGCCCAAATATGAAACTTTCGTGAGCGGCGTTGTGAAAAAGAGTTCGTGTGCTTTTACCTGAAAGTCGCGTAGAATGGACGTACCGGCAATCGCTGTGGTGATAATTGCGCCAATGAAGGTGAGAATCACGGTCGTTCGTGCGATAACGAACGGGGCATTCTTCAGTACCTTGCCCACGCCACCGCCGATAGTAACGGCATCGGTGGTGATGAACAAAAAGGCAAGCGCGAACATCGTGGCAAAATAGATGTACGTCGTCGGGCGGCGAAGCCAGTACCGAAGCTCGAAGAGAAAGACATTCACAAACTGGTTCATGGTGCTACCTCTTTCTCGTCTGCGGCGCTTGCGCCGACGTGGTAGAAATAGACATCTTCCAAGTCTGCTTCGGTCTGCTCAAAACCATGTTCGGGCACAGTCTCCGAGAAAATCCGAATGACGGGTTTTCCGGCAATAAGCCGCGTGGCGATGAGGCGATAATTTTTTTGATACTCTGCCAGCTCCGATTTCTCCACCGTCTTTTTCCAAATTTTGCCATGCAGTGCCGAAATTGCTTCCTCCGGCGTACCGGTAAAGACGACGTTGCCATGCGCAATGACGGCAAAGTTCCGGCAGAGTTCGCGTACGTCTTCCACGATGTGTGTGGAGAGAATCACGACAATATTTTCGCCAATCTCACCCAGCAAATTCAAAAACCGGTTGCGCTCGGTCGGGTCAAGTCCGGCGGTGGGTTCATCCACAATTATCAATTTCGGATTTCCCAAAAGCGCGATGGCAATGCCCAAACGCTG
>JANYDO010000325.1 GCA_025363605.1 Candidatus Kapaibacterium sp.
AGTCGGAATCTCCGGCAAAAAGCCGAATCCATGTGGTTCTTCTTGCATAGCTTTGTCAAGAAGGATATTTTTGGTGTAACTCATTTTGACACCTTGCAGTTAATAAGTGAGTAAAAATCGGGCTTGTGAGTGCTAGAACACTTACAAGCCCCCTGTTTTATGCGGGCAATGTGATTGCCAGCGAGGATTTACTTTCGGAAATAACAGGCGGAAACACTTCCACGCCTTCTTCGGTAACGGGCAGCGCGAGTTTTTTCAAAAACTCTTCTCGTGCTTTGAGTGATGACTTTGCGCTTTCGACTTGCGCCACAAGCTGACGGTGTTTTGCATCGCGGGAAAAATCCCATGTGTTTTCCAAACGCAAAGAAAACTTTACGCCTGTTTCGGTGGCATGGATGCCGTTTGCGCGTTGTGCTTCGGCGTACACAAGCGCTCGCGTCATAATCGCGGCTTTGAGGATTTTCAAATACTCTTCGCCCGCTTTGATGGCAACCAGAAGCGCAAACTTATCGCTATCGGTACGGATAAAACCCGCATGATTACTGGCAAGTTCCGCAAGAGCGGACTTATTGAGCGGAATAGAGCGCAAGGGCAACAATTCGGCGACTTTCGCCGTTTTGCGGCGCGCATCAGATTTAGGAATTGGATTCATAGCATTTTCCTTTCGGAATAAAATGGGAAAAATGATTTGTACTTCTCTCGCACCGTTGGGGCTGTGCAACGTAAACGCTTATACAAGAGAAGCAGATGAATTGTCAAAGAACGAAAGGGCGTGAGCAAGTTCAAAATGTGCCACTACCGAGCGGCAAGCGCACGGCGCGGCGAGGGGCTGCGCTCTTGCGCCACGCGGGGACGAAACGAGCGAGGCAGGAGCGAGGGTAGTTCCCCAAGCGGCTTTCCAAAAAACCGCCGCTAAAACAGCGACGGCGAAGGGGACAACACAAACCAACCCGCACCAAGCGCAGCAAAACCCCACGCAGGAACACCAAGCGGCGCAAAGACCAACAACGGCACACCCAAGCCCGCAGCAAACGCCGCCGAAGCCCACGAACCAGAACCAAACCCAGCGAAACACGCCGACACAACGGGCGACGGAGCAAGCCCACGAGGACACACCGACGACGGGAACACCACCACAAGCGACGGAGACCGACCAGAACCAGCCCGCACCACTGCCGCAGAACGCAGCGCCAAACGCGCCGACCACCCGCCATCGTTACGATGGCTGGAAGCGGAGAACGAGGCAGCACGGAACACACACGCACCCTCAAGCCCGGAGCGCACCGCAGCATCAACGCCGGAAGCACAACCCACCGCGACAAACGCACGAGGCGAGACCAACGACAACACAGGCGCAAGCACGGGCGGCACAACCGAGCGCGAACCCGAAAACGCCAAAGAACGCGCGCCCGCCACAAGAGCGACAACAGACGGGGGCAACACAGAACCAACAACAGAAGCGAGAGAAGAAGCAACCACGACGCACCCCTCAAGAAAAAGTAGGAGAAGAAACGGCACGACGACGAGCCGCCGACAAACGCCCCAACCACGCAGCCGGAGCAAGCGCAACGCCCACAGGCGCAGGAACACCCGAAGGCAAGACCGCAGGAACAGAAACCGACCACACCGAACCCGCACGACGCACCACACAAAACAAGCCAACAAACCGCGCAGCCCGCAACGAAAACGCCCGCGCAGCACCAAACGACGAGAACGAACACTCCGCCACAAAACCCGACACCGAGCGCACAGACAAACGAAACACAACAGACGAGCAGCCACGCCCAACCAACCAAGCGGAAAGCGAAAACACCGACGGCGCACGAAGAACACGAGAGCCAAAAGGAAAAGAAGAAGAGAGCATACAGCACCTACAAAAAGAAGTGAATGAAGAATCTTTCAACACTACAAATATACAAAAACGGCACGAAAAGAGCAAAGAAAAAGAACGCAAAAAGAAAAATAAAAACGCACAGAAAAACAGAAAAAATTTGTACACCACACGAGAAAAAACAAACACACGCACTCCACATCCACCACCACACACCAAACAAAAAATGCCATGCAGCCGACAGGCAACAGGCGATAGCAAGCAGCCAAAAAACAAATCCTTGCCACATCGAAAAGGCAGCGTCGCCGCCGACACAATGAATGCCGAGCCGCCCGACGCACAACAAGAGCAGGGCACGACGACCGAAAACTATGCAAGGGCGGAGGCTTTGCGACGCTCTGTATTACCCTTGCGTTGTTTTTCGGCGGCGGGCTAACTTGTTTCTGCGGAGGGCGAGCCTGAGCGTTAGCGCTCAACCCGCCCGGACAGGGCAAAAAAGAATACGAATGCCGATGATTTGCTTTGCGATAATTTGTGTTGTATATTTGCCGATTATGTAATCAAAAATAACCCTGTTTTACGTCGCACACAGAAGGAAATTTCGTATGGCAAAATTAGGTCGCAAACCTCGTTCCGAAGATGGATCAGTTCGGACAGTAACGGTTCGTCTGACGGAAGAAGAATACGCACGCTTGCTGAAGGAATCGGAAGCTGCCGATTTGGGCATCTCGCAGCTCATCCGCGCACGGGCATTGGACACACCGGAGGTCGTTAATCAAAAGTATCAGGAGTTGAAGGAAGCACTCGCGCTGGTGTTGGCAAAGTTCTGAGGAATCGGTTCACTGCCGAGGAGAGCGCAGCGCAGGGAGCGGAGCAGCCGCACCCGTAGTTTGCGCACCGACGAGGCACATCGGCGCTTCGTGGAATGGTTGTATCGTGGCAGGATAGTTTGACAGCCCCGACATTGGGAAGCGGACACAAGAGCATTGACGAAAGGGATGGGCGCAGCAGCGCCCGCATGAGACCAACACAACCGCCGAGCGGACACGCGCCCACGCGGGGAAGCTCGGCGAGCCGACAGAAGTACACATGGACAGCAACATTCGCAGCAGTGTTCACGGCGCGGAGCGCATACGATTGAATGCCGAATTGCACAAGCCGCAAGCGCGGGGCGACGGACGCGGCTTGCTGCGTTCCGGCTCCCCGCGTGCGGAAAGTGAAAACCGAAGCGTAGCGAGCCAGAGCGGAGCGAATGATACACGGGGGCGAGGGTTTCGCCGGAGCTTCCCAGCGAGGACGAAACCCTCGCCCCTGATGACGCCGGGGCAAAGGGATTGCACAATCGTAGCGTGAGACAAATCTTCAGCACGGGAAGAAATTATTTGCCATCGTAACATTTTTTTGCATATTGCGTTTGATACAATATGAAATTCCTTTCCAAAATATTGTCCTTTGTGCTAACTGCACATCTGCTTGTCGCCACAAGCGGACCGCCGCTTGTGTATCATTTTTGCGGTGAGAACATGGATAGTGTTGCGGTTGGGAAAGCAAAGCAGTGCGACTGCAATCACGATGAAAGCGATTCTGCCGATTGTTGCGAAAAAGATTGTTGCCATAATGAGGTTCATGTGAGCGAGTTTCACCCCGACGGTGTGCTTAGTACGCTTACCCTTGCGCCGAATGTCCTTGTAACAACGCTTCATGCAGTATTGCCCTCAACCTTTGCAAGCACTCTTAGCGAAAAACATACGGTTTGCACCATTACCTTCGATACACATCCCACTGCCCGAAGTTCGGACATCCCTGTCCTGTTCCGTTCCCTTCTGATTTAAGCCTCCACCCTCTATCCTAACCGACGGAGTATCATTTACGATACCTTCCGTGCGGTTCGTTGTGCTTTACCCTTATTCTGGTTCTCTATTTTTTTTATTCCACATTGGAGGCATTATCATGCTCTCTCGTTCAACCCCGCTCGTGGCTTGGTGGCTTGTTGTTACGGTGATTGTATTCCCGTTGGTACTATCCATAACATTCGCACACGGCAATAAACCCCACAAAAAAGCGGTTTCTTCGACCGAAGCAACTGTTTCTGCGGCAACTTCTTCCGTTTCTTCTTCGACCGTTTCCAGCCGTGCCGACCATTCGGACGGAGACCACAGCAATCATGCCGACCACGAAACAAAACCTGTTGCGGGCGAAGCAATTACGGGCGGTTTTCCGACGCTACATCCACTCGTGGTGCATTTCCCTATCGTTCTTCTCATGCTCGTTCCGCTTGTTCAGTTGGTGAGTTTTTTCGTGCTGCGAAAAGAACTTGGTTTTGCAACGCTGGCACTGACGCTTTTAGGATTTGTTGCCGCGTATCTGGCTTCAACAACGTTTCATGCACACGTGGACGTTATTAGCGATGCGGCGGAAGCTGTGCTGAACCAACACGATTTGTATGCCGATTGGACGATACGCGGTGCGGCATTCACCTTTCTGCTCAAACTCCTTTCTCAATTCCTTGTACAACCTCGCTTCTCACGGTTCACCGTGCCGATGGAAGTTCTCGTGCTGCTTATAGCGATGGCAACGGCTGTGGCTGTCGGCATTGCGGGGCATCACGGCGCGGAACTGACGCATATTTACGGCGTTGGTCCGCAAGGCAATTTTTTAGAAACGCATTAACCACATCAACAGAGTGAGGAATTTTAATTCTGCCGTCCATGAAAACGAAAGCAGAATAAATCCGCACTCCAATTTTTCATTATTCTTCGGAGACATTATGAAACGCTTCTTATTCACTGCCGCACTATTCTGCGCTTTTGCAAGTGCCGCAGTGTTCGCACAGCCCCGCATGACCAACACGCCGCACGGCGGTATGTTGGTCAAAACCACCAACGGCAATATGCTGGAAATGGTTGTCCGCTATAAACAAGCCAGTTTTTATCTGTTCGATAGTAAAGAAAATCCGCTTGCAATGAGCCTTTTGATGGGTAAAACCATGAATGCTCAAGTTCGGGATGCCAATATCAAAATTCAGTTTGCGGATGGAACAAGCGCGGACGCACCGCTTCGCGTTGATCCAATGGAAGCAACCGCATGGATAGATGCAGGAAAAACAGAAAAATTCAAAGCAACGGTGAGCTTTACCTACAAAGGCAAGGCTGATACGGCGGTCTTTGATTTTGATGCAATGACGTGTTGCCACAAAATGAATGAATCCGGCATGAAAGACATGAAGAAATAACTCAGTCGGAGTGCGGAATAGTAATTCCGCCAGCCATGAAACAAGAGCGGAATGAATTCCGCACTCCACCTTTTCCACTCTTCAAAGGAAACTTTTATGAAACCCTGTTGTGAAACAGCCGAAACCAAACGCACCTTCAGCGCAAACGCCATTCTTGGGATTGTTGCCGTTATTCTTGTCGGTATCGCCTTTGTGAGCGCGAATGCCTTTGGCGCAACAAAAAAAGAAGCCGTCAAAGTTTGGGGCAACTGCGGTATGTGCAAAAAGACGATTGAAAAATCACTCAAAGGCGTAGATGGCATTGAATCAGCAACGTGGGACAAAACCACCAAGATTCTTTCCGTCAGCTATGATGATAGCAAAGTCAGCATGAAAAAAATTGAGGAAAAAGTTGCTGCTGCCGGCTACGACACGCAAAACGTCAAAGCCAACGATACCGCATACGACAATCTTGCTAAATGCTGCCATTACGAGCGCAAAAAATAACCTCTCACTTGGAGTGCAGAATTCATTCCGCCTGCGCCACCACACGGCGAAATACATTTCGCGCTCCGCTTTTTTTCATATACTTTTCACAAACAATGAAACACGTTGGAATAACTCTCATGCTTGCGCTTCTCTCCGTAAGCGGATATGCCCAAACAACACCAACACCTCCCGCAAAAGCAGACACTGTTTGTCCTGTACCGAAGGTGGTGAAAAGTCCGCGCTTGAAAACGGACGGAAGCATCGGCAACGTAAAAATTTCGGTTGATTATTCTTCTCCGAGCGTACGCGGGCGCACGATTTGGGGCGGCTTGGTCAGTTTCGGTACGGTTTGGGTAACAGGCGGACACAATGCAACATCGGTACAGTTCAGCAAGGATGTGAGCATCGGCGGCAAAACCCTGAAAGCGGGCAAATACGCACTCTTCACTATTCCCGCAAAAGACACGTGGACGGTTATCGTGAACACAAATTACGACCAACATTTAGCGGACGATTACGATGAAAAGCTTGATGTGGTGCGGGTGATGGTCACCCCGAAGATACTGGACACGCTCCAAGAAGTGCTCCGCTACGACGTACAAGAAACAAGCAAAAACGAAGGATTGATTTCTGTGCGCTGGGAGAAACTCGTTGTTTCTCTGCCTGTCAAAACGCGGTAAAAACTGGAGTGCGAACGGAAGTTCGCATTAGTAAAATCTTGGAGCGCGGAATTTTAATTCCGCCTTTTTCAAATAATCGCGGAAATACATTTCCGCACTCCGCATATTTTTCACGTTCAATCATAATGACAACAACACTGAACATCAAAAACATGGTTTGTTCGCGCTGTATCCGCGTTGTGCGCGAAGAACTGACATCGCTTGGGCTGAACGTACAAAGCGTAATGCTTGGTGAAGCGGTTGTCGAAGGTGATCATCTCGACCGGACGGCACTCAAAGAACGCCTCCACGCAAGCGGCTTTGAGCTTTTGGAAACCGATGCTGCCAAACTCGTCGAAACCATTAAAACGCTCATTATCGAGCTGGTGCAGTCCGAAGACCTCAGCGAAATGCACGAGAATCTTTCCGGCATCATCGCCAAGCGCGTTGGTCGAGATATTGGCAGAGATTACGCCACTCTGAGCCATTTGTTTTCATCGGTGGAAGCCGTTACGATTGAACGGTATTGTATTCTCCAAAAAATTGAGCGTGCCAAGGAATTACTCACCTACGGCGAACGCACGGTAAGTGAAATCTCATACAGCCTTGGATACAGCAGTCCGGCGCATCTTTCGCGGCAATTCAAACAAGAAACTGGCTTCACGCCGAGCGAATGTAAGCGTTCGCGTGTGTACCAGCACCGCGTCCCGCTTGAAGAGATTGGGCAAACAACTGGAGTACGAACGGAAGTTCGTCCATAAAACAAGGAGCGAACTTCCGTTCGCACTCCGCTTCCGAATTGCTTCCAAATTGTGCAAGCCTTTTCTGGAATTGTATAAGGTTCTGACGGCGAGCAAGCGGTATTTTTGTCGTGTAGATTTGCTTTTTCTCAACGACAACCATTTTTTGGAGAACCAACCATGACACACTCTTTTGCAATTCCTGGTATGACGTGCTCGGGCTGCGAGCGCACTGTTTCGCGCATTTTGAGCAGCATTGACGGCGTTACTGCCGTCAAGACGGAACTTCAGCCCTCTTCACGTGTGGAAATCACGATGTCGCATCACATCAAGACCGACGCGATGAATGCAGCACTCGCCAACGTCGCCAAAGGAAAATATGTTCTTTTGCCTGACAACACCAACGGCAACAGCACCAACGGAATGAGAACGGAAGTTCGCACGGAAGATAACGCAAGTAACGATGCTTCAACCTGTGCGATTGTGGAATAAATTTCGCACTCCATATTCTCGGAGAAAACAATGACAACAAACCAAGAACACGCTACCGCAACGCTTGAAATAACAGGAATGCACTGCGCTTCCTGTGCCGCATTCGTGGAAGATGCTCTTTCGCAAACGCGAGGTGTAAAGCGGGCTGCGGTAAATCTTGCCAGCGAAAAAGCGACGGTCGAGTTTCTGCCGTCGGTGGTAAATGTTGCTCACCTGGCTACTGCGGTAGAAAATGCAGGCTATGGCGCACGGCAACTGAAGCACGACGAAAATCACGCTGCACAAGCAGAAGCAACCGAAGCCCGCAAACTTGCCGAATACACCGCGCTCAAACGCCGTTTTGGTGTGGCTGCGGCTTTTGCTGCCGTGATTATGCCGCTTTCGATGACCATGCTTGTACCAAGCGCAGAACATTTTATCCACCAAACAATCGGTATGCAAGCACTGAACTTCATCTTGCTTGCGCTGACACTGCCTGTGCTGCTGTATAGCGGGCGCGAGTTCTACATTTCGGCGTACAACACCTTTTTGCATCGCACAGCAAATATGGACACGCTTATCGCAATCGGCACGGGTGCTGCATTTGCGTACAGCGTCGTTGCGACGGTTATGCCCGCGCTCTTCGAGCAACACGGCATTCGTGCGGAAGTCTATTACGATACAACGGCAACGATTATTGCGCTGATTTTGCTTGGTAAAGTACTGGAGGCGCGGGCAAAAGGTCAAACCTCTGCCGCTATCAAAAAACTGATTGGTTTACAAGCGAAAACGGCGCGGGTGCTGGTTGGTGGTGAAGAACGAGAAATCCCGATTGAAGAGGTTCACGTGGACAATGTTGTTGTGGTGCGCCCGGGCGAAAAAATTGCGACGGACGGCGAAATTCTTGAAGGCACATCGTCGGTAGATGAGTCCATGCTCACGGGCGAAAGTCTGCCCGTTGAGAAAACAAGTGGTGGTGCGGTCTTTGGCGGCACAGTCAATAAAACGGGACGCTTTACCTTTCGTGCAACGAAGGTCGGCGCAGATACCGCACTTGCACAAATCGTCCGGCTTGTGGAAGAGGCACAAGGCTCGAAAGCACCAATTCAACGGCTTGCGGACAAAATCAGCAGCGTGTTTGTGCCTACGGTGGTCGTGATTTCGATTCTCACGTTTGTTGTTTGGTTCAATGTCATGCCCGCCGATACACGACTTCCCTTTGCACTCGTGAATTTCGTTTCGGTGCTTATCATCGCCTGCCCATGCGCGTTGGGGCTTGCCACACCAACGGCAATCATGGTCGGTACGGGCAAGGGTGCAGAACACGGCATCTTGATTCGTAATGCCGAAAGTCTTGAGAAGGCGCATCAAATCACGGTGGTCGTTGTGGACAAAACAGGAACTATCACAAAAGGTGAACCAATGGTAACAGATTTTGTGCTATTGGATAGTGCTATGAATACAACCATGACGCGGGAAGCCGCAATACAATATGCAGCCTCGCTGGAGCATCATTCCGAACACCCGCTTGCCTCCGCGATTGTGGACTATGCCGCAGCCCAAAAGGTAGATGCGGCCTTCACGGTGCATGATTTTTTGGCGGTAGAAGGTAAAGGTGCAACGGGCGTTGTTGCGGGTGTGAACGTTATTATCGGCAACACCAAGCTCATGGAGCAGCAAAACATTACGATGAACGCGCAGGCAACATCGGCTGCGGTACAGCTTTTGGCGGAGGCAAAAACGACGATGTTTGTGGCGGTGAAAGGCGCAATCGTCGCGGTGATTGGCGTTGCCGACACCGTGCGCGATACCTCACGCGAGGCGGTTCAGGCAATGCAAGCGCGAGGCATTGAAGTGGTGATGCTCACGGGCGACAACCGCCAAACGGCAGAGGCAATCGCCGCGCAAGTAGGCATCAAGCGGATATTCTCCGATGTTTTACCGCAAGACAAAACCAACATCGTGAAACAACTTCAGTCCGAAGGAAAAACGGTGGCAATGGTCGGCGACGGCATCAACGACGCACCCGCGCTTGCTCAAGCAGATGTGGGCATAGCGATTGGCGCGGGAACTGATATTGCAATGGAAGCCGCTTCAGTAACGCTTATGCGCAGCGACGTGCGGGACGTTGTTCGCGCTATAGACCTCTCGCGGCGCACCATGGCAAACATCAAGCAAAATCTCTTTTTCGCGTTTGTCTATAACGTGCTGGGAATTCCGCTTGCAGCGGGCTTGCTCTATCCGTTCACGGGCTGGCTTTTGAGTCCGATGATAGCAGCGGCTGCCATGGCAATGAGTTCGGTGTCGGTGCTGACGAACGCACTGCGCCTTAAAACAGTAAAAATATAAACCAAACCTCTTCACGGAGTGCGGAATTGTAATTCCGCCCGTTTCAACAATCGCGGAAATACATTTCCGCACTCCAATAAACTACAACTATGGACACATCTCAAATTCTCGTGACGCTTGGTGGCGTTGGTTTGGCGGGCTTTGTCGTATGGTATTTCTTTTTCGGCAAACGCCAAACAACCACCGCAACGCTTACCGATAGCGGTGTGCAAGAAGTTGCCGTCACCGTCAAAGGCGGATATTCACCCGATGTGATTGAAGTCGTCAAAGACAAACCCGTGCGTTTGAAGTTTTACCGTGATGAAACCTCAAGCTGCTCGGAAGAATTGGTATTTGGCGATTTCAGTATCAGGCGCGAGCTACCCGCTTTTGAAACAACGGTCATAAATATTCTACCGACTAAGACAGGTACATTCGAGTTTACCTGCGGAATGAATATGCTGCGCGGCAAACTCGTTGTACGCTGACAAGCAGCCGGAGTGCGGAATTTTAATTCCGCTTTCTTCTACATTGCGGAAATGAATTTCCGCACTCCACCCTTTTTTACCAAAAATACTATGAATACCAATCGTCGAACATTCATCCAACTCGCAAGCGGCTCTGTCCTTGCTCTTGCGGGTGGAAACTTTCTGCAAAGCTGTATGAACTCTATGAATATGTCCGATGTTGTTATCGCGGGTGAAACGGGCTTGCCGCTTCGTTTGCCGCCTGTTTGGAACGGCGGCGCTATGAGCGCGGGCAGCATGAACCTTGACGTGCAAGGCGCATCTATTCAAGCGTGGGCAATGGGCGGTTCGGTGCTTGCGCCGACGATTCGCCTTCGCAAGGGCGCGGCATTTTCGGCGCAGCTTCAAAACCAACTTACAATGGAAACAAATATCCACTGGCACGGCTTAACTGTTCCCTCCAACATGGACGGACACCCGAAAGATGTTGCCAAAGCCGGAGGCGGTTCATTTGCGTATAACTTCCCCATTCTCGACCGCGCCGGAACGTATTGGTATCATCCGCATCCACATAAAAATACGGCACGGCAAACCTACATGGGCATGGCGGGCTTGTTCATCGTGGAAGACCCCGCCGCAGAAGCCACATTGGGGTTGCCTTCGGGCGAATTTGATGTGCCGCTTGTGCTTCAGGACAAACGCTTTCAACAAGTGAAACGCTTTGTCTATGCACCTTCGATGGCGGACGTAATGACGGGTTATTTGGGCGACACGATGTTCGTAAACGGCGTTCCTGTTCCCTACCTTGATGTTGAGAATGGCGTATATCGCTTCCGTATTTTGAATGGCGCAACGGCACGAGTGATGAAACTGGGCTTTGAAAACGGTATGGTGTTTCACGTTATCGGCACGGACGGCGGCTTGATTGACGCGGCGGAGCGTGTTACAAGCGTGATGCTCTCGCCGGGCGAGCGCGTAGAAATTCTGGTGGATTTTTCAAGTGTTGCCATAAACGGCTCAGTGCTGTTCAAAACACTGGATTTTACGCTACCTGCTGCACCTGCTTCCTCAACACCGCACGGCAGCACAAGCGGAATGACAATGAGCAATTACAAACAAGGCGTAGCAATGCCCATTCTGCGCTTCAACGTGAAACGCCAAACCTCGCGCCAAGTGGCAATTCCGACGACGCTCACGCCGATTACACGCCTGAACACTGCCGAAGCAACAAAAACGCGAACCTTTGCGCTGAATATGGAAATTATGTCGTTCTTGTGGATGATGCCGATGCCGCCCTCTTGGGCGAGCGCGATGGCGAGTTCGCTTTCGGTGACGGTGTCCATCGGCGACGAAAGAATCGGAATATTCAACCGGATGTTCCGGGTGAGTTGCGTCCGCACGTCCACGT
>JANYDO010000340.1 GCA_025363605.1 Candidatus Kapaibacterium sp.
CGTAAATACGTCGTTGGAAGCAGTACCGCCGCTTGGTCCGCCAAGCTGAATAGGTCCCGTCACAACAGCACCGACGGTGATGCTCATTCCCGTTGAAGAAAGGACGCGGAAATTTGCGACGGGAACTGTACCGATAGCAACAGAATTGATACCCGTTAAATTCTCTCCGATAAGCAGCACAACCGTTTCTTCACCACCCCTATTCGGTGAGAAGCGTGTAATGCGTGGCAGCAGCATTGGTGTCGTGTCGCCGGGTGCGGGTGCTGCACCTGCAATCGCAAAAAAGCGCTGCGCTCCGATTGCTCCCGCTGGAACACCATTGCTGACAACAGCCTGCCCAGCACTCAAGGTTTGAAGCGCTCCACCGACATTTTGATACGTTCCGGCCAATGAAGTACTCGAACCAACCCGCGTATTATCGTTCAGTCCTGCACGAATCAGCCCTATCTGCGCACCCGAAAAATTACCCGCAAGCGGTGTCCACGACCAATACTCCGTCCGACTGAGTGCGCCTGTGAGACTAATTCCGCCGCTACCGCCCGAAGCTGTCGTAAACACTTCCAAAGCAAGCGTGGGACTCATACTGCCCGTCGTCGCGCCTTGCACAAAAGCGGGCAAATAGCTGACATTTTTGCCAATCGGGTACAACCACAAGCGCCCATCGGCAGGCGTAAGATTTGCGGGCAGCACACGGGCAACACTTCCCGCAATAAACGACGCGCCAGAACCGCCCGACAAGGCTGTATCGGCAGTGTTGGCGAGAGTGAGTGCTTGACCGCTTGGCACGATGATGTTGCCACCCGAAAGCCGCAGCGAACCCGTTACAAGCACATTGCCTGCAAGTGTCATATTCGTTGCGCTACGCTGCATTCTCAGACTGCCAATGATGCTAGCACCGAAGCCATTATCGAACAAGAGATTGCCCGTAATAGTACCAGAACCCGTGATAGCCAGAGCGTTCGTGGAGTCTGTCCCGAAGCGTCCTCCGGTGAGCGTTATATCGCTGCCTAGCGTTAGACCATTGTTTGCACCAAACGTCAAAACGCTTCCATTGAGTGCCGTCAATGCGCCTTGCACACTTTTGCTGTTATTGAGGCGTACCGACGACGAATCCAAACGCAGCGACGACGAGAACGCAGGCGGAAATTCCGTATCGGAGGTAAGACGATTTACGCCACCGCGATATTCCAGTGTCGCGGATTGCCCCAGATACTGCACAGCAGCAGAGCCTGTTACCGCACCAGTGCCTTCCAAGCGCAAACGCCCGCCACTATTGACACGCAACGAACCTTGCATATTCAGCGTTTTTCCTGTCGCCATGGCAAGTGTGCTACTGTTCTCAACCTGCATCGTTACGCCCGCACCGACGGTGGCGTTTGCACCAAAGACTGCCGTGCGCGCATTGGAAACGTAGAAATTTTGTCCGGGTGTGGAGAAACTGCTTGCTGTCAGACCGCTGCCGCCGGGCAAGGTGTTCCAGTTAGCGGGATTGTCCGCTGCGCCCGATTGATAGTAAAATTCAGACGTAGAAGCCACCAGCATAAACGACGCAGCAGAAGCAATCGTACCGCCGGGAGTCGTGACGGAAATCGGCGCATTCGGCGCACCAATCGGAACAACCGCACTAATTTGTGTCGGCGAAATAACCGTGAACGACGCAGCATTCACACCACCAAACTGCACTTGCGTTGCGCCTGTAAAGCCCGTTCCGGTAATTGTTATCGGCGAACCCGACGATGCCACCATCGGCGTAAAGGACGTAAGAGTGGGCGGCGCAAAGAACGAATACACACCCAAAACAGCAGTACCGCCCGGAGTCGTAACGTTCACATTACCCGTCGCACCGCCTACGGCGACCACAGCCGTTATCTGGGTTGCGGAAACAACCATAAACGATGCCGCCGGAATGCCCCCGAAACTCACTGCCGTCGCGCCCGTAAAGTTTGTCCCGTTCATCGTAATCGTCGCTCCGGCAAGCGAGCCTGTCGGCGTGAAGTTGGCAATCGTCGGAACGGCAGGATTGATGGTAATAGTAATTGGTACAGTATTGAACGAACCAGCACCATTGCTTGCTTGAATGGTTATCGGTCCAAAACTTCCTGCAACGGTTGGTGTTCCTGTGATGTCGCCCGTCGCGGCGTTCAGCGTCAAGCCCGTCGGAAGCGCACCCGCAATCACGCTATACGTGGGCGATGGTGAACCATTTGCCGCAACGGTGTAGGAATAGACACTTCCCACATTCCCGCTTGGTGGAGTTTGTGCTGTAAATGCTGTCGGTGCTGTTGCCGTAGCACTGACAACAATGCTAAGAGAAACCGTGTTGACATTCCCAAAAGCATTTTGCGCTTTGATGACGATTCCGCTTGATGTTCCCGCCGCTGTCGGCGTACCGGAGAGGACACCGCTTGGCGAAAGCGTCAGCCCTGCGGGAAGCGAACCCGCTACAAGACTGTACGTCGGCGCAGGATAGCCATCGGCAGCGAAAGCGTAGCTATATGCTGTTCCGACCGCGCCAATGGGCGGTGTTTGGGCGGTAAAGGTCGTGGGAGCGGCATTGATGGTGATGGTGAACGGCGACGAATTGACATTACCAAAACCGTTCATCGCTTGCAAGGTAATTGGTCCAAACACACCCGCTACGGCCGGCACACCCGAAAGCAAGCCATTGGCAGCAGTGAGCGACAGCCCCGCGGGAAGCGTACCGGAGAAAATGCTAAACGATGGCGCAGGCGAACCATTAGCCGCAAAGGTATAGGCATAACTATTCGACACCAAGCCACTTGGCGGCGAACCGGCGGTGAAGAGCGTTGGCGCTGTACCGGTAGCACTAATGGTGATGCTAAACGCGCTTGTGTTCACGCTTCCGGCACCATTGCTTGCTTGCACGGTAATTAGTCCAAACGTCCCCGCTACGGTCGGCGTTCCCGAAATCACGCCCGCACCGCTCAGACTCAAGCCCGTAGGCAGCGCCCCGGAAACAAGGCTAAACGTAGGCGCAGGTAATCCATTCGCAGCAAGCGCGTAGTTGTAAGGCGTTCCCACAACACCACTGCCGGGCGTTTGAGCAGAAAACGCCGTCGGTGCGCCGTTGATGGTAATCGTGAAGGGCGTAGAACCAAGCGAACCGGAGCCGTTGCTTGCTTGAATCGTGATTGGTCCGTAACTGCCGGAAACGGTTGGCGTTCCCGTAAGCGTGCCGTTCACCGGGTCAAGTGCGAGTCCGGGCGGCAGTGCCCCCGCAACAACACTAAAGGTCGGCGATGGGAAGCCATTCGCAGCAAAAGTGTAATTATACGGCGTTCCGCTTGTGCCTGTGGAAGGCGTTTGCGCAGTAAACATCGTTGGTGACGATGGCGCTCCGGCAATAGTTATCGAAAAGCTGTTGGAATTGATTGAACCCGCACCATTACTTGCGCTTATTACCGTCACACCAAAAATTCCCGCCATCGTCGGCGTTCCCGAAAGGTCGCCCGTAGCGCTGTTCAGCGTTAGCCCCGGAGGTAAAACGCCGGAAGCAAGGCTATACGTCGGCGCAGGAAAACCATTCGCTGTAAACGTGTAAGAGTACGGCGTTCCGACGACACCACTAACGGGCGTGGCGTTGAACACCGTCGGTGCGCCGCTAATAGTGATAGTTGCCGGAGCAGAATTGAACGCGCCCGCGACATTGCTTGCACGAATAATGATGCCGCTAAACGTCCCGCCTGCTGTCGGTGTTCCCAAGAGCTGTCCGTTTGCGCTGTTCAGCGTAAGTCCGGGGGGAATTATTCCTGCAAAGAGGCTGTATGCGGGCGCGGGCGAACCATTGGCGGCATAGAAATAATTATAGACTGCGCCAACCGTTCCTGCGGGCGGCGTTTGCGCCGTAAATGCTGATGGCGCGGTATTGATAGCAATGGAAAACGGCGCAGTGTCGAATGTTCCCATGATATTCGTAGCGCGAATCACGATGGGTCCAAACGTTCCCGTTGCTGTCGGTGTTCCCGAAAGGTCGCCCGTCACAGCGTTCAGCGTTACGCCCGCCGGAAGCGTTCCCGACTGCACGGAATACGTCGGCGCAGGAAAACCGTTTGCTGTGAAAATATATGAGTACGTCAGCCCCAATGCGCCCGATGGTGGCGTTTGAGCGCTGAAAGCAGTGGGCGCAATGTTCATTTGAATCGTAAAGGGCGCAGTGTCGAATGTTCCGGCAATGTTGGTAGCGCGGACGACAATCGGACCAAACGTCCCCGAAACGGTGGGCGTTCCCGATAGCACACCGGCAGCGCTCAGAGTCAAGCCTGTGGGCAATGTTCCCGAAAAGACGGAATACGTCGGTGCGGGGAAACCATCAGCAACAAACGTGTATCCGGCATAGACGACGCTCTGCGAGCCGCCCGGTGGGGTTTGTGCGGAAAACATCGTTGGGGCGGCATTGATGGTGATAGTGAACGGCGTACAATCGAACGTTCCGCCAATATTCGTGGCGCGAATGACGATTGCCCCCGACACGCCGCCTGCTCCCGTCGGTGTGCCGGAAAGTACGCCCGTCGCGGCATTCAGTGATAATCCTGCCGGAAGCGTTCCCGAAAAAACGGAGTATGTCGGCGCGGGCGTTCCGTTGGCAACGAAGGTGTAGGTGTAGGCACTGCCCACTGTGCCTGTTGGCGGGGTCTGTGCGCTGAAGGACGTAGGCGGAACGGCAAAACTAAAACCTGCCAAATTCGCCGTGCCGCCGGGCGTGGTCACGGTCACGTTGCCGCTTGCGCCTGCACCTACCACAGCCGTAATCTGCGTCGGCGAAACAACGGTGTACGACGTTGCTGCCGTACCGCCAAATTGCACGACCGAAGCGTTATTGAAATTTGTTCCCGTGATAGTTACCGTCGCCCCCGCTATGGCACTCGTCGGCAGAAAGCTCGTAATGGTAGGCGCAGGCGGCGGCGTGGGTGTACCGTAGAGGACAACGCGGTTGTTATTCCATTCCGACGAGACGAGAACATTGTCGCCCGGAACGTAGGTGATAAATTGCCCAACGTTCATACCGGACTGTGTGGCGGCAGCACCACTTGTGGTAAAGGTGGTTTGTCCAAGCACACGGTCTGCTGCTGCACCATTCGCCTTCGCCAAAGCATTATTGAAGACAATAATACGATTGTTGTTTCTGTCGTTCACATACACGTCTCCGGCGGGCGAGACAACGACCCCACCAGGCGCATTCACCGTTGTCGCCGTAGCACTTGCGCCACTCGTGGTAAAGATTGCTTGCCCCAATACGCCGTCTGCATTTGCACCGTTAGCTTTTGCGGCAGCGTTGTTGTGGCGCAGAATGCGGTTTGCGCTGAAATCAGCAACGTAAAGGTTTCCCGCCGCATCTACCGTCAGGCTTATGGGAGAATTTACGCCGGACTGCGAGACGCTTGCGGCATTCGCAGTAAAAATCGGCTGCCCCAGCACACCGCTTGCATTTGCGCCGTTGCCGAGCGAAGCGGCATTATCAAAGCGCAGAACACGATTGTTGCCAAAGTCTGCCACCCACAAACGTCCGCTTGCTTCAAGGCTGAGACCGTGCGGCTGATTCATACCATTTTGCAAAGTCGCTGCACCATTCGAGGTAAAATTGGGCTGACCCAATACTTGCGTAGCGGTGGTTTGATTGGTTATCACAGCATGAGCCGCAGCATAACGCACAACGCGATTATTTTGGTAATCCGACACCCACAAATCGCCCGTTGTTTGGTCAACGATAATGTCGGTCGGGCTGTTCAAACTACTTGCCGATAAACCGCCATTATTTGCAACACTACTCGTAAAATTCGGTTGTCCGAAAACAACTTGCGCGAGCGGGTTATTCGCCGCAACGGGATAGGCATATCGCACAACGCGATGATTCTGGCGGTCGGCGACGTAGAGTTTGCCGTGCGCTACGTCCACTGCTACGCCTTCGGGAAAATTCAAGCCTGTGGAAGTTGTCGCAGCACCGCTTGAAATAAAGTTCGGCTGCCCCACGACGAATGTGCCGTCAAAGCCAAAGCCTGTGGCGCTTGTCCCCGTGCCGACGGGCGTGGTGACGGAAATAATTCCGCCGCCGCCCAGAACGGGAACGGTGGTTGTTATCTGCGTTGCGGAAACGACGATAAAGCCAACGCTCTGGCTGCCGATTTGTACAGCAGTCGCGCCCGTGAAATTTGTGCCGTTAATGGTAATCGTCGCTCCGGCTTGAGCTGTGGCAGGCACAAAGCCGCTAATGGTCGGCGGCGCAAGGAAGGTGAATCCCGACAAATTTGCCGTGCCTGCCGGCGTGGTAACGCTCACGTTGCCACTTGCGCCGCCAGCCGCCACGACAGCCGTAATTTGTGTGGCGGAAATAATCGTAAAGGATGCCGCATTCACGCCACCGAACTGCACTTGGGTTGTTCCCGTAAAGTTTGTGCCGTTAATCGTTACCGTTGCGCCCGCCAGTGCGCTTGTGGGCGTGAAACTGGAAATAGTCGGCGCGGGGGTAACGAAGGTCTGACCAAAAATGAGAACACGGTGATTACCTTGGTCAGCGATAATTACTTGTCCCGCCGCACTCACGGCAATGTCTCGTAAGCCATTGAGCTTCGATTGCGTCAGACCTGTGGTTAAGGTCGTAAAATCCGGCTGCCCGATAACCGCATCAGGAGCCGCACCGGAGGTTTTGCTATTGACATTGAGATAAACCAGCATACGATTATTCGCCACATCCGCAGCAAATAAGTCCATACCGTTGGCGTAAAGGTCTTGGACAAAATTCACACCGAGCGTGGAATTGGGGCTGTTCGCCGCACCTGTCGCCATCGTCGGCTGCCCCAGCACAACGCTTGCCGCCATACCTGTTGTGTAGGGCGCGTCAAATCTCAAAATTCGGTGGTTAGAAATATCGCTCACGTAGAGCGATGCCCCGACAACGGCAATATCGCCCGTGTTGCCTGTTCTGACGGAACTTGGGGCAACGGCATTGTTTGTCGTAAAATCCGGTACGCCAAGCGCAACGGAAGCATTTTGGAATGTACTCAGGGGCGCATTAAACCTCAACATGCGGCGGTTCACGTTATCAGCGACCCACATATTTCCTGAAGCGTCCAAGCGCGTTGAATACGGACTGGAAATATTTTGCGATGTCAGCCCTGCCGTGTTAGCGGTGAGATTGGGCTGCCCAATGACGGTTGTTGCCGCAGCACCATTTGCTGCGGTGTGCGCCGAGGGAATCATCACGAGGCGATTGTTGATAATGTCGGTTATCCACAAATCCCCGCCCGTGCCGACGTTCATCGTAAATGGTCCGTTGAAGACGGCTGCACCCGTTGTTGCGCCGCCGTTTGCCGCACCACTCGTAAAATTCACCTGCCCAAAGACCGCTTCGGGTAGTTGGGAATTTTGCGTAATGGGCAAACTAAAGCGCATGACGCGGTGATTGCCGAACTCTGCGACGTAGAGTTTATTGTTGGCGGCATCAATAGCCATGCCGTTGGGCGTGTTAAATTTATTATTTGCCAAGCCGGAGGTTCCGGTGGTGAAATTCGTTTGCCCCAGAACGTAAGTGGCAAGATAGGTGAAGCCTGAGGCGCTCGTACCTGTTCCGACGGGCGTGGTAACGGAAATCACGCCATTGCCGCAGACATTTGGCACAGTAGCGGTAATCTGCACAGCCGAAACGACGATAAATGCAGCAGGAGTGCCGCCGATAAGCACTTGCGTTGTGCCGGTAAAATTCGAGCCATTGATGGTGATGGTAGCTCCGGCTTGTGCAGAAGCAGGCGCGAAACCGGAAATAGTCGGAAACGCTCCCGGATTAGGACCAATGGCTACACCGCGAATGTTCGTAAAACCTGTGGCAAATGCTTGGTTCGCACCCGCACCCGAAAGTAAGGAACTACCGATATTGCCCGAACCGGAATTAGACCAGTAGAGAAAACTTCCATCACTTGTCACACTCACAGGAGCATTACAACCCGTTACAAGGGTTGTCACACCAGTTCCCGTGCTGAGTTGAGCGCGGCGAATGGCATTGCTCGCACCTGCTTCCACCCAGTAGATAAAGTTATTGGCGTTGTCCGTCCACATTCCGCCCGGATTAGTCAAACCCGTGATGAACGAGCCGTTTAAGCCCGTTACGCCGTCAAGAGCAACTTTGCCAATAGTACCAAAATTTGTGCGCGACCAATAAATTTGCCCCGCCACTGCGTCAATCGTGATGCCGACCGGCTGCGACAGCCCTGTACTGCAAAACGACTGATTCACACCCGAACCGTCAATGTTGGCGCGTCCAAGCGTTGTCGAACCGTAATTTGTCCAATAAATATTCGTGGCGGTAGCATACACGCCGTTTGGAGAGGAACAGCCCGTGATGAAAGTCGCATTTGGCGAAGAACCGTCGGCATTGGCACGACCAATCGCATTGCCCGTTTCGTCTGCCCAATAGATGTACGAGCCTTGGCGGAACACATCGCGTGGGAAATTACCCGTCATCAGCGCGGGTGTACTCATTGAACCATCGGTGCGGATAGAGCCGACGAGGTTTGAGCTGGAACGCGAGGCGTAGAGCGTCTGTACCGTTGGCGCGTTGTAGGTGAAGCCGGCAAGCGAAGCAGTACCACTTGGTGCAGCAACATCCACCGTACCACTTGCACCTGCATTAACCACAGCCGTCATCTGCGTCGCCGAAACGACGGTAAACGATGCTGCGGCCGCGCCACCGAAGCTGACAGCTGTTGCGCCGCTAAAATTTGTGCCGGTAATTGTTACCGTTTGTCCGGGTGCGGCATTGGTGGGTGTGAAAGATGAAATTGTTGGCGGCGGCGGTGGCACACCGTAGAGGAGAACACGATTGCTACCGGATTGTGCGGAAACTAACATATTCGATGCCGAAGCGAAGGCAACACCAAAAGGCGTACTCATTTTGCTCTGCGTAGTAGCGGCAGCAATCGTAGTAAAATCCAGTTGTCCATAGACGCGGTCAGCTGCTGCTCCATTTGCTTTAGCGGCGGCATTATCGTGGCGAATGATGCGGTTTTGCCCGCTATAGGTAGCAATGTACAAATCACCGGCTGGCGAAAGACACAGCCCCGCAACATTTGATAACCCCGTAGCCGTAGCGGATGCGGCGCTGGTAGTGAATAAGGCTTGTCCAAGAACACCATCAGCATTTGCACCGTTTGCCTTTGCCGCAGCATTATCGAACCTCGTTACTCGGTTATTGGTAAATTCGGCGACAAAAAGAGTTCCAGCAGGGCTGACCACCGCCATCAAACTGCCGTTCAAGCCATTTTGAGCTGTGGCGGGAGTGTTCGTTGTAAAAGTAGTTTGTCCCAAGACACCACTGGCATTTGCACCATTTCCCAGTGAAGCCGCGTTATCAAATCGAAGTACACGGTGGTAGCTATAATCCGGCACCCACAAGCGCCCTGCAGCATCCAAAGCCAGTCCATAAACTTGACTAATACCGCTTTGGCTCAGCACGGCACCGGACGAGGTAAAGTCAGGACGACCTAACACCTGTGTTGCATTGGGCTTATTCGCTCCAATAGCATGAGCAGCAGCAAAACGGAGAACCCGATTGTTGCCAATCTCCGATACCCACAAGTCGCCCGTAGTTTGGTCAACCGCAAGCCCGGTCGGTTGATTGAGAGAACTGGCAGATAAACCGCCATTATTTGCCACGCTACTAATCATATCCGGTTGCCCGAAAACCAGTTCTGCAGTCGGCATATTTGCCGCAATTGGCCAAGCATACCGTAAGACGCGATGAGCAGTGAAGTCAGAAACATACATTTTACCATGAGTCTCGTCTATTGCGACTCCCCACGGCTGGGTGAACCCGGTAGCAGTCACGGCTGCCGCGACAGAAATGAAATCCGGCTGCCCAACGACGAAGGTAGCATCAAATCCAAATCCCGAAGCACTAGAACCTGTTCCCATCGGCGTTGTGACAGAGACGATGCCACCGCCACAAAGCGCAGGAACAACTGCCGTTATCTGCACGGCAGAAACGACTGCAAATGATGCCGCCGGAACGTTTCCAAAATTTACTGCTGTTGCGCCCGTAAAATTCGTACCATTGATAGTAATAGTTGTTCCGACCTGACCCGTAGCCGGGGTGAAACCTGAAATAGTAGGCGGTTGCGCATACACGTCGGTAAGCCCGACAGATGCTAAGAACGTGAAAAGTGCAAGACACAAAACTAACGTCCGCCAACGGCATACGTACTGTTCAGAATAGTACCCAACAGCATTGATAGAATTGTACAAATTCAAAAAAGGTCTTTTGAGAGGTATCATAGCGTCACCAAATAGGTTATGCGGCAATTGTGATAGACCGTCGAACCGAATAGAATAGACAAAGAATTGCTCTAAAGATACGCAATTACTGACTACTTCGCTGTCACCGATTTTTGAGGGGGGTATGCTACAATTTTGAGGGGTATGTCATGTTTTTACTTCACAAAACGTGACGCTACGACACATTTTGTGAAGGAGCAAGAAGAAGAATGTCCTGGACGTAGCGTGCGAGGTCTGGGCGCGTTGCCAGCGTGATTTTCTGGTAAATGGTGCTTAGAGTATTGCGTACCGTTCCTTCGGAAATGCCTAGCACAATAGAAATATCGCTGTTGGGGAGCGTAATATTTCGCAAGATATTCATTTCCACCGTCGTAAAATTATACTTGAGAAGCTCTTGCGCTGCGGTAAAAAATTTCTCCCCAAGAAGCGGACTCACCCAGATTCCGGTGGAAGTGTCCCAATCCAAAATATGCCGTATCACTTGCGGACTGTCTTCCTTGAGCATACATCCGTTCGCACCCGCTTCCAGAGCGATTTTGGCGAGATTTGCGCGGGCAGACATCGCAAAAATAGCCATCTTCGGAAAATCCTGCCGCACTCGGCGGATAATATCTACGCCCTGCATATCCGAGAGCATCATGTCTTGGAGTACAATATCAGGTTTGAACTCATGCACCATGCTGATAGTCTGAGCACCCGTCGGCGCTACACCTACGACATCTGCGGAAGAATCCTGCTGAAGCCACATTTTTATCATCATGGCGAACATCGTGTGGTCTTCAGAGATAAGAACTCGTTTCATAGTCAGAATGGTTATGCCTACGGTAGAAACAGATTACCGCAATACCGCAAGCGGGCAAAAGAATCGGGATATTTTTGGCTGCTTGTGTTCAAAGCTATTTGTTGAACTGCTTGTGAAGCTACTTGCGCTCAAATAGAAACTACGAGAAACAAGCAGAGTACACAACAAAATTTCTTTGTGCAGCCTAGAATCTAGCTTTTGCCCAAATCCTAAGAAGAAACCATCTCTACCGAACAACATCCAAGCGCTGATTGACCGCAGCGCCATTTGCCCGCAAACGCAGTAGATACGAACCGGACGGCAACGCGCGTACACTCGCCGAAAGCGTGTACTCGCCCTCCGCACGGCTAGTTTCGGCAAGAAGCGTTTGTACGACTTCGCCCTTGATGTTGAGCACATCAAGCGTCACCACCGCATCATCAAAGAGTGTGTACGTCAGACTCACCACATCGGCAGCGGGATTCGGACGCGCAAGCGACAAGATTGGTGTCAGAGCGTCAGCAACGCTTCCAATCAATCGCTTACCACCTGCTTGCGATACTCGCGCCGTGAACGTGGAAGGTATCGGAGTGATGGATTCTTCCACAAATACGCGGCGTTCCCATTCGGGGCGCTCTGTCGCTGAGGTAGAACCCCATTCTGCATTGATAATCTCCAGATTCGTGACCGTGCGTTCCCCTGCCACAGCGCGAGCTTGAAGACTCGCCACCGCACGTGAGTGACCGTCCCAGCGCGTAGCAAGCGAAATAATAGCATTGGTAGAACTGCTTCTCTGTACTCGCGCCACACCTGAAGCATCGTCCAACGCCAGAACTTGCTTATCAAAACGAACTGTGAGTCGCACCTCCGGCTGCGCTGCACCCAAAAGTGCTTTGGCAAGCTCCGGCGTGAAATCTTGAATGAGCACATCAAGCCGAACCGTGCTTCCGGGCGCCGCCGCGTCGGGCGTAGCCTGCACACGGAAGGATACCGCCGCATCATCGGGACGAATAAGACGAGCAAATGCAGCCAAATCGCTTTGTACATTTTCATTATCTGTTATTACCTCCAGAAGTGCATTTTTGAACCCTCGCGTTACTGTTGCACAGCGAACGGCAATCAAGGTTGTATCGTGTGCCTGCAAGGTCAGGTTTGCCACAGGAGAGACTAGTTCAAAAGCGCGTTCGACACTCCCTCCACGTGGCACAAGAATCCGTGCGGAGTTGATGGTAACAGCTTTATCGCTGCGGTTCACCACACGGACGCTATAGACGGATGATTTCCCAACCCGCACACTATCAATGAAGAGCGGATCGACGGCAAGCGCTCCACCGCGCCCTATCAGCGCCTTCTCTATGCTCACCGAACGCGCTCCCTGCCCCAGTGCATCGGCATACTGCACCGTGACATTTGCGCGAATCGTATCGGCACGATTGGGTTTGAAGAGAACATCAAACGATGCTGAAGCATCTTTGGGCAACAATTTTTGCGTGAAATTTATGGCAAAAACATTTGCCAAACCGCTTTCTACCTGTGCAGACTGCACTAATATCACGTCGTCGCCAATGTTCACAATCGAACCCGTTGCCCGAGCGCTATCTCCCACCGTTGCTTTTCCGACATCCACACTACTGAAGGCAAGGTCTTGTCCGAATGGGACGACGCGGAAGGAGAGCGTATCCGACCACGTGGGAATGAGCAAATCGGAAGCAGAGGCTGCTCGCACCGACCAGAAATACTGCACACCACGCTCCAAAAGTACGCCGCGTCCGGCAGCACTCGCCCACGCCAGAACAACACTATCGCCCACCACGTCAGGCTGTGCAAGCGTTATGCTCTGTGCATCAAGACGTAAGGTCTTATCGCGAGAAACTACAATCGTATAAGAATCAGCATCCGCCGAACGCGACCAACGGAACGCCGGACGTGGTGCGATATTGGAGGCGTTGGCAGACGGGAAGACGAGACGTGGTGCGTCAAGAGACTGCGAAGCATTCGTTACCGCAATATTCACCGACTGCGTAACAAGCGTCACGTTGCGCACGACGCTGTTCGTCGCACGACAAGTGTACGAACCGACATCTTGCGAGACCAGACTTGGGAATGTCAGCGTTGGTAAGGTTGCACCGCGCACCATTGCACCGTTTTTGTACCATTGATATTTTGTGTTTTTCCCGCCGATATTGGAACGAATCTGTACCATATCGCCCGGAACAGCAAGAATATCGCCGTCGGATTGGACACTATCTTGCCCGTTCGCTTGGAAAAATCTTGCGGTTGTAAGCGGCTCCAAACTACCAAATTCCAAACGATTGCTGTCTAAGCGCACGGTATCAAGCCGTCCGCTTTTATCAAGATTGGGAATGAGAGTCAATCGGTTCTTTGCAGCACTTAGTGTCCGTAGTGCAGGTGCATCAGAGAACGATACGGGAAGTGCTCCTGTGAAGCGGTTATTATCAATTACCAATTCTTTCAAACTCACGGCATTAAATGGTGGAATCACACCACTAAAACGATTATTTGCCAGACGAATGACCGATATTCCTTCCCAATTCTGAATCGTCGCGGGCAGACTTCCCGTGAGACCACAGTTTTCAGCATTCAGTTCGCGGAGATACGGAATATTGCCCCACTCATCAGGTATGCCACCAGTGAATTGATTATTGCTCACGTCTATTACCTGCACCGTCGGAACGCGCATTGCGGTCGTGCGGGTAGTTTTCTTGCCCGTGACTCGCGTCCCGCCCGTCCCTAGTTCCGCCGGAAGTTCTCCCGACAGATTGTTATTGCTAACCCGAAGTTCGCCCAAACTGACCATTGCGCCCAGCTGCCACGGGAGCAAAGACGTAAAGCGATTGTAAGAAAGATTGAGCGTTTTAATTTTGTCAAGATCGGCGATACAAACAGGAATTTCGCCTGTGAGGTTATTGTGGCTCACATCCAAGAATCGCATATTGCTGTAAGAACAGAATAAGCCCGGCGTGAGGTCGCCACTGAGGACGTTGTTACTCAGGTTCAAGCTCTCCAGCTTTTTCAGAGCCGAGAGACTTATCGGTACTGCTCCGCTCAAAAGGTTATTCGACAAGTCCAACTCACGCAGTTCCGTTAGCGTCGAAATCACCGCCGGAATGGGTCCGCGCAAGCCCGCACCACTGAGGCGCAGCACGGTAATTCGATTATTCTCTGTCACAAAGCTCAATTTACTCACATCACCGCCGAGGCTTGCGACGACTGCATTAGCAGCATTTTGGTCTGATTCCAGCGAATACGGAAAGGTGTACAATGTTCGCGAATCCACGTTTGTGCCAAACGTCGTTTTCAGCGTAATTGGACCTTGTGAGCGAATACTGGCGACAGTGCTGAGTACAAGCGTCATACGGGTCGGAGAATTGACGACAAAACTCGACACCGGAATACCCACAACCGATACATCTAAAGCAGCATTGAGATTCACTCCCTGCACCACGACTTCCGTTCCCGGAGGTCCGCTCGTGGGACTGAAACTCGTAATCACAGGCAAACCAGCCGCCAAAGAACTATTGATAATAGTACCCCCCGTGCTGACGATACCACCAAAGGAGGTAAATCCAAACACACCCGAAGCCGGAATCCGCACACTATCAGCAGTCAGACGAGAAGGCATGATGACGGCAATACGAGTGCTATCCAGAACACGGAACGTTGCTGCCGTACCGCCAATCGTAACGCCGGTAATAAGATTCATCGCCGTACCGCTGACGATGACTTCCTCGCCCGCGTTCGCATCAGTCGGCGTGATAGCGAGGATTTGCGGAACATTGTACACAGTAAAGGCATCATTGACCACAACGCGATTAAATGCGCCAAGTACATCCATCGTCACTACGGCTGAAGAAAGCGTTCCCGTAGAACTCCGCAACAGTCCGGTCGTCGGCACAATGAGCGTCAAAGCAGCAGAGGACGACAGAAGCCAACTGGCATTGGTACTGCCTGCGCTCGTAATAAGTTTCATTTCTTGAATAAGCTCGACATTTGCTCCCGTTACGCGAACCCGCCTGCCCACTGTCGTAATTTTATCGCGTACTTCAGAGATAACCACCAAACGAAGCGGATCAACACCATTCGGCACACCGCCGCCCGGATTATATGCAAATCGCGTAGCTGTCGTCGCCGTGCCGCTACCGGTCTGCACCGTAATCAATACTTGCGTAGGTGCTACCGTCAAGCGCGGGGGCACGATAACCGTGATGCGGTTAGGTGAATTGACGGTGAATTGTGCTGAGGTTGTGCCAAAGCGGAGCGACTGCACACCAACGAAACTTGATCCGAAAAGCACAATCGTCTCGCCCGTGGAAGCTACTTGGGGATTGATACTGGTAATAGTCGGTGGTGGAAGCAGAACAAGTGCATTGGTAGAAATTGCCGTTCCGCCGGGCGCAGTAATCATAATCGTCGGATTGGTCGCATTTATCGGCACGGTGGTCGTAATAATTGTTCCGCCCATCGTGACGGTAAAGAGGCTACTCGAAATATCCACACCACCGATATTCATGTAGCTCGCACCCGTAAAATTATCGCCGGTAATGGTCAG
>JANYDO010000552.1 GCA_025363605.1 Candidatus Kapaibacterium sp.
GACTGTTTACGCTCCGGATACCAATAGCGCATGACCGAAAGATTCACAAACCAGTATCCGACAGGGACGTAGGACAACGATGCACCCACAACCGCGCTTGAAAGCGGTACACCCTGCGACGACGAACCGCTTGACGGACGCGAGGCTATATCACTGAGAGGATATGTTACCGAAAGACTTCCACTCAAGCCATCGGTAGGCTTTTCTTTTTTGAAAAAATCTTCCCACGGCAACGAAAACGATGTTTGCATATTCGCCCAGATATTTTCCCACGACTCATCTTCTTTCGCTTCTTTCTCCGCCGGAATGGATTTGACGGCTTTTGCGCCCTGTCCGTCGAGCTGGAGAAAGCCATACTTATTGATAGCACGAATGGTGCTTTCTTTGTCGGCTTGGGCGAAAAGGCATTCGGTTGAGAGAGAAAAGAGGATGAGCGTCGCGTAGAACCATGCTTTAATCTTCATGGGATATTGTGCAACCATGTGGTGAACAGGTACGCTGTGAGCAGGTACGCTGCGAAGGGCAATATGTCTCCTAAAAAGCATCATTTCTTGAGCGGGACAAATTGAACTTTTTTGATAATCACCTCGAAGGGTTTTCCGCCCACAGGAGCACCCGCCGACCACAGGCGAAGGCGCATTCTATATGGTGTTGTTGACTTGGGAACCTGTAAATTGAGAGCTGTCGAGCCGGTAAATTCCCACAGCGCTGCCAAGTATGGTGTTGGCAAGCCGTGGTCGTGATAGCTCGCAAATTCAAGCGAGTTTTCGCGCCACGTGAAGGCGTGTGTGGAGTATGAGCCTTGCATACGGAAGGGGAGATCAGGGCGAAATATCCGTTCTTTGCGCTCTTGCGAATGATCGGGTGAGTTCTCGGGACGAGAAACGACGTATTGAAGTGTGTTTGCCGAATTGAGCGTTCCCATGCGAGTAAACTGTATGGCGAAATCGTCAGGAATGTAGGTATGAAGAGCTTTATCAGGGGTTGCCCCAAATTCGAGCATGATGTTTTGTGGCAGCGTATCCAGTTTGATTTCGGGAAAAATTGCATACGTCCCGTACCCCAGAACCGTATCAGCAACGAGTTCTATGCAAAACCAATACTTGTCGCGGGTATTGATTTTCAAATGTAGTTTTTTGGTGCTGTCCGTCCAAACCTCGCTGTTTGCGCTGGAAAAGAAATTATTACCGGGTTCCGATTGAGTGGAGGTATTGCGCATTTTCCAGCGGATGCCGGAAAAAACGATGGTTGGTGCGACGTTGTAGATGCTATCTGCGTTAATGCGAGCAGCAGTGTGAGTTTGTACATTTTGAACAGCTTGCACTTTGGGTTGGGCTGCCGGTGCGCTTGCACCGGTTTTATACTGTGCAATGGCTGTATAGCTCATCAATGCGGCAAAAACAATGCTACACACGATAAAACAATGAGGGTGCGGCAGTAATTGTGAGGAATAATGCCGATAATCGCAGACGAGTCTGTGTCTGCTATGGTGAGGAGTAGAGTGTGTCATCGTATGAGAAAAATCACTTCGGTTTGACGGGAAAACAACGGCTGATAACCTTGAATTCATCGCGCAAGTAAATATTGTAGAGGTCATTTTCCTCTCGTGCTTTGCTGTACAAACGCCCTGTTTTTTTGAAAAGCAAAGCCTCCAAGACCGCACTATTTGTGGCGCACGTGAGCGTCCGTACGGCATCGCCGGTCTTCTCTAATCTCCCTTCGTACCAGCCACGGGCAGGATCGAACAAAAGGCTTGTTACCAGCATGAGTTGGTCGGTATAGTCAGATTTGAACACCGCCCACATTGCAAAAGCAGCTTTGGTGGAAACTGCCGACAAAAATGGGTAAAACACACCATTACTTGATATTGTTGTCCACTTATAGCCGTTGGAAAAAATAGCGTCATAAACGGTGTATGGTTCAGTATTTACCTCGTGCGTGGCGCGGGCAGTGAAAATATCCTCGCGCTCGTGGCGGCGCTTCTGGACTTCATAGACAGCCTGCATCTGGTCGTAATAGCGTTTGTCAATGGAAAGATACGAAATGTTTTCCCAACCGTATTCCAGTGCCATAAGAAAATACGGCATACTGTTCACGGCATTATTGCCACCGCTTTCTCGCTCGTCTTTGCCATCAAAAAACAGGTCAACATCGTACATACGAATTGTTTCGATGGGGTCAAGCGTTGTGGAAGCATCCGTCGGAAATCCCCACGTTTTGAAGCCGCGTGCCGTATATTCTTTCCACCCATGCTTTGCATCAAGATATTTTTCCGGTTTGCCGTTGAGATTCACGGCACTGTAAAGGTTTCCTTGTGTGTCCACGACGTTGCAAAATGCCCAACGCAGTACAACTCGGTCAGCATATTCACCATATTGCGGGTAACGATTGCGCAGGAGTCTGAGAACGTTCATGAGCCGCCCGATGTGGTTCGCGGCCCAGCCAATCGTTCCGTAGTTGTTGGCAAAGTCCGTTGGGCGAAGGGATATGGCGTTGTAATTGACATTCGGAAGTTCGTCGAAGGCAAGCGGCATCGTGTTGAGAAAACCAAAGATAAGGCTTAATCGGCTGTCGAACTCGTGTTTGCTAACGACTTCCAGTTCTCGCGCTGCCATCAGTGCTACGATATAGTCGGCAGTGCTTTCCATCGTCACAAGCTGATAGCCGTCTTTGATATTCACCAAGCCGGATTGCGGGTTGTAGTTGTTTTCAAAGTACTTCCATGCTGTTTTTGCCCAAATGACT
The DNA here is from genome assembly GCA_025363605.1 of Candidatus Kapaibacterium sp. GTDB lineage: Bacteria > Bacteroidota > Ignavibacteria > Kapaibacteriales > UBA4661 > PH2015. The sequence goes on from JANYDO010000552.1 coordinate 2,746, forward strand.
TCTTCTTCGGTCAAGCGTCCGCGCCGTCCCTCTTGGAAAGCAGCGCCCACCTTCTCCGCGCCTTCGTCAACTGCTCGAACCGCTACGCCGCATGATGAACAAGCAAGCATGAGCGCTGCTACAATCGTAATGCCAATACAGCGCAGCCAAGGCAGCGTTAGGAAAGGCAAGGTTGTAGGGTATAATGCAGGTTTCATGCGTCGTAGTCGTCATTGTGCTTGCCCTTGCTCAGTAGCGAAAGATTTAGCGATTGGTAGTTGCTGCTTGCGCGGGCTTGCGCTGTCGTTCGTGAATATGGCTGCCGGGCGGTTCCTTACGCTCTCGCAATACTTTATCCCATTTGCTGTCGCGTCCTGAGAATCGTAGCAGTTTGCCTTGTACTTTGTAGAGAAGCGTTTCGAGCATAATGCCGTTGTTATTCATCGTGAAGGCTTTTATCGGCTCGTTTCCTTTTCGCTCAAAGATACCTTCGTTAAAGCCTTTTTCGGGTTCGTAAGCGCCTTTGATGTAATTAAACAACGCATCGGTATATTTCGTTTCCCAGAGCGCCCATAGTCCCAATGCGCCTTTCAAGGCAACGGCAGCGAATTGAGGTACATAAT
>JANYDO010000466.1 GCA_025363605.1 Candidatus Kapaibacterium sp.
CTTCGACAGTATTTTTTGAACAGTGTTTAATAAAAAGTTAATAGTCAATATACTTACTCACTACACCCATACTACCATGCAACTCTCCATCACAGACAAAACCAGACTTAAAGTCCGCTACGGCTCGTGGGCTTTGATAACAGGAGCTTCATCCGGCATCGGGAAAGAACTTGCCGAACGACTTGCGGAATCAGGATTGAACCTACTCATCGTCGCTCGGCGCAAGGCGCTTCTGGACGAACTGGCGCTAGAAATGCGGAAAAAGTACGGCGTTGAAGTCGTCATTGTTGAAGCAGATATATCGCTGCCCAATGGCATTGACGAAGTGCTTCACGTCGCACAGAATCTTGATATTGGTCTTCTTGTAGCTTCGGCAGGATTTGGCACATCGGGCTTATTTGCCGAATCATCACTTCAGGAAGAATTGCAAATGGTACAGGTAAATTGTTCGGCACTGCTGGCACTAACGCATTATTTCAGCAAAATTTTCCGCAATCGCAAGCGTGGCGGAATTATTCTCCTCAGTTCGATGGTTGCCTTTCAAGGCGTTCCCTATTCCGCAAATTATGCCGCCACCAAAGCGTATGTGCAAAGCCTTGCCGAAGCGCTCTACCACGAACTCAAGCCCTTTGGCGTAGATGTCTTGGCGGCAGCCCCGGGACCGGTCGAAAGCGGCTTTAGTACGGTTGCCGATATGAAAATGAGTATGGCGCTAAAACCGTCGGATGTAGGAGTACCAATACTACGAGCACTAGGCAAAACCTCCACCGTACTGCCGGGATTTTTAACCAAATTTCTCGTGTATTCGCTGCGCACCGTGCCGCGCTGGGGCAAGGTTCGCATCATGCAACTCGTAATGGGCGGTATGACGGAACATCAACGTAAGGTGTGAAAAAATAACGTGAAAGAGTAATGCTCTACCCTGTTCCGGCGGAAGTTCACGAAAAAAGCGCAAAGGAAGAACGCAAAGAAAGAGCACAAAGAAGACAAACGCTTGATGCTTCCTCCTTTTGCGAACTTTGTGTGAGCCTCGGCGAACATTTTTTTCTCCTCCAATCCGTGAGTCAGTATATTTCCTAAATTTTGTATATTGCCGCCGTCAATCTTCACGTAGAAATTCTTTTTCACTCATGTTATCATCATACAGCCATGCGAACAATTACCGTTCTTCTCATTGACGACGATACTCGTGTATCGGAACTGCTCAAACGGTTTCTCTACGAAAAGACGTACAACGTGATTTCCGCCGAAAGCGGCATAAAAGGCATTGAAATGGCACAAAAACAGGAGCCCGATATTATTTTTTGTGACATTATGATGCCGGAAATGGACGGCTACGGCGTTCTGAAAGAAATTCGGAGCGATGTCCGCACCAAAGATATTCCCTTTTTCTTTCTGACGGCAAAAACGCAAACGGAAGATTTTATGGCGGGTATACGAGCCGGAGCCACCGGATACCACGCCAAACCCACATCACGAGACGAACTTGTCGAGGCGATTCAAGGAAATGTGTTTTAGAAGAACGGCGTAATACAACGCAAGAATTTATGCGCTGAAAACAAACGATTTACTCATTAGAGAGACAAGGATGCCTGCTTTTGAACGGGCATTTTTTATACAAAAGAATGTTTTGTGAGGAATATGTTCTCCAAAGCAATGGGTGACATCTCAGCACTTGACAACAAGAATGTGTTATTAATTTTTTTGTAATCTGTTAGGCATTTTATCTACTCAAACAGGGTGCAATCACTCTATTCACCTCAATTCTAAACCCAAAGGAATCAAAATGGAAAGAGAATGGTATCACTACGTACTCGCCTTTTTTGCCGGAATTTTTCTCCTCAATGTTGTACCACATTTTATAAGCGGCATTACCGGTAGATATTTTCCCACTCCTTTTGCAAATCCTCCGGGAAAAGGATTATCATCACCGATTCTTAATGTTGGATGGGCAATGATTAATCTTCTCATTGGCGGATTATTTTTTTATGGAGCAAAAATCCATCGGAATAAATGGCTCTGGATTCCGTTGGTATTAGGCGGCTTAATGATGGCTTTCTACCTGGCTTCCTATTTTGGTGAAGTATTAAACAATCATTAAGATTTTCTGACCACTCTTCAAAACTTCCAATCAGAATGGTTGGAAATCGTACGTTGTAATCGCAATTCCCGTGAAATCTAAAAAGCTACGAAGCCCGCCAACACTGATGCTTCGTAGCTTTTTTTTATTTACATGGCGAAAAGTAATTACTCGATTTTATGCCCATTTCACTCCATAGCTGCCCTTCTTTTCACACGCAAATTCCACATCGAAAGAGCCACTAAAAGCACATACACTCCAGATATGCAGTACGACAAGACAATAAAAAATTCCAGATAATTGATGCTTTTTTGGAAGTAATTTTTGTAGAACAAGACCGCGATGCTCCCTGAATACGCATAATAATCGGCGTAGGTAATCAAAAAGCCCACCGTTCCGGACTTCTTAAACGCAGCAATCATGCGCTCAAAATACAAGCTATTGCACATCGCATACGCCATGTACACGCCCAAGCCCAGCATCGTGAGCCACACAATCGGCGACAAAAATGCTTGCTGAAACAACAACGTACTCACACCAATCAACACTCCCCCAGCCAACATCAGACTTTGGATAATCGTAAAGGCTCTGTCATTATTCTGCACCCAACGCATTGCCGCCATCATCAGCAAGACCGTAATGGCAATGGGAGTTTCGGTTTGCGTAAAAATCGAAGAGTTATTGCCATATCCCAACAGTTTCCAAATCTCCGGCGTGAAATTATCTCTGAATTCTCGGAAGGTTGTGAGTAGAACATACGAGACGACAAAAATGGTCATGCTCAGAGCAAACTCTCGTAGAAAAGCCTTTCTATCAGCCTTCTGCATCGGTTTGCGTTCTGTTCGATGTTCTTTGTCTGCCTCCGTGGGCGGCGGAATTTGACCCATGAGCCACGTACAGATGCCAAAGGGGATAATCATTATCGCACCAGCGACAAAAGGCATCCAGAATTGACTAATTTCGAGGTCTTTCATCACCCACGCACCAATACTTTTGGCAAAACCAGAACCCAAAATAAAGGAAGCCGTCAGCACAGCAACCAATAAATCGGTCGTCTTCCGACCTTCTAAAAATCCCAAGATTGTACCATAGACCATGCCCAAGGGAAGACTTGCCAAGAATATAAATATCAAATTGTACGGCGCAGGCGTAAGCGCAAAAAAGAAATATCCACTCCACGAAAGACTTACCATGACAAGCAAATTCCGCGAGCGATTCTGCGGCAACATTTCCGACACATACTTTATGCCTAAGCCCTTTGAAACGGCAAAACCCAATACTTGTGCGGTGATGATAAGAATCTTGAACTGTACGCCCCAGAAAGCTAATTCCTCATACGTTGCTGCCGTGTATGCCCGCCGAAACGGATAAAAACACATATAGGTAAAAAACGCCGTAATGGAAGCAAATACGGTAAAGTTGAATGAACTGCGAGCAATAAAACCACTGAGTTTTGGTAGCATAGTGCGGGAGGAATGGCAAAAGTACACGGAAAAATTTCGGAGTGCGCCGATTCTCTGCAAAAAGACTTCTAGGACTTTCGCAAAATAGGACTTTAGGCTGCACAGACAGGAATGTCTGTGCTACGGAACTTAGGTTCTATGCGTAGTACATACATTCTTGTCTGTGTTTTACGAAAGTCCTAACTTATTTGCATTTCCTTGAACCACAGAACGAAACAACACTCCCAAATCTACAAAGAATCCTCGCTGAAAGAAACACAAAGTTCAACCCGTTTTGCCCACTCTTCTCATTTAATTCTTACGCACTCCAAAACCGAAACGCTGCCATCGAAAGATTTTTCCACTGAAATCCGGTGTTTATCTGCTCGTACTCGCTGCCCATTGCACTCATAAAGACAAGCGGCAAGAAGTGTTCCGATGTGGGGTGCGCTTGCCGAAAGCTTGGATGTCGGTACAGTTCCGCCAAGCGCTCCGCGTTCCCTCCATCGTTTGCGTCTCTCGCCAATGTTTCCACAACCAATTCCTCAAAGTCCGCTGCCCATGCGTCCGGCGTCAGCACAGAACCACCGAAGCGCACAAATTCATGCCGATTATGCACCAAGCCACCGCTTCCGATGAAGAGAACATTTTCTTTCAGAAGCGGTGCAAGCGTTTGCGCAATGTTTGCATGATACGCAGGGTCGAGACTGTGGTGCAAGGATAGCTGCACCACCGGCACATCCGCCTCAGGAAACATCGTCATAAGCGGAATAAGAGTTACAAAATCCCACCATTTGCTTGAATTACCTGCCCCGTTATCCACGCTGTTTCCGGCAAACACAAGGCGAGTACTGCTCCTGCCACATCTTCCGGCTTCCCCAAACGACCAAACGGCGTTTGTGCCACCAGTGCCTGCACCATTTCTTGCGGCGCAACCAAGCCTTCGGTTTCCGTCACTCCGGGCGAAACCACATTGACCGAAATACGTTTCGAGCCAAGTTCTTTGGCAAGAGAAATGGCAAATTTCTCTAATGCAGATTTTGCGCCCGAATACGCACCGCTTGCAAAGCCGGGCATTGCCGCCGCGCCACTGGAAAGAATGATAATTCTGCCACCCTCACGGACGTGCGTTGCCGCTTGCTGCAACGCGAAATAATGCCCTTTGACCGCAGCAAACATTCGGTCGTAGCCATCTTCGGTCATCAGGGCCGTTGGCGCGAAGACTGCTTCGGCAAAAGCATTTGCAATGTAGATGTCTGCTTCCTCGCCAAAGTTTTTGGGCAAAAACTCAAAGACGCTTTTCATTGCGTTTGCGTTGCTTGCGTCGGCTTGCATTGCCACAACGTAAGGGCCGAACTGCTTTACTTCCGCTTCGGTCGTTTTCGCGGCATCGGTATTGCTGTTGTAGTTGACACTCCCCATGCCTGAAGGCAGGGGATTCTTGGGCTACCCAGCTAACGCCGTTGTATATCTCCCAAGCTAACACGGTCTGCCCGACCGCTTGGCTGCTGTTAGGCAACCGATTGTTTGTTTCGTCGAACTACAAA
>JANYDO010000480.1 GCA_025363605.1 Candidatus Kapaibacterium sp.
GTCGCAGCTTCCCAAGCTGAAAGCCGCGGGTTCGAGTCCCGTTTCCCGCTCAATGATGAAGCTGTGAAAAGCTCGAACACATCTCGAAAGTTGTACCCCAAAACGCTGATGTAGCTCAGATGGTAGAGCACATCCTTGGTAAGGATGAGGTCGGCAGTTCAATCCTGCTCATCAGCTCCAAAGCAGTCTTCCCAAAGTTCAAGCACAGGCAGCAACGTCTGTGCTGCTTTGTCATTAGGACAGCAGAACGTTCTTTTTATCGTTGTCTCATACACGGGCGTAGCTCAACTGGTAGAGTGGCGGTCTCCAAAACCGTAGGTTGCGGGTTCGATTCCTGCCGCCCGTGCAAACAATTTTATCACTTCGTTAGACATTTTGCTATGATTGAAAGTATCAAAAAATTCGTTGAAGATGTTCGTAAAGAAATGAACAAAGTCGCTTGGCCTACCCGCGAGCAGCTCCGCGAGGCAACAACGGTTGTTATCGTGACGTGTCTCGTCGTGGCTGTCGCCGTTTATCTTGTTGATACCGGAATGACTCTTATGATGAGAAGCCTTTTTTAAGAAACCGATACGTGTGTTTTTTCGGCTTCAATCCTAACCAAATGACTTTGTTTCAATCTATTAAGGCGCACAACAGCAATGGGCAATGAACTGAAATGGTACGCATTGCGCACGTTCTCCGGTCATGAGGAACGTGTTCGTAAAGCGCTTTTGTCGGAAATTAATCGCCTCCAAATACAAGATCGCTTCACCGAAATCCTCGTGCCGCAAGAATCTGTCTATGAGATTCGCAATGGCAAAAAGTACAAGCGCACACGAAATTTTCTCCCCGGCTATATCATTATTAAAGCCGTACTTGATAATCGAGTGAAGGACGTTATCTCCAATACGCCTTCTATGCTCGGTTTTCTTGGTACAAAGCCTGAGCCTGACCCGCTTCGTGATGATGAAGTTGACCGTATTTTGGGGCGCGTGGAGGAACGAAAAAATATCGCTGTGGTCGAAACGCATTTTGCCGAAGGCGATCCTGTGAAAGTTATTGCCGGACCATTTACCGGTTTCTCCGGTACGGTCAAAGAAGTCAATAACGAAAAGCAAAAGCTCAAAGTGGAAGTCGGCATCTTAGGACGCAAAACGCCGGTAGAACTCGACTTCAGCCAAATTGAAATTGAAGCATAAATACCATAAAACATCAATATCTCACTTTTTCACTAGGTATCAGCAATGGCAAAAAAAGTAGCAGGCGCATTTAAGCTGCAACTTCCGGGCGGTCAAGCAACAATGGCTCCGCCAGTTGGTCCCGCTTTTGGTCAGCGCGGTCTGAGCGGTATGGAATTCGTCAAACAATTCAACGCCAAAACCCAAAAACAAGCAGGTCAGGTTATTCCGGCTGTGATTACGTTCTACAGCGATAAAACCTTCACCTTTGAACTCAAATCGCCACCGGCTGCGGAGCTTATCAAAGCTGCCATTAAATTGCCTAAAGGCTCGGCAGAACCAAACCGCAATAAAGTAGGCTCTATGACGATGCAGCAAGTAGAAGAAGTAGCCAAGCTCAAAATGGCTGATCTTAACTGCGATAGCGTCGAAGCCGCAATGCGCATGATTATTGGTACGGCAAACAGCCTTGGTGTTACCGTAGAAGGTTAAAAAAAATGGTAGTGTTGGGTTTTGAATAGTGTACTTGCTTTTTCTTGCGGCACAGTATTCAAAACCCAACACTTTGTTTATGTATAGTTGTTTATGTCTAGTTCACGCGGAAGGGCAGTCAGAACGCCCGTTTGTACCGCATTCCCCCATCTTATTTTCTGACGTTACCCCATGAAACGCCACAGTAAACGCTTTAATGCTGCGTTCAAAAGCATTACCCCCGATAAAGAATACACCATCGCAGAAGCAATCGCGCTTGTGAAAAAACACGCGACCGCAAAATTCGATGAATCCTTTGATATTTCGATGCAACTTGGTGTTGATCCCCGCAAAGCAGACCAAGTAGTACGCGGAACCGTAGCGCTTCCGCACGGAACAGGGAAAACCGTTCGTGTACTTGTTATCGCTAAGGCTCCTCTTGATAAAGAAGCTCTTGCTGCCGGCGCTGATTATGCAGGCTTTGAAGACTATCTTGAGAAAATTCAAGGTGGTTGGACTGATACCGACATCATCATTGCTACACCCGACGTAATGGGTCAGCTTGGTCGGTTGGGTAAAATCCTCGGTCCACGCGGTCTTATGCCGAACCCGAAGAGCGGTACTGTTACCACCGACGTTGCAAAAGCAGTGCGGGAAGTAAAAGCCGGTAAAATCGAATTCCGCGTTGACAAAGCCGGTAACATCCATGCCGGTATCGGGAAAGCATCCTTCGACCCCGCCAAACTGGAAGATAACTTCCGTACGTTCTATGCAAGCATTATGCGTGCAAAGCCTTCCACTGCAAAGGGCAAATACGTAAAAAGCGTTCACTTGTCTTCTACAATGGGACCGGGCGTTGCTATCTCCGAAACTGAACTCTTGACAATACAAGGTTAATTGTAAGCAAAGCCCGTCTTTGTACAAAAAATCTTTTCTCAATGCTTACGCACTCGTGATGAACGCTGTAACGGGCATCACAACTCTTATCTCATATTTCGACCACGCATTTTTCCTAATAATTCAGCATGGTTACCAAAGAGAAAAAACGCGAGATTGTTGCCGGACTTGTCCGCCAACTCGAAAACACAAAGTCTATGTACCTTGTGAATCCGGGTGGCATGACCGTAGCGCAATCTAGCGAACTCCGTCGGGAATTCCGCAAAGTCAATGCTGAAATGAAATTGGCAAAAAATACGCTTATTCGTCTGGCTCTCAAAGAAGACGGAAAATTCACCGTTGCTGATTCTGCTCTCAAAGGCAATACAGCAATCGTGTTTGCGTATGACGACCCGATTGCTCCGGCAAAAGTCATTCGGAAGTATTTCGATAAAGACAAAAAGCCGGAACTGAAAGTTGCTATCATTGAAGGTCAGTCCTTCGACGGTTCGCAGCTGAAAGCCGTGTCCGAACTTCCGACACGCGAAGATATGATTGCCGGTATCGTCGGCAGTCTCCACGCACCGATTTCCGGCATCGTGGGCGCTATCAACGCAGTTATGCGTGACGTGGCATATCTCGTCGAGGAAGTTGCAAAAAAGCAAGGTAAATAATTCCTGCCTTTTGCGCTGAAAATTTCATTTCTACTCTTGATTGTCGGCGGTCTAACCGCTTTTAATCTTTTGTTCTGCAAAAAAGCAGGGCATATATTACGAACAAAACATTTTTCATTTATTTGGAGTTATTCATAATGTCAGACAAAGTATCAAAACTCGTTGACGATATTAGCAGCCTTACCCTCATGGAAGCTGCTGACCTCAAAAAAGCTCTCGAAGATAAATTCGGCGTAACGGCTGCTGCTCCCATGATGATGGGCGCTATGCCTGCTGCTGGCGCTCCGGCGGCAGCTGCAGAAGAAAAAACCGAATTTGACGTTGAGCTTACCGAAGGTGGCGCAAGCAAACTTAACGTTATCAAAGTTGTCCGTGAACTCACGGGTCTTGGCTTGAAAGAAGCAAAAGACTTGGTTGACGGTGCACCAAAAGTCGTTAAAGAAGCTGCAACCAAAGACGAAGCAGAAAGCATGAAAAAGAAACTCGAAGAAGCAGGCGCAAAAGTTACTCTCAAGTAATTTGCCTCTTTTCTCAGAGCAAAAATTTAGGGCAATCGCATACAAGCGGTTGCCCTTATTTTTTGTTGAGATTCTTACGTAACTGTCGCAATACTGCTCTACCGAATTTCTTTGGTAGGTGCTTGAGTGCTTGTTTTGGCGGTGCTGTCTTGTCGTGATTTTTCCGCTGCTTTTCGCTCTTTTTCTGCTTCGACTTCACCGATGCGCCGCGCACGATTGCGGGCAGTATCAAGCATTTGTCGCAATTTGTCGGGTTTTGACGTGAGGTCGTTGAAGCGTTGGCGGAAAACAGACTCGCTAAAACCATGTTGCTGGATAATGGCGCGAACGCTTCTATTTGCTTGCGCCGTGTCATTGGGGTACTGCTCGCGTGCTATCAGAACTTCTGTATATGTTTGCACAAAATTTTCGTCGTCTTTTGACCACGAGCCGGAGCAAGATAAGAGAAATGCAAAAGTAGCAATGCCAAGAGAGCAACGAAAAAAGGAAAAAATGTTCATGCGCGGGGATGAAAAGATGTGTGAACTTCTTTAATATATTCGCGGTCAATGTGCGTATAAATCTGCGTTGTGGCAATGTCCGCATGACCAAGCATTTCCTGCACTGCTCTGAGGTTTGCGCCACCTTCGAGCAAATGCGTAGCAAATGAGTGACGGAACATATGCGGATGCACTTCGTCAATGCCCGCTTGCACGGCAGAATCGTGGACGATATTCCACACCGACATTCGTGAAAGTGGTTTGCCACGCTGATTCAGGAAAAGTGCGTCGTTGGAATCATTCCCTTCTTTCGCCCAAAGCGACCGTGCCAGTCGTCTGTACTGGCTTATCCACTGCAACGCGGTCTTGCCGATCGGCACAATGCGCTCTTTGGAGCCTTTGCCAAAGACGCGAATAACCTCTGCCTCCCAAAGAATATCTCGCTGCTGCAAATTGCAGGATTCCGATGCCCGAAGACCGCACGCATACAAGACTTCCAGCAGCGCTTTATTGCGCAAGCCGTCGGCACGTGTGGTGTCGGGCTGTTCCAGAATCTTTGCGATTTGCGGATAGGACAGCACTTCGGGCAAAAGGCGCTGCGACTTGGGTAAATCCACGAGTTCCGAAGGATTTGTCGGGGAAATGTGTACAGCCGTGAGAAACTTATACAGCGAACGAATGGAATACAAATACCGCGTCCGCGAGCTTGTGCCCAAGCCCATATCGGCAAGCAACGCTAGAAAATCCAGTATCTGTGGGGTCTGCACGTTTGCAAATGACGAAACGCCCTTTTGCTGTAAAAATTCGATAAAGCGCGTCAAATCTATCGTGTAGGAACTGACCGTGTTTTCTGCCAGCCCGCGTTCCAGTGCGATGTGATGCGTAAACTGTTTCAGTTCTCGCTGCATCAAAGAACGAGGTGCTTGCACACGCTTTTCTGCAAACTCTGTTGTATCCATAATTGTCCGTCCAAATGTGAAACCTTCTCGTGCTTGTATTCAAGCGATGTACAAAAATACACTTTTGTAACCATTTTCCCGTGAACGTAGTTTTTTGTATTTTACTGCTGATGCAGAAACACCCTATTCCGTTCTACTACCCATGACCCACGTTTATACGCGTCGCACTACCCAGGTGCTTTTCGCAAAGCGCCTCCAATCTCGTATTTCAATTCTTGCTCTTATTCTTTGCTCTCTCTCAGCATTTTCTCTTTTCGCGCAAGCGCAGCAAATCCAGCCATTACCTCCTGCTTATCCACAAATTCGCTTCGGGCTTTTTGGTGCAGCGAATATGAATTGGCACGTGGCGAATTTTACGGATTTAGGTATTCCAAAATTCGTAACAACGGACACGGTGTGGTTTACTAATCCGCCGACAATAGTCAAGCGACCAGACACGCTTTTTTTTCGTTCTACCCAGACTATTTTACCTACATTCGGGATTGCGCTGGAATCTGTTCTATCGCCTACAATCGGACTTTCCGCTCGACTTTCCTATGCCCTTCATAATACCACCTTTAGTGTTAATGAAGAACAAACGGGCGTTCTTGATGATAGTACCTACTTAAATACTCCGTATGTAGTACATCACAGCATTAGTGCCGCATTATCTTCGCTTGCTTTTGAACCGACAATAATCTTTACGCCATTTACGACAGGCTTGAAAATATACGGTGGGATGCGTTGCGGCTTATTTGTTACCCGTTCATATGACCAAAAGTTGCAGTTTTTCGACAAGAATGGTGCTACCCTCAGCGATGGTAGTATAGACCGCCTTAATAAAAATATCACTCTGACAAATGCTCAATTCAATTTCTCCGCTCTCGCCGGAATCGGCTACGAAATTCCGATTGAGGGGCTGACGCTTGCGGGCGGTATGGGGCGGCTTTCGGTGCAGCCGGAAGTATTCGGGATGTGGGGTTTGAATCCTGTGGTGCAGGGTTTGGAGTGGAATTTGCATCAGCTCCGTGCGGGCGTATCGGTGTTCTACCGTCAAGAGGAGATGATACAACGCTTTCAGGAGAACCGTCGGGTGGACACGATTATCGTCTATCAAAAGCGTATTCGCAATCCGTTTATGGTGGGCATTTCTAAATTCACCCGTGATACCGTGATGACGGTGGAAGACGGCAAGCGCGTCCGCACGGTTTCCGAGACTCTGCGCCGTGTAGATACGGCGTTTTCTACCCCGCCGCCGCGTATGGATGTGGACGTTACTGCCGTAGGCGTTACCGAAAAAGGCGAGGAGAAAAAACTTGTGCAGTTACGTCTCGAAGAATTTGTCGTGCAGCGCTACGTGCCGCTTCTGAACTATGTCTTTTTCGACGACCAGTCCTCCACGCTGCATGACCGCTATGTGCGGCTTAGTTCCGATAACACTGCACTTTTTGATGTGGATAAACTCTATCAAAAAGGGACGCTGGATATTTACCGAAATATGCTGAATATCATCGGCAAGCGGCTTCGGCAATTCCCCGATGCCGTCATCACCATCACCGGCTGCAATACGGGCGTAGGCGCTGAGGACGGTAATACGGCGCTGTCGGCGGCACGTGCTGAAGCCGTGCGGCGGTATTTGCTGGATGCGTGGAATATTGCGGGAAATCGAATCATTATGAAAGCCCGTAATCTTTCCGAACAAGCCTCTTTGCCTAAAACTGAGCCGGATAAAATTGAGGAAAATCGCCGCGTGGAAATTACATCATCGGTGCGTGAGGTGCTTGACCCGATACTTCTGAGCGACACCATGCGCGTCTCGAATCCGCCCACTATTCGCTTCACGCCCAGCATCAAAACCGAAAAGCCTGTTGCCGAATGGTCGCTCTTAGCATTTAGCGAAGGGCAGGATATGAAGCAATTTTCCTCCGAAGATTCGTCTAAGACCGACGCGGAGGTCGTGCTGGGCGCTCCGCAAGCAAACGCCCTGCCATCGCGCATAGACTGGACACCGCCTAAGCAGGGAGACGGCAGCTTGAAACTGCACGGAGCGCTTGAGTTTACGCTGTCGGCACGGGACGCGGATGGCAAAAGTGGCTTTGCGCATGGCTTTCTGCCCGTAGAAAAAATTGTTTTGCCGGATAAGAAAATAGAGCAATTCAGCCTTGTGCTATTCGGTTTCAATAAATCGGACATCAGCGAGCAAAACCAGCGCATCATTAACTTTATTTCTTCGATTATTCGTCCGAATTCAAAGATTACCATCGCCGGCTACACCGACCGTACGGGCGACAGTGCCTACAACCGCACACTTTCTCGTCAACGCGCCGCAGAACTGGCTCGGCTGATAGACCAGCCGTTATCAAAGGCACAGGGCTTCGGCGAGGACACGCTCATATACGACAACTCCACACCCGAAGGGCGTTTCTACTGCCGCACGGTGAATGTCTCGGTGGAAACGTCAAAATGACAAGGTTCGGACTTTCGCAAACAAACTGGAGTGCGAACGGGAGTTCGCATAAAACTACCTTCGCTTTGTCAACCGAACTTCCGTTCGGACTCCACAAGAGTACCTTTGCGAAAGTCCTAAAGGTGTGAGTTCACAAGGACTGAACGCTGCACAAAATGGAAAAACAGATTTTCGGGACTGAACGCGGGAATTGTTTTCGCAGTTTCCGTGTTTAATCCATTCCGAGCCTATTTTGTACGCTGTTACAACCATTGAACGCGCCCGGATTTGACTACCTTTTAACTTATCAATGCAACAATTACCCTTCGCCCAACGGTACGACGAGTACAAACAAGCAGTCGAAACCACGTTAGCAAGCCTGATACCGCAGCAGCTGCCAGACACGCTCTACGAGCCGATGCGCTACACATTGCTCAGTGGCGGAAAGCGTGTCCGCCCTGTACTGACAATGCTTGCCTGCGATGCCGTTGGTGGAAACGGCATGGATGCTCTTTATGCCGGAATTGCTGTTGAGATTCTGCACAATTTCACACTGATACACGACGACATCATGGACGCGGCTCCCGTTCGGCGCAATCGCCCGACGGTTCACGTCAAGTGGAACGAAAGCGCGGCCATTCTTTCCGGCGATGGCATGATTGCGATTGCGTACCGAACCCTTCTGCGCTCCCCTGATTTGACGCGGCTGCGAGAACTTATCGAAGCAATGAATACAGGTATTATCGAAGTCTGCGAGGGGCAAGCGCTTGACCTTGAGTTCCAAGACTGCGCCACGATTGGGCTTACACAGTATTTTGAAATGATTGACAAAAAAACGGCGAAAATGCTGGAGTTGGCGGTCAAGGTCGGCGGTATTATCGGCGGCGGCTCTGGCACACAAATTGAGGCACTTTGTCGGTATGCTCAGACAGCAGGTATTGCATTTCAGGTTCAGGATGATTGGCTTGACATTACCGCCGATGCCGCAAAACTTGGGAAAACAATTGGTGGCGATATTCTGGAAGGCAAAAAAACGTATCTCATCATCAAAGCACTCGAACAGCGTGATTCTTTGCCGGACAGCGACCGCGCCTTGCTGGATGAATTTCTGCAAAAACGCGGGCTTTCGGCAGAATATATTCCCGCAATGCAGTGTCTTTTCGAGCAAAATGGTATTTTTGCAAACGCACGATGCGAAATCGAAAGGCTGACCCATGAAGCCCATGCTGCCTTGGATGCACTGCCCGACAACGCAGGACGCACGTTCCTCCATGAGTTTGCAACGATGCTTTTGGAGCGGACGCATTAAAAACCCGAACGTATTTTTGGGAAAACTTCCATGATAGAACACGTCGTAACCATTAGAAACAAAGCCGGTCTGCACACCCGTCCGGCGGCGATGTTGGTAAAAATAACAGCCCGCTTTGCGTCCGAAATTTTTTTGGCGCGAGGCGGCTTTCGGGTGAATGCGAAAAGCATTATCGGTGTGATGACGCTTGCGGCGGAGCAGCACTCAGAACTTACTATCGAGCTTGATGGCGAGGACGAGGAACAAGCGCTCAAAGAAATGCTCGAATTTTTTGAAGCAGGATTTGGAGAAGCCTAAGCGATGGAGTGAATTTCATAACCCTCTAACACCGTACCACCATGCGCAAAGCAATATATCCCGGCACATTCGACCCCATTACCAACGGACATTTGGACGTTTTGGAGCGGGCGCTGACGATGTTTGATGAAATTCGCGTTGTGGTTGCGAAAAACTCCGCTAAAAGCCCAATGTTTTCTGAAGAAGAGCGTATTTCCATGATTCAGGAAGCAGTGAAGCGGTTTCCGAATGTATCGGTCGAGTCATTCCAAGGGCTGACGGTAGATTATGCGCGGAACTTCGGCGCAGTGGCGATTATTCGGGGCTTGCGAGCGGTGAGCGATTTTGAATATGAATTTCAAATTGCGCTGATGAACCGCAAGATTGCGCCCTCGGTAACAACAACATTTTTGATGCCTCACGAAAAATATACCTACCTCAATTCCTCCATTATACGCGAACTGGCGCGGCACGGGCAAAGCGTGAGTGGCTTTGTACCGGAGAATGTCGCCAAAGCACTGGAAGAAAAATATCCACTTCGGTGAAAACCCTTTAATAGAATCTCCTTCCGTTCACAAATACCGTTTCTTCTCTACTTTTCCAGTGGTGTAGCAATAATTACCTGTACAACACGGCAGTACGAGCGTCCTTCCGGTGTTGCGTTGTCGTGAAGCAGTACGTCATTGCCAATCGGGATAATCTTGATGCGGTCTTCGGGCAGTTGTAAGAAATTTTTCACTTCGACCGAGCGCCTGAATGCTAAATCACGATTGTACTCCCGCGAACCGACGCGGTCTCCATAGCCGACAATCGTAATCTGCGACGTTGGTTGTATGCGCTGTTTGATAAAACTAAGGAGTGACAAATTATCTGCATTGATTTCTGCACGGTCAAAATCAAAGAGCATGAGTGAAAAGCGCTCCAGACGTTTATCTTTTACTTGCTCAATGCGTTTTTTCTTGACCGTTACTTGGCGTACTGTGACGGGATGTTCGCTCGTGGCTTCGCGTCCTTCTAAGTCGCTCGCTTGTATGCTTGCTGTAAGTGGGATTTCGGTTTCACCCAGAAGCTGCTCTGAAATTTTCCATTGCTGAGGTGGCGGGGTTTCGCCCGTTACCGACTCGCCCGTCCACTGCTGCAACACAGAGCCGTTGCGCTTTATGGCAAGCGTCCATGAGCGCAAGCCCGCAGGAGCATCAATAATAGGTTGCAACTCCAATGACGGCGGTGTTAGTGTTCTGGTAATCGTGCGATTGACTACAGGCGCAAGGATATTGGCTTGGGAAGCGCTTATTTCTGCCCGACGATTTTCGGCAGCACCTTCCTCCACATCACTGCTAGACGCTTTCTCCGGCAGAGTTCGTGCCTGAACGCGGATACGGTCTGCTTTGATGCGCCAAATAGTCGAAAGATAGGTCTGAATTGCTTTGGCGCGTTTCATCGAAAGTTCTACGTTATCTTTTTCCGTACCCACATTGCTCGTGCAGCCTTGCACGGTAAGCCGTGCCTGCGCGTTTGCTCGCAGACGGGAACCAAGAATGTTGAGCAATTGCGCGTGAACGCCCAGAGCATTATTCGGAAGTGCATCCTCGCGCCATGCGTCGGCAGCTTTGGGCGTAGTGAGTAGTACTTGGCGTGTTTGCTTCAGGTCTGAGCCGTCATTGGCAAAGAAAATATGAGGCAAAAGCGGGTGATAGGTCTCCGATTCAAATTCTTCTACAACGACGGTCGGATTTGGCTGTCGTGTGCCGTCCCAGTCCACGCCCGTGACGCGCACATCCACTTTGAGTGCGGATTGCTTCGGCACTTCCCGCACGTAGGATTCGTGAATAACCGTCCGCTCCACTACAAGACCGTTCTCTTCATTTGTTATCAAGCCACTTTCCGATGAGCGAAGGCGCAAGCGTTCCTGACCGCCTTCGACAATCGCACTTGATGTATCGCGCTCATACACTGTTTCGCGGATAACAGGATTCACCGAGCCTTCGCCCCATTGGAACGAAAGTCCTGCTTGGATGGAGCCGATTGTCCATGAGCCGCTGGAAATTGGCACTGTTTCTATTTTGCTAGGATCACCTACGAGAAAAGATTGACCACCAAATTTTGTTGTGGCAATATTGGTGAAAGGAAGCGGGTAGTGATAGCGCACAAATGGCGTGAGGAAAGTGCTACGCGAAAGCGGAATATACCATTCCAGACCAGCAAAGGCGGAAAGAGCTAACTCAGGCTGCGCAATAGAACCTGATTGGGGCTGCGGTATTAATCTGCCACCTGTGACAGCAGATAGAGGCGAAAATTCCTCCGTGTATTCGTATTGCCCTGCGACTATGTATTGAGCTTCTGCACCTAACGAAAGAAATAGTTGGTCGAAAAGACGAATACTGGCAGCGGGAGATACATTAACAGTAATGAATGATGTTTTCAATTTGTACAAGGCAGAAATATAGGTTCGGCTTGTATCCAGATAACCTAAATTAGTTTGGAACGCAAATTCCGGCATAGAAAACGTTGCCCCTAAGCGCAGTTGCAGTTGAAATAACTGCGATAAGCGATGGTCAATGATGACTCCCAAACCACCGCCGGGAGCAGAAACCGCGCCAAAACCAGCATCTTTCTTTGCAGCGATACTGTTCATCCCACTCAAATATGCAAAATTTGCATTATGCTGCTGTAAAGCGCCCATCCCGTACAATCCAAGTAACCACCGATAGCCCGGTAACTCCCGCTTCGGGCGCGTCGTTACCGTACTTTCGCGTCTGCCGGAAATGAGAATACTGGCGGTATCGGAGCGTGTTTGTTGCTGCGCAAGCGCTTCCCCGCTTGCTCCCACAAGCAATAGGAGTACAATCAACCAAGCACAAGCAATCTGTATGCGCTTCACAAAACCCCCTTTGTGCTGGGAATAGCATTGCTTGTTGCGTCGCGGCGCACGGCAATTTTTATCGCCCGAGCAAATACTTTGAAGACGGATTCGATTTTGTGGTGTTCATTCGTAGCTTCCGCGCGAAGGTTCAGCGTACATTTTGCCGTGTCGGTGAAGGATTTGAAGAAGTGAAAAAACATTTCTGTTGGCACGTCGCCAATTTTTTCGCGTTGAAAGGTAACATTCCAGACAAGCCAGTTTCTGCCGGAAAAATCAATTGCTGCGTGAGTGCGGTCGTCTGCGAAGGTCACTTCGGCTTCTGCGAGAGCCTCGTCCATGGGCAGCAACGAGTAGCCGTAGCGCTCAATACCACGCTTGTCGCCGAGTGCTTTCAAAAAAGCCTCGCCGAGCGCAAGCGCCGTGTCTTCGATGGTGTGATGCTCGTCTATGTGCAAATCGCCTTTGACGTGAACGCTGAGATCGCAGCCGGAATGCCGTGCTACTTGGTCGAGCATATGGTCGAAAAAGCCCAAACCCGTGTGCATATCGGCTTTGCCTGTGCCGTCCAGAGTAAGCTGAATCGTAATATCCGTTTCGTTCGTTTTTCGATGAACTGTTGTGGTGCGCTTTGGCAAGTGGTTTTGTACCAGAAAATCGTAAATCTCCTGCCAGTTCGATGCCTCCAGTGCGATGGGAAGCGTTGCCGCAGCAGGAGTGGAGCGGTCGGCAGCATGATTCTTTGAAGAGGGCGCTTGGAGTAAAATTGCTTGTGCGCCCAGATTGTGCGCGAGCTGCACGTCGGTCAGGCGGTCGCCGATAACAAACGAATTGCTGAGGTCATATTCGCCTTTTGCGGCAGCGTCGAGATAGCGAGCAAACATTCCTGTTCCGGGCTTGCGTGTCGGCTGGTTCTCGCGGGCAAAGGTGCGGTCAATGAGAATGTCGTCAAATTCTACGCCTTCGCCTGATAGAATGGCGAGCATTTTGTTCTGAGCAGGATGAAATGTTTCTTCGGGAAAGGAGTCCGTTCCCAAGCCGTCTTGATTGGTCGCCATCACAAATTCGTAATCAAATTCGCGCCGAATCCGCGCCAGCGTCGAGATGACGTGCGGAAGAAACTCAAGTTTTTCAAGGGAATCTATTTGCTCGTCGGGTGGTTCGGCGATGATTGTTCCGTCGCGGTCAATAATAAGGGCGCGTTTCATTGTAAAAATCAGTATTGAGGGATTCGTTTGCTGCGCAAAGATACGGACATTTTGAGGCATGAGCAACTGTCTTCTACGCTTGAATCTAAGCAGTAGAGAGATTGTCCAAAATCTGATTGAAATTTGGAAAACCCGTACATTTCTCATCCATGCGCAAAGTGATCTATGCTATGTGTTTGCTAAAATACTCCACCGTACGCTTCATTGCTTCTTGCCAATCATCCGATGGCGTAAAACCCGTATAAGATTTGATTTTATCGGTATTGACGGGTGTTGAGCCAATATCAATCGTTTGAATCTCATGCGGTAAGGGCTTAACAACGACTTCGCCCGTACCACAGGCATCCACAATGTTCTGCGCGATGTCGTGAATTGGAATATTTTGTCCGTTGACGTTGAACGCCGTAAAAGGCTCGTCAAATTGGCTTTGGGTGGCAATGCGCCATACATACTCGACCACATCTTGCACATAGACCACCGGACGACTGCGATGCGTTCCGAAAATTTCAATAGTGCGTCCTTCCAGCACATCACGAATAAAACCGCCAATCAAGCCAATATCTTCGCCGTGTGTGGGCATCCGCTCGCCGAAGCAATTTCCAAAACGCAGGCTCACAACGGAATACTTGTACAGTTTGGCATAAATGCGATAGTAGCACTCCGCCGCAAGTTTATGAACGCCTTGTACGTCTTCTGGCAGCAGCGGTGTTTCTTCGGTAATTTCTCCACCGACATAATTTCCATACACCCCACGTGACGATAAGTAAATAAGCCGCTTTCCGGCGTGTTTTTTGAGTGCCGTTGCGATGTGTAGATGCGAAAGCTGATTGAGCGCGACATCATAATGCGGTTCGTAAAGCGCCAATCGGTGAGCCGTCCACGCCATACAGTCAACGATAATATCGCTGGCAGACAAGTATTCATCAAGATTAGCAACATTTTCGACTTTCTCGGCAATAAGAGTAACGTTCTCTAAGCCCCGTAGATTCTCGTGCCGAGCACTGGTGCGCTCACAAAAGCCGTCAATAACAACGACGTTCCACTGTTCGCGGACGAATCGTTCTACAAGAGCGCTACCGATAAAACCTGCGCCGCCAAGTATAAGTGCTGTTTGAGAAGGTATATTCATAGTCAAGTTTGAAGGAAAAATTTGAAGAGGAAAAATGGTAGAAGAAATGCTAACGTGCTATCAAAACACGCTGCGAAGCTGTTTCCCGTGCAGAACTAAGCCGCACAAAATACACGCCTGCCGCTACATCGCTCACTGCAAGCGTTGTTTCGTTTTGTCCTGTCGCGCGTGGAGTAATGGACTGTGTCTTGATGGTACGTCCGAAAACATCCAAAAGCGTGAGTGTGAGCGGCGCAAGATTTGGTGCATTATAGCGCACGGTCAGCACATCATTCGCGGGGTTAGGCTGTGTGCCAAGAATTTGCAGGGTTGCTGTCGAAGAGAAAAACAGATGCGTACCGCCTGCTTGCGAGGTAATGAGGCGGAAATTGGCGTTGGATGTGTTCAAATATGCCCCCGGCGGGCTGATAATTTCAACGTTGATGCGCGTCGAAGTGGTATTGCCGAGCATCACGCCAAAGCAGATATTCTCCAGCGGACTTGTGTCGAGCTGCCGCGTAGAAGCGGTTGACGAAACGGGGCGCAAATTCAGCGTTATGGGGACATAGCGGATGCCACCTGCCACAACACCAAGCGGCGTGGGCGCTAGCGGCAAAAGCAATGTGGCATTAAAACTGAGTAGCACTGTGACACTTGTTGAAATTTCAGGTTGCCCCGAACACGATTGCAAAAGTGACATACAAATCGTATCATTCGGACGACCCGATGTATCGTTCAAACGCAAGGTACAAGGCGGCTTTGGCAATTCCAATACGCCATTGCCAATCATCCGAACGGTCGCTGTTAAGCCATTACCGTAGGTGAAGACGATGGAGCCGTTTGCCCGCCCAACTTGTCCGGGTGCGAAGCGAAGCGTGATTTGGCGCGATTCTCCCGGAGCAAGCGCAAACATTGGCGTTCCAGAGAGAATCGAAAATTGTACGTTGTCCGGTCCTGCGAGTTGTGTGACGGTGACCGCAATCGGTGTCATGCCCGTATTACTCAGCACCGCACGCACAACCGAATCACGCTGTGAGCCGACCAACACATTTCCAAAATCAATAATTGTTCCGATAACTTGCAATGTTGGCAGTATCCCAACGCCGCGAATCGTGTATTGAAGCGTGGTGTGTTGTAGGACGATGTTGATAGATGCGGTGCGCTCTCCCGATGCGCGTGGGCGAAAACGAAATTCGACATTCTGCGATGCACCCACAGCCAAGACCGCCGGAACGCCCGATACAATCTCAAAATCTTCGGGGTTTGCGCCGGTGAAATAGATGGAGTCTAGCCTGACAGGATACGTACCTGTATTTCGCACAAACGCCCGAATAACCGAATCTTTCGGCACGTTGATAAGCGACGTGCGCATATCAACGTCTTGCCCAACAGCGTCCGGCGCGACAATCGCCCAGAGGCTATCGGAAGCGTCGTTTTGAAGCGCAATCGGCTCGGCGAGCGCATAGACGCGGGCAATTTGATTGCCAACGGTCAGGAAGCGCCGCGAATCGGGGTGATATTCGGCAAAAGTTGCTTCTTCGCCCGCATTGACAAAACGACGAACAAGTGCATTCACGCCGCCCGCATCCCAAATACTGACACCATTAGTGAGTGCTGAGGTAATAATTCGTTTCCCATTCGGGCTATATCGCACGCTGACCATCGTTTGCCCCGTGCCAAAGCGTCGCAAAAGCAAACCGCGCTGCCAGTCCCAGCGCTCCATGCCTGTTTTTTTCGCAAGTGCGAGTTCCGTACCGCTTGGATTGAAGGTTGCACCATTCACATCCCGCGACGAACCAAGTGGCGGCTGAACGACGGCGCTTGTTTGAACATTCCAGAATGAGATTCCGCCGTCGCCGCGCACCATGCCGATTATACGACCGTCAGGACTGAAAAAGAGTTCCTTTGGTCTGCCGGAACCCGCAGAATAACGTATTTCGCGGACAAGTTCGGTTGTTTCGGTATTGTAGAATTGCAAAAGCGCCACCGAAGAGCTATTCGGGTCTGTACCACCCGCCGTTGCAAGCAGTTTCCCGTCAGGGCTGTAGCGCACTACGTTCCCAACATTTCCCACGATTGCACTTGCCAAACGCGCTCCTTGCGTGTCCCAAATCACAATCGTACCGCCGTCGTCCGCCGTTGCCAACCGTGTTCCATCAGGCGACGTATCCATGCTGCGAATGGTACTGCGATGCCGCACCTGCCCTCCGTAAAGGGCGCTGTTAAACGAATCCCAAAACGTCACTTGTCCGTCGCGCCCAGAAGCCACGCGCTCTCCACCGGAAACGAAACGAGCCAGTGTGGTCGCGTCAGGTACACGAATAATCGTATCGGGGGCAGAGGATGGGACAAGTTGCGTAACCCGCATCAGGCATTGCTCACTCGGCGTATTCGGAATTTGCAGCCAGTTATAGCGCAGCCCTCCTGCGCGTTCCACAATCAAATTCCACGTTCTTCCGCTATCAATGCTGTATTCGAGACGAACACTGTCGTCGGGAGCTATCCCGCGCCATGTGATAATGCTATCTGTTCCGGCTACAAAACGTTGCCCACCGTTGGGAAAGGTCAGAACGAGAGTTGGAATTACGGGCGGAACGGTCGTTCGCGCAACGGCGTAGAAGCCTGTTCCGCAGGTATCGGCAACAACACTAAACGATGCGACCGCATAGCCCGCCGTGCGTGCCGTAAAGCTCACCGTAAGGGTCTGACTTGTGCCATTGGCAAGAGAAAATTGGGTCGGGGAAACTTTGAAATTGGTATC
>JANYDO010000484.1 GCA_025363605.1 Candidatus Kapaibacterium sp.
TTCAAACCAATCCACTGGCGGGAAGTTTTCTAAAATATAGTCGTAATGCACCGAGCGAAGCCCAACTCCAAACCCCAAATCAGGCAGATTCCAGCGATTGCCGAGCATAGCAAATGTTCCAAAAAAAGTGAAAAATGTAACGGGAACGATTGAGAAATATTATTTATCACAACAAAGCGGAGAACACGGGCGGGAAGCATCGTATCGATATGCGTAAATTCAAGAAAACAACCCCTTAAAGTTTTTCCAGTATGCCTTTCTCAGCCAATGCTCTCCGTTATTGTTGCTGACCAAATGCTTTATACAAAATTCATACATGAAGAGCCGGATGCTTCGGTGAGCATCCGGCTCCCAATGAATTATGCAGCATTGCCTTTGCAGCCGTCTTTGCCTTTGCAGCTGTCTTTTTTCTTATCGGTCTTAGCATCTTTGCCTTTGCAACCGTCTTTGCTTTTGCAACCATCTTTTTTCTTCGTGGTTGTTTTTTCAGCTTTTTTTGTTTCGGTTGCCGGTTTTTCTTGAGCAAGAAGTGTCGAGCCGGAAATCAAGCCTGCAACTGCAGCGCCTACCATAAGTTTGGAAAAATCTTGGCGATTCATAGCAAATCTCCTAAAAAATAAATATGTGAAAAAAATAAAAGCGGGAAGTGCCCACTTGTTGTACTTATACGTTTATTTAGTAGTCGCGGTTTTATCGGAAACCTTACAAAGTAATATTTTTTTCGAGAAAAATCATCGCTTGGGAATAATTCCTGAACAAGGACTTGCTACACGTGAGCAGATATTTCGGCGAACGCTCGCAAGTGGCGCGTTATCACGAAACACTACCGAGTCGCCGGAGCGCTCTACGCCAAGCGAAAGCCAAAGTTTCCCCATGTCGGGTTTATAGGCTGCTTTGCCCATTTTCTCATACAGAGTTGCGAGCACGGTTGTCCCGACAGCACTGTCTCCTGCGCGAAGAACTTCAGCAATATCGCGGTCAGTGTTGATAGTGCCTTCGCGGTGCATAATTGCTCTCAGTGCGTCTTGGAACGAATGTTTGTTTGCAGTTACGCGGCGAATTTCCAAATCTGCCAAAAGACAAAAAAGCGCTCCGCCCCAATAAATACGACCAAAATCATGCGCACCGTCCAGACCTGAATCATTATCGGGAATACCACGCGGTATGTTTTTCTGTAAATCATACCAAACGCTTTCAACCGAAATGAGACCTGTCATGGCGCGGGCTATCGGCTCAACGTATGTGGCAATGCCTTCTTCAAGCCAATGATACTCGCGCTCTAGCGAAGGAAATGTAAGGTGCGTCATTTCGTGTGCTAAGAGCCATGTCCTACGAAATTCCTCTTCGGATGCATTCGTACCGACAAAGATTGTTATGCGTGGCGGCTCTTTGAGTGTCTTTCCGGGAAACGTATTGCCGTAGGAAATGGAAGAACTTCCTTCCACCGAGCGCAATACAAGGGCGAGTTGTGGGACGGGAAATTTTCCATAATATGTCCGAATCGCACAAGCGTTGCTTTCTATCCAACCGACGATAACCTCTTTGCTAACAGCGAATGGCTCTTTCGGCATTTCGCACAAAACCTTCGTCCCATCGCGTAGGGTGAGCGTTGTTGTCGTAGGCTTATCTTTGAGGCTTGCCGGAGCGAAGGTCAAAAAAAAGATAAAAAAAGTAAGTGAGTACGCAAGTAACTTACGACCAAGGGCGCTGTTGTGAAGATTCATTGGTAAAAGTGGAACATAAACCATGAACAAAAATCACTGCTTCGTGTCGTGCAAATTGTTGTCGTGCAAAGCGGCAGTGATGGCGTGCTGAATGCGGTTTCGAGCTTCAAGGCGTAATGTTCTTTGCGACGGAATATGAGAACTTTTATTGCTTTCCGTTTCGGGTACTTCACTTTCGTTTGTGTCGCTAAGGCTATGGAAGTGGTCGTGCGCCAATGTGTGGAGAGTGTGAATCTGGATATTGAAACGCTGACACGCCGAGCAAATAAGTAAGTGCGTCCGAAGTTGGAAGCGCTCTTTAAGGGAAAGTCGTGTGTCCATTGCTTTTGAGGCAAGCATCGTGATTTCTTTGCAGGGCGGGGTAATACTGAAAAGTACAACTGCGAAATAGTGTTTAAGCGTATTCATAATTCAACCCTCAAAGAAAAGAAAAATCTGGGAAAGTGGTGTTGGTAGATTCTCGGACGTGCGTAATGGACAAGCATTCACATCCGAATGGTAGAATAGTCGGATGGTATCCAATTATTCAAGGAAGTGAGTGTTCGTGTGCTGTACGTGCTTCTGTTCGACTACCCTGTGAATTCGTGCTCTCATCCTTGAATTCGTGCTCTCATCCTCAAGTTTGTCGAGCAAGCGCTTTCATTCCTTACAAAAGGACGCTTAGCAAGAATTACTCTATTTTTTCGAGGTAGTCTTCGCCGTTGCAAACCATCGCACTTCCAAGCAGCGGCGCAAGTGCATTCGGGCGCGATGGAGCATTACCCACAAGTTTGCTTCCGTGATTTCGAGTGCTGCGCAGATTTCCGCACATTCAGCATCGTCTATCTCTTTCATAGCAAAAGCAAGCGCCGTGCGCTCCGGCAGTTTCTCGAAGCAGGACTGAAATATGCGCTGGAAATCGCTCCGCTCCGTGGCAGCAAGCGGCGTATTACTCCAGTCGGTAGGTTTATACTCAGGCTTCCAGTGTCCACCCCATTCGTGGTCATTGTCTAAAAAAAGTCCTTCTTGTTCAAAGGGCAACGCCGCTTCGCTCATGGGTGTTTCGCGGGAGCGTTTGCGAAAGGTATCAATGATTTTGTGCTTGAGTATTCCCACTAGCCACGTCTTTTCGGAACTGCGTCCTGAAAATGTCTGCTGTGCTTTGAGTGCCGCCAAAAATGTCTCTTGCACTGCGTCTTCCGCAAGCGCGTCGTTCCGCAAGCGCATGAGGGCATATTTGTAAAGATAATTCCCATACAAATCTACCCACTTCTCAGGAGGAGATACCGTTTGCATGGACGATGCTTCATGAGGTGTGATTGTGCGGTCGGCGCTTTTCATCTGTAGTTGAATGGATAGTGGTTATGCTTCTTCAGAGGTATTCCACTGGACGGGGACTAAAATACAGAATTCCTTCAGTAAAGAGAAGTATTCTTCGCAAATGGATAAAGTGATTTTTTACGCAGTCGGTATGTGAGAAAATCAAAGACCTCGTATCAAAATAGCATTGATACGAGGTCTTTGGTTTTTTTACAATGGCACTAAAAGCCGCTTTGGGAAGCGATTTTTTAGTAATCCATGCCCGGATGTGCGTGTTGTCCGCCGCCGGCAGCCTGCTCTTGGGGTTTCTCAACGATAGCCGCTTCCGTCGTGATGAGGAGGCTTGCTACCGATGCAGCATTTTCGAGAGCGACGCGCGATACTTTCGTGGGGTCAATAACACCCATTTTGAACATATCGCCGTATTCTTCGGTTGCAGCATTGAAGCCGAAAGCATCTTTGCCTTCTTTGATTTTGTTCACGATAACGGAACCTTCCAAGCCTGCGTTCGCAACGATTTGGCGAAGTGGCTCTTCAACAGCGCGGCGAATAATATCCACGCCTGTTTTTTGGTCATGGTTTGCCGGTTTTACGCTGTCGAGTTCCGATACTGCGCGAATGTATGCCGTGCCGCCGCCGGGAACGATACCTTCTTCAACAGCAGCGCGTGTGGCGTGAAGTGCGTCCTCAACGCGAGCTTTTTTCTCTTTCATTTCTACTTCGGTCGAAGCACCGATTTTGATAACCGCAACGCCGCCGGAGAGTTTCGCAAGGCGTTCTTGCAATTTCTCGCGGTCGTAATCGCTGGTGGTTTTGTCAACTTGTGCTTTGATTTCGTTGATACGGCGTTTGATGTCGTCGCCCGAACCGGCGCCTTCAACGATAATCGTATTGTCTTTGTCAATCGAAATGCGTTTTGCTTGACCAAGATATTGCAAGGTAGCGCTTTCCAATTTGAAGCCTTTTTCTTCGCTGATAACTTGACCACCGGTAAGTACCGCGATGTCTTCAAGCATAGCTTTGCGACGATCACCAAAGCCCGGAGCTTTCACAGCAGCGATGCGAAGCGTACCGCGAAGTTTGTTCACCACAAGTGTAGCAAGTGCTTCGCCTTCTACGTCTTCAGCGATGATGAGAAGCGGGCGACCGGATTGAGCGACTTTCTCAAGAATTGGGAGCAGGTCTTTCATCGAAGACACTTTTTTGTCGTAGATGAGAATGTACGGGTTGTCAAGAGCAGCTTCCATAAGCTCAGGGTCGGTCACGAAGTACGGAGACAAATAACCACGGTCGAATTGCATACCTTCTACAACGTCAAGCGTTGTGTCGGTGCCTTTTGCTTCTTCAACGGTGATAACGCCGTCTTTACCAACTTTTTCCATTGCTTCAGCAATCAGATTGCCGATTTCGCTGTCGCTGTTTGCAGAAATCGTACCAACCTGTGCGATTTCTTTTTGACCACCTACCGGGCGGCTAATTTTTTTCAAACCGGCTGTGATTGCGCTTACGGCAAGGTCAATACCGCGCTTCAAATCCATAGGATTCGCGCCTGCGGTAACATTTTTCAAGCCTTCGCGGACGATTGCTTGTGCCAGAACGGTTGCTGTTGTTGTACCGTCGCCAGCTATATCGCTGGTTTTGGAAGCAACTTCTTTCACCATCTGAGCGCCCAAGTTTTCGAGCGAGTCAGAAAGTTCGATTTCTTTCGCAACGGTCACACCGTCTTTGGTGATGGTCGGAGCGCCGAATTTTTTGTCAATAACGACGTTGCGACCTTTTGGTCCAAGTGTTACTTTTACTGCATCGGCGAGTTGGTCAACGCCGCGTTTGAGGGCTGCACGAGCGCCTACGTCGAATGTTACATCTTTTGCTGCCATAGCTTTTTTGAGATATTAAAGGTTAAATGTTGAAGTTGTAAATTAAAAACGTGCCGTGAAAAATTACTTAATCACTGCAAAAATGTCGCTTTCGCGCATAATCAGCACGTCTTTGCCGTCAATGGTAACTTCCGTACCGGAATATTTACCATAAAGGATTTTGTCGCCTTTTTTGACTTGCATCGCTATTGCTTTGCCGTCATCACCCACTTTGCCCGGTCCAACTTCGAGGACTTCGCCTTGTTGCGGTTTTTCTTTTGCTGTGTCGGGGAGAATGATACCGCCTTTGGTAACTTCTTCCGGTTCGGCAGAGCGCACGATAACGCGGTCATGCAATGGTGTTAATGTCATGATCTAATCCTCCAGAAATAATTGTGATTGTAAAAAAAATATGAGTAAGAAACTCGTAACTGACTGTATGAACGATTGAATCGGGTAAAAATTGTTAGCACTCGTTGAGTGAGAGTGCTAATCAAATTTCCGATGCAAAATTACAACGCTTTTCTGTGAAAGTCAAGTCTTCGGTAAAAAAAACTTTTGTCATTGATGGGAGTATGTTCAAATCACTGTGTTCATGGCTTTTTTGTGAAGAAAAAATATGCGGAAAAAGGTATGATTCAGATTTGCGAAGAGAGGGGATTTATTGTATTTTGCCCGCTCAGAATCACATATTTCTGGAGCCTTATCGCGTCTTCTTTACAATCTTCTTTTCAAGGGAGAATCTTTATGGAATTGCATATCAATGGAAAGTTGTACACTGTCAACTGCGATGCAAGTGAAATGCTTGTGTGGGTCTTGAGGGATGATTTGGGTTTGACGGGTACGAAAATGGGCTGTGGTGCAGGAATCTGCGGCTCGTGTACGATTCATATCAACGGAACTCCTGTTCGCTCGTGTATAACGCCTGCAAGTGCAGCCGCAGGGCTTGAAATTACAACGATTGAAGGCTTGGCAACTATTTTGCCCGATGGAACGGAAAAACTTCATCCTTTGCAACAAGCCTTCATTGATGAACAAGTTCCACAATGCGGATGGTGCATGAGTGGACAAATTATGACCGCCGCTTCCTTTCTCAAAGGGAATCCCCAGCCGACCGCCGACGATATTGACGCTGCCTTGGCAAATAATTATTGCCGCTGTGGATGCTATGTGCGAATTCGTACCGCCGTGGAGCGTGCTGCTGAGGCTTTGCAAGAAGCTACCTAGAAGCTCCTAAAAGTACAATAGGATTACTGCTACACCGTTTGTAGTAAAACAGATTTCATACTAAGGTATTGAGCGAAATTATCTTGAACTATCTGCACAGACAAGAGTGTCTGTGCTACGGCATGGAAACTGGTTTCGGTGGCACAGACACTCTTGTCTGTGTTCCAAGTATCACTGTCTAAATGCTTATTGTTTCTCTTTTTCGCTTGAGTTCAAAAAATATCAATAGAGCTATCACCAACCATCATTTTTTTCAAGACCCGACCATGAGCGAACCCATACAAAACAATGTAAATGAAGAGCCTGATTTTGGGAAGAGACCAAAAGCCAAATCATCGCGGCGGACGTTTTTAATAAGCGCTGGCGTTGGTGTTCTTGTCGTTGGTATTGGTGGTAAGCTAGGCTGGGAGTATTTGCGCAAAAACGTCACGGCAATAGCTGAAAAACGCGCACCATCGGCAAAAGTGCCGGACGAGCCGTTTGCGTGGTTCACGGTGAATGCTGATAATACCATCGTTTTTCATGTGCCGAAAATTGAAATGGGGCAGGGAATACATACCTCACTAGCACAAATTGCTGCCGATGAACTGGATGCCGATTGGAATACTTTTCATGTTGTTCAAGCAGACACTGCTCAAGGGTTCGATGGTGGAACACAGAACACTTTCGGGAGTGTGAGCGTTGCTGCGCTCTATGCTCCTATTCGTGAAGCGTCGGCAACAGTCCGCGAGACGCTCCGTCAAGCGGCTGCACGGCGTTTGAACACGACGGCTGAGAACATTGTTGCGAAAAATAGTGTGATGGCACTTCGCACCGATGCCACAAAGCGCCTCACCTACGGCGAACTTGTTGCCGGACAACAAGGTAAATGGACGCTTGCCAAAAATGCCCCACTCAAAGCGGCAAAAGATTTTACCATGATTGGAAAATCCATTCCCCGTGTTGATATACGCGACAAAGTAACCGGTAGAGCCATCTATGGCTTGGACGCTCGTTTGCCCAATATGCTGTATGGTGCGGTGGCGCGCGCTCCACGCTACGGTGCAAAACTCAAAAGCGCTCAAGCAGGTGAGGTGGCAACAATGAAGGGAGTCGTAAAAGTGGTCATTGAAAATGGCTTTGCGGGTGTGGTGGCAGAACGACGCTCTATTGCTCGTGCGGCTGCTGCGCTTATTCAATGCGAATGGGAAGGCGGCGTAACCCAAAGCCAAGATGCTTTCGATGCACTCACTCATGTTCCCGATGATAAAAACAACGCAGTTGCGATTCAAGAGCATGGTTCTGTGGGCGAACATCGTGCTGAGAGAGATGTTATTGCACAATATAAAACTTCCATTGCCGTTCATGCGCATTTAGAACCACAGGCGGCGCTTGCAGATGTGCGCATTAAGGGAAAAATAGTAGAAGGTATCACGATTTTTGCCTCAACCCAAACGCCGAGTATGGTGTGTTCTATGGTGGCTGAGGCGCTGGGCGTGGATAAAGAAAAAATTATCGTGAAGCCGACATATTCCGGCGGTGGTTTCGGTCGGCGCATGGGATTTGATGTCGGCGTAGAAGCCGCGCTGCTTTCCCGTGCTGTTGGCAAGCCTGTTCACGTAGGCTGGACACGCGAAGAGGAAATGCGATATGGATTCTACCGTCCGCCGACGCATCACGTCTTGCGTGGGAATGTTGGTTCTGACGGGAAGATTGCTACTTTTGAACATGAAATTGCAAGTGGGGATGTACTCTTGTCGTTTGCTTCCTTTGCGGGCGGTGCTGTTGCAGGAGCAGTTGCCGATGCGTTCGGCGTTGACCCCGGAGCTTTAGTCGGTGCGCTTTCGGAGTATGATGTGCCGCATCTCCGCGTTCTGTCGCATCGTGTGAAGTTGCCGTTTTTAACAGCTTCGTGGCGCGGTTTGGGGTTGATGCCGAACGTATTTGCACGGGAAAGTTTTATTGACGAACTCGCCCATTCAGCCAAGAAAGACCCCATGCAGTTCCGCCTTGAGCATCTGCCGGATACGGAGCTTGGGAGGCGCTACAGAGCTGCCCTAGAGCAGGTAAAAAAAATGTCTGCTTGGAACACCCCGCCCGAAGTCGGTCGCGCTCGTGGTGTTGCGTTTTGTCTGCAAGCCCATACAGTTGCGGCGCAGGTAGCAGAGGTGTCTGTGACGGATGGTCGCCTGAAAGTGCATCGCGTCTGGGCAGCAGTAGATCCGGGTATGGCGGTGAATCCGAATGGAGCAATAGCGCAAATGCAGGGCGCTATCGTCATGGGACTTTCGAGCATTTTTCACGAGAAAATTTCATTCAAGAATGGCATTGCAGAAGCGAAAAATTTTGACGACTACCCGCTTCTTACCTTGCCGCAAGTGCCGGATATTACCGTTGAACTTATGACCAGCTCCGATGTGCCGCACGGAATGGGCGAAGTGGGCATCGGTCCTATTGCGGCGGCTGTCGGGAATGCTCTTTTTGCTCTGACGGGCAAGCGGATGAGAGAATTGCCTTTTGCACTTGAGGCGTTGGCGTGAAAATATTATTCGTCATGGAGCATTGAAGGGTTGTGCTTTATGACTTTTGGTCATGCACATTCGTTACTTTCAGCGACTAGGAGTCTTTCGTGCGATTGCGTAAGTTGTGACCGACGCATAAAAGGGATGCAGCCCTTTTATGTGCCTACCGAACTCAAATTTCTTCCGTACTATGATGTGCTTTTGCTCCATGAAAGCAGTTGCTAAGGCGACTGCGCTGTGCTTGTTTGCAATATTGGCGGTGGGAATGGTCTTGTCCCCACTTTCAGCGCAAACAGATTCGTCGCGCCTTCCGATGAAGTCGCTGACGGTGGGGAATCGGTGGGTGTGTGTTGTAAGTGAATATTTCCCATACTTTTATCGCAACTTGACAAAGTATTCGCGAATATTTGAAACAGTTATCGGGGATACGTTGGTTGATGGGAAACGCTTTGCCAAAGTCTTGTCATCATTTGATAATTCGATTCGATATGAGCGTTCCACAGACACAGCCGTATATGTTTGGACTTCACAAAACGGTGAGCAACTTCAATATTCGTGGAACTTTGATTCTACAAAATCAGTGCAGTGGAACGCTTGGACTATTTTTCCCAAAGCAACTTTTATTGCCAATGTGAGAACTTGGCTCTATACATCAATCAAATCAGCAGTGTACACCGAAAATACCGTGTTATTTAACTATTTTGAGAGCAGCAACTACACTGGATTTAATACAACAAGAATGGCAGTTGGCTATCGAAAGTTGGTAGGCTTAGACAGTGTTTTTTCAAATGGAGATTTTAGTACTATAAGAGGAAATTATACAAGAGAAGCAAAATTGATTGGAGCTTTTATTGATGGTCAAGCCATAGGCGATACAGCTGCCGCACCATACTTTATGCTTTCTTTACCGGACACAAGTTTGGTTATCAATCAAGGTCAAAAAACGCCAGTCATTGCTTTGCCATTAGTTTGGGATGGGGTAACGGAAGCTCGAATTCGCTCTTCCAATTTTACTCGTGGCTTTAATATTACCTATGATAGCACCATCATTCAATCTGTTCAATTCGTTTACAGCAAAGCTAATAACATTCTTCAAGACACAACATCTGATCGCCGAATTGTACAAGAGTACAACAGATCACAGCAAGGAAGTATTGTAACCTTAAGTGTTTTTGTTCCCTTACCGAATGCGGATGGTCGGCGAATGTGGATGGTTTGCACAGTTAAACCACCATCTTCTGATACAACAGTCTCAATTGTCTTATCGGAAGATAGCACCGCAAATCAAGTTTATTTATATGCTAAAATTCTTGCTGTAACGCGAAATGGTCGAATTAAGATTTCTTTACCATCATTACAAATGTCCATTGGGGTTTCTAAACTCGAAGCTAGAAATTATGATACGGTTCGTGTGCCCATAATCACAACAGGAGTAAAAGCACGATACTTGATAGATTCCACGCCGCTTCCCGCATCACTCTCCTTCAATGCCTCACTACTTGAGCCAATAGGCAATATACAAGTCGGCACAGTGACAAATGGTATTCGCACAGTGCCGTTTACGTTTGCTCTCACTCCGAACTCAGATACTGCGCGGGCTGTCCTGCTTTTTCGCGCAGCCGTCGGGAATGATACTGCAACGGTACTCACTCCTCGCATTGAGCCTCAATCCGGGATAAACTACCGCACCACTGTCACGAATGGTTATGTGCGCATTCGGGCAAATCAAGCCGGGGGCGAACAAGTACAATTTTTCTCTAAAGCGCCGCGCCTACGGGTGCTTGCTATTAGCCCCAATCCCGCATCAGACATTATCTCCGTCACACTTTCGGCAAGCGAAAAAACTTCTGTTACTCTCTCGCTCCTGAATACACTTGGTCAGAAAATTCGCCAAATGGAAATCACACTTCAAACCGACAGCCAAGAAATACCATTTTCCGTGCGGGATGTGCCGCATGGGGTGTATATGATTGTTATCCAGTCGCAGTCAGAAACTCTTACGCGGCAAATTCAAATTCTTCCATAAATCTTGAAATCATTATGAACCTTGCTCCTCTGTAAGTCCTGTATCGTACGCTTGTGCTTTTAGGGTCAAATAAGGGTTGGCATTGGCTGTACGCTTTTTTTTATTCTTTATCGGAGATGTATCATGCAACGTGCTGAAAAACGTTCGTATGCACCATTTGGTGCGGTGTTGGCTTTTTTTTGTGTTCTGCTGTTTTCTGTGTCCGCCCTCTTTGCCCAAGATTATTTGTCCGTCAATGACCCTCAGCGCTTTTATCGTACCGGTGGGACGATTGATGAGGTGACGCTTACCATCCGCCCGCGTGGTATTTACTTGGAGTACGGGCTTTTTCTGACATTTTCGGCAAAAGGCACGTACTTTACAGGTTCGCCGTATTCGGGGTATAATCTGGAATCAGTGCTGAATTTTACTCTGCCGCCGAACTCGCTTGTAACCGACTCGTGGCTCTGGGTGGGCGATAGCGTGATGCGAGCGCAAATTATGGACAGGTGGACGGCATCATCCATCTACGAAAGCATTGTTCAGCGTAGGCGCGACCCGTCTATTATGACCAAAACGGGAACGAATAGTTACGAACTTCACGTCTATCCAATGCTTGGAGGTGGCACACGGAAAGTGAAAATCACCTATCTTGTGCCGATGAATTGGTCTGCCTCAACCGTCTCTGCGCCGCTCCCTATGGGACTTCTTCGCTCTTCCATGGTTCCTTTGCAGAAAATGAGCGTTCTTTTTTGGGGGCAGGATAAGTGGAAAACACCGCGCTTAATGGAAATGCCGAGCGCGAAATTTCTTCCCGTGCGTGATGCCGTCAATGGCGATTACATGAAAACGGATTTGTCGTTCTCCTCGTCAGTGCCTTCCACGCTCAATATCGCTCTGGATGCGCCTTTGCAGAATGGTGTCTATGTCAATTTCTTTCAAAAAGGCACCGAAGGATATTATCAAATGGCTGTCGTACCGTCGGAGACATTTGCCGACCGTATCCAATCGAAGAAAGTGGCTCTCGTGCTGGATTACGACCCAAGCAAAACACAAGGACAAACGTTTCAGCAAATGCTTGATGGCGTGAAATCT
Organism: Candidatus Kapaibacterium sp.; assembly: GCA_025363605.1. Classification (GTDB taxonomy): domain Bacteria; phylum Bacteroidota; class Ignavibacteria; order Kapaibacteriales; family UBA4661; genus PH2015. The sequence goes on from JANYDO010000484.1 coordinate 11,708, forward strand.
TCACTTCTAACAAATTTCTCTGTGCGCGACTCTTTCAATGTCGTTTATTCGCGCCTAGCTGTGCAGCGAGCAAGCTCTACGTGGCTGCCGATGGATGGTAAAGTGATTGATGAGACGTTCCAGAAACTCGGTATGATGTCGCTCTACGCCAATCTTCCGGGGCTACTTGCCGAGGCAATTAGCGTGACAAAAGGTACGGATGCCTCTATTTTCCTCGTTTCCAATAGCGACCAGTTTATGACCAGTCAAAATGCGAACCAACTCATCAAAGACGTTCAAGGGCTTGCAAACCCACTTCCTCGCATGATGATTGCCGATGTGTACAATCAATACAATTATTCGTACATCAACAGCCAATACTACTACGGCAATTCCTATCTCTACACAAATCTTGCGCGGATAAGCGGCGGCTCGTACGCTGGCATTCGCTCCGGCAATTACACTTTTGATTATGTCGTTTCGCAGACTGCCCAAGCGGTCAACAACGTCAGCATCAACTCGCTCGACCTTTATACGACCATGAAAAGCGGCTTTTGCTATGGGCGCTATACCCTCACGCAAGGTGGCGTGGCGACTGGTTCGACAAGCATTGGCGCAAGTCCTGTTATTTTGCAAACGGGCAAATTTACCGGTACTGCGCCATTTGTGGTGAATATGTCCGGTTTTGTTTCCTCAAAGCCTGTGATGCGGAGCATCGAACTCATGCCGCAGCAAATGGACAACGGCGACCCCTTTGGAGAGCAAATCTGGTCGGGAAATTATATTCGTTCTTTGGAATCGTCATCATCAATACCAAATTCAACCGTTAGCGACATTATTGCAACAAGCATCAAAAATCGTGTTCTGTCAAACTACACTGCTTTCCTTGCCCTCGAACCAAACGACACCTTACGACCTTGTACGGCGTGCGATGTTCGGAGCGATATTACGCCAGACGGTAAAGCAATTACCATCAACACAGCCGTCGAAGACAACATTGCCAGTGTGGGCGTAAACTTTGCCGCTTCGCCCAATCCGTTTTCGTCGGAAACGACACTCGACATTACGCTTGCTGAAGGGCTTCGCCCAGAGCTTTGCAGCGTGAGTATTGTGAATATGATGGGGCAGGAAATGTTTCGGTTTGACCTCAGCTCAATGGCTGGAGAAAAGAAATTGAGTTTGCGTTGGTCGGGCGAGACCATAGGCGGCACGCAGGCTCCGACGGGAATGTATTTTGTGGTGCTAAAAACTCCGAATGGACGCATGATGTGGAAATTGGTAAAAATCGCGTAGCAGTTGCTACATCAAGAAAAAAGCCGCTTTCGACCCCAATCGAAAGCGGCTTTTCTTGTTCAAAACGTTACGCATTATCCAGCGAACGCCACAAATACCACGACGCAATGCTTCGGTACGGCTGCCACTTCTCCGCAATCGCTAGCATTTCTGCGGGCTTGGGCATTGCTGGCAGTTCGTAGAGTTGCATCATAGCTTTGCGCAAGCCTAAATCATCTACCGCCATCACGTCTAAGCGGTTCAGCGAAAAAATGAGGTACATTTCCGCCGTCCAGCGCCCGATTCCTTTGACTTGCACAAGAGTCTTGATGAGGTCTTCGTCGTCTAATTGCGAAAACTGTTTGGGCTTGAGCGTTCCATCCAAAAACTTTGCTGATAAATCCTTCACGTAGCGTACTTTTGCATGAGAGCATCCGACGGCGCGAATGTCGTCAGCATCAAGTTTGAGTACGAGTTCGGGCGTTGGTGTTTCTTTGGGAAAAAGGGCGCAAAAACGTTTCAGAATGGTCGCACTCGCTTTGACCGAAAGTTGCTGCGAAATGATGGAATCGCACAGCACGTAAAATGTGTCTTTGTGCGGTGTGAGCGTGCAATGTCCGCGCTCACCGATAAGGCGATTCATCACAGTATCGGCTTTGGAGAGATGTTTTTCGGCTTCTTCAAAAAGTGGTTTCGAGGATTTTGCCATAGCGAATAGGATAAGAAGTGATTGCGGGCGGATTATCGAAAGTAAAAAGAGAGCAGTACGAAAGCGGGTTCGCGCAAAATATAGCTTGGGACTCTGCGGACTTGCGCTCGCACCCCGATTCGAGTTTTTTTGAGTAATCACAACTGCAAGAACAAACAATGAAAGTGCTTTCAACGATGTCTTCATAGAGCGAATGAATAGCAGTGTTGGCGGCGCAAGGAGCAAATATACAACTTTCCCACACCGAATTCTGAACAGTTTTTTCGGAACTACAAACCGCCGTTTCGGTCGTCAAATCCTACGGTTCGGTTGCTTCGTTGTAACATTCCGTCAGGAAGCGCCGTATTTTTGTTCTGTGATTATACCTATATTTCTGAAGAACCGAGCGGTTCATTCAATAGCGAAAAATTCTATGAAAATAGCACGAAACATAATTATTGCAGCGCTCATGCTAGGCGGCATCACATTTCTGCTGCTGCGTAATAAAGCTACGATGGAAGCGAAAGCAACTCAGCCGATTCTGCTCATTCCCACAGTGACAACGCAAATAGCAGAAGAGCAGAGCATTACCGAAAATCTCGAAGTAAGTGGCACTATTGCTGCGCAGAATGAAGTTGCGGTCGTATCGGAGACGCAGGGGCGCGTATTAGCTGTGTATGCAAAGCTGGGAGACCGCGTACAATCAGGCACACCGCTTGCGAAAGTAGATACGGCGCTCAAATACTCCGCGTATTTGGTTGCAACGTCCACTTTTGAAAAAGCAAAGCGTGATGTGGAGC
>JANYDO010000519.1 GCA_025363605.1 Candidatus Kapaibacterium sp.
ATAGGCAATGCGGAAATACTAGATTTTGATATTGCCTCCATGCCGATTATATGCAGTGTCCCATGCGGAACGCCCGAAGAATCGTTTGACGATATTCCCCCCGAAGAGCGTGAAACCGTTGGAGACTATATTTCGCAGCACCCAAAAATGACCTACGTTTTTCGTGTGAAAGGCGACTCCATGATAGGCGCAGGGCTAGAAAATGGCGACCTTGTCTTTGTTGATTCCCAGCTTGATGCGCAGGACGGCGATATTGTCCTTGCGGATATTGATGGTGAAATGACCGTGAAGACCTACCGACTGAAAGTAAAGCTATGGTCACAAGAGCCAATTCTCGTGCCGGAAAACCCTCGGTACGAACCCATTCGATTTGCAGATTACGCCACCGTAGAAATCAAAGGCGTTGTCATTGGTCATTATCATGGCATTGCACGACGTAAATAGGAAATTCTCCACCTTTTGAGGCAAAAAACGGGAAAAAAGTGAAAAAAAGTGAAAAAAGTTTGCCCTTGCGTTGAATGACGTAAGGGCTTATTTTTTCACAACTTATCGTAAAAAAAATGGCAAAATTCAATGTTACAACAACGATTGTAACGGGTTTTTCGTTACAGGTGACACTAGCGCTCCCTTTCTTGATTTTGTATATTGTGCTTTTTTTACCCTCACAAAGGATGTTTGTATGAAAAAACTATTGGTTCTCTTATTTTTCATAAGTGCTCCTGTTTTTGCACAATTTCCCAAGGCAAAACCTGTCGAAATACTCTACAAGGAATACTTTACGTGGTATCGTGTACCGCTCTTAAAAGCGCTCACAAGCGAGGTTTGGACTATTACTCACACCCATTCCCCAGAACAATTCTCTACCAAAGAGCTAGAGTATTTTTATCTGCAAGCCGAAAAACCGTCATTTGGCACTATGAAGTGGAAAGTCACGGTGCTGCTGAATAATGGCATAATGTCAGTGTGGTTCTACTTTGCCAATTCTGACGGTTCACTCAAGGGTCTTCAAGAAAGTGAATTGGGTAATCCTGAAAAATCGCTCTTGGAAGAATTGAAAAAAGTTGCTGCATCCAAATAAGCCAGTACAAGTGTGTTCAATGTTGAAAGTGAGAAAGGTATGACCCGCGTAGAAGTCGAAAAACAGGTTGAGAGAAATGTCAACGGTCTTGTAACCCACATCCAAGCATATTCTTCCAAATGCCAAACCGAGGAAGCCGCCAAACACGCCCTTGTTTTGCCATTCCTGCAATTTGTGTTGGGATGGGATATTTTCAATCCGCTCGAAGTCATTCCCGAATTTACTGCCGATACAGGTATCAAACGAGGAGAAAAGGTTGACTATGCGGTGATGAAAAAAGGCAAAATCGCCTTCATCATTGAGTGCAAAATGCCGGGCGCGAAACTCGAAAGCACTCATGCTTCGCAGTTGTATCGGTACTTCGGGACGCTGCTGCCATGCCGTATTGCCATCCTCACCGATGGTGTTCGTTATCTTTTTTACACCGACACCGAAAACCCGAATGTTCTCGACAGCGTACCATTTTTCACAGTGGATTTCACCAAGCCGGAGACGATTATGATTGAAGAACTGTCACAGTTTACCCGTGAGACCTTCGATGTGGACGATGTAACTCGCACCGCCACACAACTGATGCACACCGAAAACATCAAAGCATATCTCGTTCGGCAGTTTGACAGCCCCAGCGATGAGTTCGTAAAACTGCTTATCAATGCGTCGGATGCAAACGCAAAGTTCACCGCCAAGAATGCCGACATCATGCGCTCTATCGTGAAAAAAGCGTTGGAGAATGTTGTGCAAAGCCGCGTTCACCAAGTTCTGAAAACCGCACAGATAGCGGGTGCGCAAAACGGCACCATTCCCGAGAATGGGCAGGCTGCCGGAGGGAAGGAAATTGTAACGACCGTCGAAGAGTGGGAAGGATTCTACACCGTGCGGACGCTCTTGCACGACATTGTGCAGCCGGAGCGAGTGCAGTTCAAGGACACCGTATCCTACTTCAATGTCCTACTCGACGGCAATCCACGCCAGCAGATATGCCGCTTCTACTTCAACAATCCCAAAAAATTCTTGGGTTTGTTCTCCGACAAAGGTGAGGTCAAGAAGGAAATTGGCGGCATTGCCGACTTATACCTCCACAAGCGCGATTTTGCAGCCGCCGTGCTGATATACGATAAAAAACCATCTTATCCCATGCAAGCAATATGAAAATCGAAAACTACATCAATTACATCGAAGTGCTGATTATTTTGACGGATAAAAACAGAATGCCATTTCGATATACCAAGCTACAAACCATTGCAGATAGCACACTGGACAACGGTTTGCGAAAAAGGCTGCTGCCAGTCATAGAGTGGATTCAAAGCAAATTTGAATCTGACCTATTTCCTGAGCCGCTAGTCAGTATCTCAACATTCATAGATATCCCCAGCATAGTGAGTATTGGCTTCCACGACCGCCTCAATTGGCAACCTGACCAGAAACTATCGGGGCAAGCGGCAGATATATTCGGGAAATTGACTGATTACTGCCACAAGCGTTACATCAAACACAAAGACACGTTTTTGTCAAAAGGGATGCAAGCAGCATGAGAACATACGTTATAGCTTTCTTGCTCTTGGTGTTTGCCGTGCTACCCGCGTACAGCGGAGGCAAATGCACAGGCTCGGCAAGCTGCAAATCCTGTAAAGATTGTAGTCGCTGTAAGCACTGTAAAAGTGGTGGTACGTGTGGTGTTTGCGCTCCTACTGTTCCGTCTTCAAAAAAAGGGAAGAAATAGATGAAAAACCGTCTTCACCTATTTCTTCTCCTGCCACTCCTTTGGGGCTATGGATGTACAACTACTCAACCCATCCGATTACGGATTGCTGCGGGAAGTTCGTATGCATCTATTGCACAAAGTCTTATTACGCTCTGGAAGCAAGAACTTAGTTTGGACGTAGAACTCATAACGCCGGGTGGCGGGGTACAGAATTGCCAAGCCATGCTGAACGGCAAAGCTGATTTGGCACTCACTCATAACGATATGCCGATAGAAGAATGTAGCTCTACGGCTAGTATTCGCACGGTGCTGCCGCTATTTCGGCAAATCTTATTCATCACGTG
>JANYDO010000530.1 GCA_025363605.1 Candidatus Kapaibacterium sp.
CCGGAGCAGCAAGGAATTGTGCGGGCGCTGGTGTTTTTGAATATGGCAAATGCCGGTACGTTTCGCACTTCTTTGGGCAAGTTTCGATTTAATGATCCACCAAACATTAAAGATTCACGCCGATATGGAACCTCAAAATACGGCTTTGTCGTCAGCGTGGAGCAGGCATTCAGCGAAAATATCGGTATCTTCTCGCGTCTCAGTTGGAACGATGGCGCAACCGAAACGTGGGCGTTTACGCAGATTGACCAGTCATTTTCTCTCGGCGCTCAGTTCGATGGAGCGCTTTGGGGGCGCAAAGACGATGTTGTGGGCGTTGCGGGTGTCATAAATGGAATATCGAACGACCACCGCGCATACTTGGCTGCGGGCGGCTTGGGCTTCATTATTGGCGATGGTGCTTTGGAATATGCGCCCGAAACGATTCTTGAGGCATACTATCGCTTGCAAGTCTTGTCGTGGCTTCAGTTATCGGCAGATTATCAATTTGTCGCCAATCCCGCATATAATCAATCACGGGGACCAGTCAATGTTTTTTCCTTTAGAACGCACTTAGATTTTTAGAAACTGATGTTTCACTTGAACTCCAACGTTCACCATCGTACCAACGGCAATGGGAAAAATTTATTCAGAAATTGATGCACCAATGAGCGCATGGATAAAAGCGCAGCACGTGTTTTTCGTTGCCTCAGCGCCGCTATCGTCCGAAGGGCATATCAACTGCTCGCCCAAAGATACAGCTTCGTTTTGTGTACTCGATTCTATGACGGTTGCTTACCAAGACCAGACCGGAAGCGGGGCAGAGACGATTGCCCACGTGCGCGAAAATGGGCGAATCGTCATCATGTTTTGTTCGTTCGAGAAAGTGCCGCGTATTCTCCGGCTCTATGGTGAAGGCGAAGTGCTGCTGCCGCAAAGCGCAGAATTTGAAAAACTCGCGCCGCATTTCCCTCAACGTCCCGGAACGCGCTCCATTATTCGCATTCGCCTTAATCGTATTACCGATTCGTGCGGGTTCGGTGTGCCGTTCTACGAATACATTGGCGAGCGCGATGTGTTGGAAAACTGGGCAAAGCACAAAGGTGAAGACGGTATTGCTGAGTATCAAGCACAAAAAAATGCTGTCAGTATTGACGGACTTCCGGCATTGGTAAATCAATAGATAAAATTTACATCATTTTCCGACATTATGTACGATATTATTATCATTGGGGCAGGACCCACAGGGCTTGCATGTGCAATCGAAGCGCAAAAAGCGGGATTATCTTACGTTGTTATCGAAAAAGGCGGCATCACCGACGCAATACGGCGCTTTCCCGTCAACATGACGTTTTTTTCCACGCCGGAATTACTCTCGCTGGATAATCTGCCCTTTACGACCACCAATGTCCGCCCGTCGCGTAGTGAAGCACTGCAGTATTATCGCGGTGTAGCGGGCTACCATCGCTTGAACCTGCTTCTGCATACGGAAGTGAAAAGTGTTCAAAAGCAGGGAAGTGTGTTCCATGTTGCTACGACGCGTAGCAACTACGGCGCACGGCGCGTCATTGTGGCAACGGGATATTTTGACGCTACCAATCTTTTGAACGTCGAAGGTGAGGATTTACCGCACGTGGCGCACTATTACGACGAACCCTATAAGTATGCGCTTTCTGATGTGGTTGTTATCGGCGGGCGAAATTCTGCCGTGGAATCGGCGCTGGACTTATGGCGGCACGGTGCGAGGGTGCATCTTGTTCATAGAAGCGCTGAATTGAGCAAAGTGGTAAAATACTGGGTGCGACCTGATATTGACAATCGCATCAAAAATGGAGAAATCGCTGCGTATTTCGATAGCGTTGTAAGCCGCATTACACCTGAATCGGTATATGTGCGAAATAACGTGAGCGGCGCAGAAACAGCGATAAAAGCCGATTTTGTATTCCCGCTGATTGGCTATCGTCCCGATGAAGCGCTTTTGCGTGGTGCCGGCGTGAATGTGGCGGATAATCTTATTCCTGAATTTCATTCGGAAACATTTGAAACGAATGTTGCGGGGCTGTATGTAGCGGGGTCGGTAATGTGCGGTTGTCAGACGTGGAGTATCTTTATTGAGAATGGACGCGCTCACGCAAAGCCAATTGTGGAGCATATTCTTTCAACATTATGAACTGGTTGTGAGCTGACGAGTGAGAAAAATTGTAACCCAAATGCGCTTCGGGGCTTTTTCATAGTGAGCCGGTCAACCGGAAACTGGCTTCTACAATTTTGCTTATACAATTTTCTCATACAATTTTTTCATACCATGAAAACCCTCATATCGTTCTCTGTTACGCTTGTTCTGGCGTTTTTATTTTTGGTGGTGACAAGTGCCTTTGCGCAAACTAATTCTACAAGCACTGCTTCTGTAAGCCCTGTGACCATTAGTCCTGTTACCACGCAATCGCTTACACTTTTTCCTCGTGAAACGTACTTCCAAGTTCCAATCAATATCGGTTTTGTTGCGCCGCTCGCCGTTGGCAATATCGTTCAAGCAAGCACTGGAAAGCGCATTATTTCTAATGTTTCTCTTCACGCTATCGGTGGTGTGGGTAATGCTTTGGAGGGCGTAGAAGGGTCGGGTATTTTCAACGTGCAGACTGATTATATCAATGGTGTGCAGGGCGCAGGCGTTATCAACATTGTTGGTGGCGATGCCACGTGGGCGCAAGGTGCGGGCATTGCCAATATCGTCAGCGGGAGATTTGACGGCGCACAAGGCGCGGGCGTTTTTAATATTGTCTCTAAAGGCTTTGCTGGTGCGCAAGGCGCGGGAATTATGAATATTGTCGGCGGACGACTCGACGGCGTACAGGGCGCTGGTGTGGTCAATGTGGCTAAAGATGTGAACGGTGCGCAGGGATCGGGCGTTATCAATATTGCTGAGAATGTGCGCGGAGTTCAAGGCTCAGGCGTGAGCAATCATGCGAAAAACGTAGCGGGACTGCAAATTGCAGGGATTTTGAATACGGCGGTGATTGTGACGGGCGCACAAATCGGACTCATCAATACGGCTGAAGATAATCAAGGCGTGATGCTTGGCTTAATCAATTTCTCCGCCGCGCACGGTATTCACGTTGACTTGTGGACAGATGAAATGCGCTTTATTCGGCTTGGTCTGCGGACGGGTAATAAAAATTTCTATAACCTTCTTACTGTGGGACTACAACCATTCAATGGAATTACGTTGTGGGGGTTTGGGTATGGCTTAGGAACACAGATTTACTTCTCACAGCGTGATTACATGGATTTGAGCGTACACGGCGAAGGAGTCTGGGAGGGTGCAAATTCACGCTCTTGGGCACCATACGCTACGATTACACATTTGCGCTTTCTCTACGGGCATGAATTTGCAAAAAATTTCTCAGTATTTATCGGTCCTACTGTGAATTGGGCTTTCTATAATAATACTTACGCTGTTTCGGAATTATTTCCATCTGCTTGGCGGGTTCCCTCGCAGCAGGGAAATGCTGCTGCTTGGATAGGCGTAAGTGGTGGATTCCGTTTCTAAGAAGATTGTTTGCTATCCTTACAACCCCTCACGAATGAGTATTCGTGAGGGGTTGTGGCTTTTATGGGGTGATAATACATTGCTGAATGATTGTACCGGAGCCGGTTAATAATCGCAGGAAGTATGTACCTGTTGGCAAATTGAGTGTCTCGCGAAATAGTTGTAAGCCCGGTGAAGCCGCACCCTCGTATATCATAGCTACGCGCTGCCCCAGCACGTTGACGACATCCATGGTGATAGAACGTCCCACGGCAAGGGACAATTCCACATTAAGCGCCTCTCCGATGTGAACCGGCTGCGGATAGGCTGTGAGGCGTGCTTCTTGTGCCATAGAACTGAACTGCGGCACCAGTTTTTCACACAATATATTGTCTGCCTCGTCAATAATGAGGCTGTC
>JANYDO010000013.1 GCA_025363605.1 Candidatus Kapaibacterium sp.
CTCAAAGAATATGAGCGCTGACGCGAAAAAGATGATACTGATTTTCATAACGTCGCCTATTCAAAAGCGTAATGCTCTTCAAAAGCGTGATACGCCACGACCAACTGCAAATCTAGGATTTCTGCGGCTTTCTACCCACAACGAAATACGTTGTCATCGTTCCTTTACCTTTTATTTCTACTTCTCCGCGCTCTTCAATGCAATAATCATGCTCCGACGCGTTATTCAAAAGCGCCGCAAAGACCTCTTCAGAAAAATGAATCTTGCCCGCCTCGCCGTGCGATTCCATGCGTGAAGCCGTATTGACGGTGTCGCCCCAAAGGTCGTAGGCAAATTTCTTTGTACCGATAATACCCGCCACCACACTTCCGGTGTGCATCCCGATTCGGACGTTCAACGCTGTTTCCAAACCCTTCTGCATCATACGAGCCGAGATTTTGGCAATTGCCTCAAGCATATCCAGTGCAGCGCGAACAGCAGCTTCTACGTGGTCTGGACGCGGGTGCGGAATACCGCTTGCTATCATATACGCATCACCAATGGTTTTGATTTTCTCCAAGTTATACTGCTCAGTGATGGTATCAAAAACCGAAAAAATATCATCCAGAATCCGCACAATTTCCTCCGCCGTGTGCTGACCTGCAAGGCGCGTAAAACCTACAATATCCACAAACATTACCGTTACATTCTCAAACGTATCGGCTATTGTACTTTCTCCGGCTCGAAGGCGCTGGGCTATGGGTAAAGGCAAAATATTGAGCAAAAGTCGCTCCAATTCTTGCTGTGCGTGTGCAAGCTCCACATTTCGCAAACGGTAAATTTCCGATTCTTTTTGCGCCTGCTCTGCTGCGAATCCCTGCTGCAAATACTGAATGGTTCGCTTGCCATCCTGCAGCGCCGTTTGCTCACGAAGCGCATGAAATCGTTCTAAATTGCTGAACGCTCGTTCAATATCCCCGGTCGCTTTGTAGCACTGCGATAGAAGTTCGTGAACTTTTGCGACAATAGCAAGGGCTTGAGTATCGCGCAACCCTTCTTCCGCACGAAGCAAGTACGGAAGAGCTTTATCAGCCCGACCGGCACGAAAATATACATCACCGATAACGACCAGCACCTGACTCCGCTCAATCATGCTCACTTCGCGCTCACCGATTTCCATTGCAATAAACAGTAGCTCCAGCGCCTTGTCGTAGCGCTCCTGCTCGGCATACATTTCCGATACGCCCATGAGCGCAATGCAGACACCGCTTGTATTTCCGGCGTGTTTGTATGCGGCAAGCGCTTGCTCGAAATACAGGCGTGCCTGACTGTAACCGCGCAATTCCTTGTGTGCAGAGGCAATACTTAGGAGTGCGGATGCTTTCTCGTCAACTTCGCCCAATCCTTCCAATATTCGGAGTGCCTCGCGGTAGTGCTGCAATGCGGTTTGCGCTTCGCCCAAGCCAAAGTACGCATCACCACTGGTGTTGTAAATCTTCGCTGATTCTAAGGTCAAGGTATGTTCGTCCGCAATGAGGCGCGATTGAGCCAGATATTCCAACGCAGTAGTGAACATCGCAATCCGCACATAGCACACACCCGTCCAACGCAAAGAACTTGCTTGAATGTGCGGCGAGTGTAGCATTTCCGCTTGCTTCGTAATTTGAAAAAAACGTGGGAGAGCTTCATCAAACTGCGCGGCTTGGGCAGCGACGACAGCAAGCGCCAGAGCGCTTTCCAGCTCCAACATGGAATCACCCGAAGAGCGGGCATAGCGCAAAGCCTCAAGTGCGTGGTCGTGGGCAAGAGCATTATCAACTGGAGCAAGAAGATATGCGGCCTCGAGAGCAAGGCGACTGCGTTTGTCGTCTGCCATATCAGTTGAGCTATCGGCAAGCATTTCTTGAATGATCTTGAGGCGAGTATTCATCGGAGTTTTTGAAGAACAATCTTTTGAACAGCAGTCTTTTGAAGGTCGGTCTTTTGAACAGCAATCGTGAATCGGCAAAGAGCAAAGCAGACAGATGGCGCATCACCGCTTTTTCCCCATAATGAACCAGCCATTTTGTTTATTCCAAAGAAGCTCTATCGTTTTGAATTTACATTCTTTATAGAGCTTGAGATATTCCGCCGTGACATCGTTTTCACATCGGTAGGCAAGCGTCGCCTGAATGGTTGTCCCAATTTGCGGCAGCGTGTAATCAATACCAAGCCCTTGTCCATGCTGATTATCGGCAGAGGTGTAGCTAATGATGCCGTTGACATCTATCAAACTTGGTGCACCCTTTTTTCCATAAAACTCACTAATGCGGACGCTTGGAATGAGTTGCGCCGTGACATCACGCCATTCGCCGGCATCAAGCAAGTACATTTTGAACTTACTCCGCTTGCAACCGTCTGCGCCACCCGGGTCGTTGATTTCTTGATAGGCATAATACTTCGTGCCGTCTTCTGCGATAAACAGCGTAAAAACGACCTGCTCCGATGAATGAGCCTCAGCATTAGTGATGCTTTTAATGGACAAATATCCATTTGTGGCATCATAGACAACCTTATTGGTTGGCGAAGGGGTCATGGACGTTTCGGGACGCTTTAAGGGAAAGCGCTGAAAGACTTCACGCAAGCTCTGAGCAAAGAGAAGAGAATGGCTTGCAGTAAGAACAACGCTCAGAAGAAAAACAAGGACGATACGTTTCATAATGGAAAGACAGTACAAAAAAATGGGTAAAGCTGTCGCTACTAGAAATGAGATTTACGAAGGTTGTGGATAAAATTAGATTTCGCTATCTGCACAGACACTCTTGTCTGTGTTCCCAAAATCACTGTCCATATACTTAGAATATGAGATTTACTAGAATGTAAGATTTATTGGCACAAGTACCGTTTCTTCTGCCGTCGCAGAGCGCATGGCACGGCGGTTCAGCAGCTTGACGTTGAGTTTAATACCGATAGTGCCTTTGAGCGTTTTTCCCTTCAGTGAGACTTTAGGTAAATTTGTAATACCGAGATTCACCAAAAATACTCCGGCATCAAAAAAGCCCGAAAGACTGATACAACTTGGCTTGAGAGCGCTATTTAGTTTATCGTCCGACTTTTCCCCGCTCAAAAACTGTACGCTTGTCTTCGTTGTGTCTAATTCCGGTTCGCTGACTTCCAAATCATTCACGAGTGCCGTAATGACGCGATTTTTCTCCGCATCAACGGGTTTTGCGAAGTCCACACGCAAACCTTTGATAGAAAACGTACATTCACCCGGCTTTGCCGCTTTGCCCTTACTCAAGGTCGCTTCAGCGCTTGCTTTAGTGACATTAAACGTTGGGGGAATTTGTTGTACTTCGTAGGTGTGCGTCCAGAGAAGCTGCTTTTCGCTATTCGCAGCCCCTTTGTACACTTCCAATTCCACCTTGCGAGCATATCCCGGAATACGCTCTCCCGTGAAAGGCACTTCGTATTGAGCTTCTATGCGCTCGTCGCCGCTAAATTTGTATGTCAGCATTAGTTCCTTAGCGGGAATATTGGCTTCAGAGGCAATGTCAGCGACAAAGCGGATATTTTCACCAAAATATAGTACCGTCGAGCGTAGTGCCGAAGCGCTTTTCGGGGCAATTTTTTCTAAACTCTGCCCTTGTGCAGACAAGCGCCCGCAGAACAATACGCCAACGCTCATAAGCAACGATGCGCTGAAGAATGTGCTTTTTCGCATATCTTTTTGCAACAATACGATGAACAGTCTATGATTTGAAGCGCAATATAGCGACAAAAAAAGTGCAGCCCAACGCTTTTTCGCGCTGCACTGCACTCCCAAATGCGAACGTGCGTTCGCACTCCGTGATGCTTCAAAAAAACGAACAGTCTTAGCTCAAAACCGGCTCAATGACAGGTTTTTCTAAAAATGGCAATCCGAAATCTTGGCAAACCAGTTTATGCGTCGTCTCGGCGGTCATCAGTACGCCCGGTACGCCTGCGCCCGGATGAGTGCTTGTGCCGACGATGTAAAGATTCGGTACGTCTTCACTGCGGTTGTGCGGACGGAAATACGCCGTTTGCTGAATAGAAGGTTCTACGCCCCATGCGCTGCCCAGATGGCTATTGCGGTCACGTTTGAAATCTTCCGGTGTGAAGAGTTCCAATACATCCAGATTCGCCCGCAAATCCTTCATGCCGAAATCTTCTTCGAGGAACTGCAATACTTTGTCGGCATACTTTTGCTTGATGTCGTCCCATTTCAAGCCCGATGCAAGGTTTGCCACCGGAATCAGGACGTACATACTTTCGCAGCCTTCGGGCGCCATATCTTCGTCCGTGCGCGTCGGCACGTGGAGGTACATCGAAAAATCTTCCGGCAGAATTTTTTTATCAAAAATGTCTTTCACAAGCTCTTTGTACCGCTCCGAGAGAATCAAGGTATGGTGCAAAAGTTCCGGATATTTCTTTTTGGTGCCGATATACATCAGGAAAGCACTCATGGAGTAATCGAGCTTCAGCACTTTTTTATCTGTCCATTTTTTACGATGTTCTGCCTTGAGAAGTTTCATTTGTGTATGCGCAAAGTCTGCGTTGGAGACGACTGCATCTACTTCAAACACCTCGCCACCGAAGCGAACAGCAGTCGCACGACCGTTTTCAACCACAATTTCTTCCACTGGCGAGGACGTTTTTATCGTGCCGCCC
>JANYDO010000005.1 GCA_025363605.1 Candidatus Kapaibacterium sp.
ATTTTTTCTTCTGCCACCAATAGTAGCAATCTTCGACTACTTGAGGAGTTAGAATGATTATTGCTACGACACCTAACCTACCACCTGGCAAAAAATTATCGGGGATATACCCCAGAAGGTCAGCTATAAAAAGAACAACGCACAGAAATACAAGTGTCTTATGGATTCTTTTATACATCGGATGCTCAAAAATCACCTTCATAATTTGCTATATTGACTTAGGGTTTAGATATTTTCTTCTTCTGCCACCAATAGTAGCAATCCTCGACTATTTGGGGAAATAGTATGATTATTCCTACGACATTTATCGTTCTGCCTCGCAGGAAGTCCTCTGGAACAAACCCCAGAAGGTCAGTTACTACAACGCTAAAACACAGAAGTATAAATACTCGATGAATTCTTCTATACGTCGGATGCTCAAAAATTGCCTTCATCGCACTGATTCTTTAGGATTACAAAGCAGTTGTTTTGTAGCTATCACGGTCTCGACCCCAAGCGCACGTTTACATTGATGCCATCATACCGCAGGTTATCCAAAAAGACCTGCAAGCGAGCAATGGTCGTATCCAGACGGCGGTTAAACTCGGCATCATAGACGAATTTGTGAATGAGATTATCCTTGTTTTTTGCATCGCTGATGAAGCCATCCACATTCTTAATCAAGCCGTCCACATTTTTCACTGTTTTGTCGCCCGTAGTGATGAGCCGACGCGCTTCCACGAGCGTAGAATCAAGCTGCACGACGAGCTTGTCCACTTTCGGTGCGTTGGTGTTGACCGTTGTGCGAAGTTCTTTGGAAATACTTGTCAGGTCGCTGACGATGGTTTGGATGTTCCCTTTGTTGCGCTCCACGAGCGTATTTGCGCTTTCGGCTACTTCTGCCAGATTTTTCACTGCCTTGCGCGTATCGTTGACAAACTTACCGTCTGCCAAAAGCGCCGTTCCTGCTCCGGCAATAGTGTCCAACTTGCGAACAATATTTTTCAGGTCGGGACCAACTTCTCCGATAATGGCAATGAGATCGGCAATATCTCCCGTGTAGATACCGCGAATGGTGTCTTGCTGAGAAAGAGCACCACCACTTGTGCCGGGATTGATTTCAATTTTGCGTCCGCCGGTAATTTCCAAAATCATTATTCGCGCAAGAGCATCCTTGCGAAGGTCAGCGACGTTATCCATCGAAGCCGTAATTGCTACGCCGCCGCTTACGGGCTGCACGCTTGTAACGGAGCCGCGCTTTACGCCATTGACCAGCACAGGCGAGGCAATCTCCACGCCGCCCGACGACGGCGACAGCATGGTGAGAGTAGTAAAACTGGTTCGTGCCAGAACACTTTTGCCAATAATCACGCCCGCGATAAGGAGAAGAAGGGAGGCAACGGTTACCGCACCGACTTTGACTTCTGCGGAAATGCCTTTCGAGGATGGTTGCGCCATGAGAGGTGAAAGAAGTAAACAAAAAAGCCCATAATTGCGCAATGCAAAGAGCGCTGCGCATTTGCGCCGTGCGCACGGGCTTGGAGTACGCGAATTCAAAATTACGAAATAGTTATGCCTCAGCAAGGGGAAATTTCGTGTGTGATTTTACGAAAGAATCCGTAATTTTCTCCATTCATGGAAAATCAATGTTCTTCGGTCAACGGAAACACTTTTGAGGAGGTGAATATGAATCTGGACGTGTCGCTTATGTCGGGCGCTGGCAATACCTTTGTGGTGATGGATAATCGCAAGCACAAGATTTCTGTCGCCGAAGGTTGCGAGTTGGCGCAAACGCTTTGTGCTGCAAGCGAGCATCTGCCGCGAACCGAAGGTATGATGCTCATAGACGATGCACCCTCTGGTTCAGGGCTGCATTTCATAATGAAATTTTTTAATCCTGACGGCTCACATGGTGCAATGTGTGGGAATGGCGGACGCTGTGCGGTACATTTTGCCGAGCGGCATGGATTCTTTCATTCCGCCCACACGCCGGAGATTTGGTTTGCTGCGCCGGAGACCAAGTACAAAGCCGAAATTAATCGCACGGGCAACACGGTGCGTCTCTTTTTTCCGGAGCCGGAGGAAATTGATTTCCCGATGATGCTCACACTTGAAGGGGGAATGAAAATAACCGCAGGCTTTGTGAATGTTGGCTCTGACCATGCCGTGATTTGGTTTCCCGAAGCGGGCGGAGTGATTCAAGCGGGATTCAACGGGTTTGATATTGCCAAGTGGGGTGCTGCCGTGCGGCACAACAGCGCCTTCCCGAACGGCGCAAATGCGAACTTTTATACGATTATTGGCGAGCAAACGATTCGTCTGCGTACCTTTGAGCGTGGCGTGGAAGCAGAAACCGGTGCTTGCGGCACGGGCGCTATATCCACGGCTATTATCGCCCATCTTCGGCACGAAATGATGCCGCCTATTCACATCTTTCCGCCAAGTGGCAGCGAACTTATCGTGAATTTTTTTCTGAATCACGGCGGACTGGATGAAATCTCGCTCGAAGGCGGAGCACAAGTTCTGAAAACCATAACGATGAGCGTCTGAGAAAAAAGAGCTGGTGAAAAGAGATTGGGCGGATAAAGAAGGTTTTTTATTGCCTTCCTTCTCCGCCCAATTTTTTTCTGCTGTCGATTTCTTAAAATCCTAGCCGCGCTTGTGGTATAAAAGCACGAATCTTCTCAATCTCGCTACGCTGCATCGGGTTTTGACCGATGCTCAGGGTTTGTAATTTAGTCAGCCTGTTGATTTCTTGCGGAAGCGTGAGTAGGTCATTATAGGCGAAGTTAATGGCGACAAGATTTTGGCAAAAACCAATTTCTGAGGGAATAGTTAGCAGTCTGTTCCCGCGGAGATTCAGTGAACTGAGTGCAGTCATATCACTAATGCTTGCAGGCAGTTGCGCAATAAAATTATTCGCCATGTCGAGTTCTTCCAGTGCTGTCAGTCGTGAGATTTCCGCAGGAAAAATGACAAACTCATTAGCAACGAGCGTGAGGCGCTTGAGCGTCGTGAGCTGAGCAAATTTCGCCGGAAGGATTTTGAAATAGTTTGAACTTGCATCAAAATTTTCCAAACTTGCCATTTCTCCTATACTGGCAGGCAACTCGGAAAGGCGATTCTTGCTTACGTCCAAGTCGCGCAAGAGCAGAAACCATTGAAGACTGTCGGGCAGGGTCTTGAGGCGATTTTTAGAGAGAATGAGTGTACGCAGTTTGGGAAGCTGACCGATATTGGCAGGTAGCGCTGTGAGCTTGTTGTTGCGAAGTGTAAGTGTATGTAGCTTCGCCAATTTTACAATATCATCGGATAGCGATTGAATTTGGTTAGAACCTACTTCCAAGACCTGTAATTTCGTCAGATTGCTGATTTCCGGCGGCAGACTACTGAGTTGGTTGCTGCCAATATCGAGCGACATCAAATTGGTGAGTTTGCCGAGGTCTGCCGGAAGTATGGTGAGCTTATTGCTGCTCATGCTGAGATCTTGTAGTTCTGTAAGCGCAAAAAGTTCTATTGGCAGACTTGTAAAGCCATTTCCCGCAATATCCAACAACTGTAAACCCGATAATTGGGTAATAACAGTGGGGAATGTTTCAAATTTGTTATTAGCGATATTGAGTGAGCGTAACTTTTTCAGTGCGCCCATGCTATCGGGCAGCTTTTTGAGTTGATTGAAGAGCAACGTGACGGTTTCAAGATTTTGCAAGCGGCACAGTTCTGCCGGCAACGAATCAAGTTGATTAAAACTCAAATCAAGCCATTGAAGGTTTTTAAGTTTCACAATCTCCGGCGGAACTTCGGTAAGCATAAGTCCGCTTAAATTGAGACGATAGACTTTTTCCGGGGTGAGCAAAGCACGTTCAAGCGAGCGATATTCCGTTTGGGTGGTTGTTTTTGCTGATGGCAGTGCGACTTGCGCAAAGGAAGGCAAAGCCGCGAACAGCAAGCAAGCAAGCAAGGGCAGCAGCATGGCAAGTTTGGGCAATGTACTATTGCTAAAGCGTTTCATGGCAATTTATCCGTTCAAAAAAAATGAGAAAAGTCTTTGAAATCATCATTACGCTACAAAAATAATCAAAAAATATGCCAAGACTTCCTGAATTGCTTGGAAAGAAGGTTTTATCAGTCCTTTGCGGTTACGAATACGCAGTAGGCATAAGGAAAAATCTCTTAAAGTGTCAGAATTTTCCCACACTCAAGAACAAAGTGTGTCACTTTGACAATTTTACGCGGAAACTGTAAGGAAACTGGGCAAAAACTACTATATTTGCCCCAACGATACAAAAGTCTAACCGCACTCTTCCATCATTCTGACCAGACTATGCCGCACATCATTCTCGAACACTCGACGAACATTATCGAAAAGCCTGATTTTGAGCAACTTTTTAGCCGTATGCACTGGGTATTAACGGAACTTGGTGCTTTCAAACTCGCCGACCTCAAAAGTCGCGTGTATCCTTGCCCGACGTATTATATTGCCGACGGGGACGCAAACCACGCTTTTGTGCATCTGCGTTTAGAGGTTCTTGAAGGACGCACCGCAGATATTAAAAAACAAGCAGGTGAGCGGCTTCTGGCACTGCTCAAAGAAACATTCCACGAATCCGTCAAACAACGCTCCTGCCAACTTAGCGTCGAATTGCGTGATATGGCACGGGATGGTTATTTCAAACAATAAGCACAATTAGCGTCTATGCTACAAAAAAGTCTGGTATCGTCAAGAAAGAACGATGACCAGACTTTGAACGTAGGCAGTATGTAATGTGCGTTTGGGAGTTTATTCGGTTTGCTGATGGGGCGAGACTGCTTTACTTGTGAGAGATTTGCTTGCGCCCTCCGATGACAGTGTTTGGCTACTGGAAAGACGTTTGGCAAGTCCTAAGACAGCGTTCACATATGCGTCGCTATGGTTGTAGTTATAGACGGCGCGGTGCTGTGATTTTTTATTTTTACCCCACCCCGCGTTGCTGAGGTAATTGCCGATACTATGAGCGGCATCTTGTACATCAAAAAGATTGATGGTGCCGTCTTTATTGCCATCCACACCAAGTTTGAGATAGCTCGAAGGCAGAAACTGTGATAATCCGAACGCACCTGCCCACGAACCTCGTAAATCCAAGACTTGCTTAGGATTGTTTTTGTACATGGTTTGCAGAGCCAGCAATTCGTTAATTGCCCATGCTGCTTTGCGCTGGGATTTCTCCTCGATTTTCTTCTCAATCACTGCCCACTCTTCTTCTGTGCCGTCAAACTCTGCTTTTAAGCGCTCTTTGTTCTTTTGAAGATACTCCGGCTGCGTCACCAATGCAAAACTCAGATAGACGCTCGGCACATTGTAACTCCCTAAAAAATCTCCAAATCGCGTCTCTACCCACATGATAGACGTAATTGCTTCTTTTGCAACGTTGTAACGGCGCTCTGCGGCAGTGAGCAGAGAATCATTGGCACTCAAGAATTCTTCCGATTTCTTGAGTGCAAGCGCATTGTAGGCATAATCATAGCCCTTCGGCGGTGTTTTTGATGGAGGCTGTGGCTTCACCGGAACATTTACTTTTGTCAGTTTTTCGTAAAATGTTGCGTTGGCGTGATTGACGAGTTGCTTGACGAACTGTGCATCTGCGCCTTGCGCCAAGAGTTGCTCAATAACGGGCAGAAAGATTTTTTCATTAGCGCTCATCTTGCTTGTATCAGCAGCGACGACACTGGTAAGCGTTGCCGCACCACGTGTGGAAGCGACAGTTTCATTCGCAGTGAATGGCTCAAAGACAGCCACAAGTGCGCCTGCTGTCAATGCTGTACACGCTGCCCCGGCGGCAGCATATTTGCGCCAATGCCGAGAAGAGCGAGCGAGAGATGAATGAGACTGCATGATGGGTTGTCCTTTCTGCGTAGAGCAGGGTTGCTACGGGTGTACAAACGTGAGCTTGCACAGATTTTTCATCAATATTTGAGTGTTGTGAACGAGTTCATTCACACGTTCTTCGTTGGTCTTGCTAGAGGATATTGTTCTGTATTTCGAGTGCCTTTTGCTGTAACACATCGGGATACAACTCATGCTCAAATGCGAGAACGCGAGCAGCAAGACTTTCGGGCGTATCAGCCATAAGAACGGCTACAGATTTTTGAGCAATAATCGTGCCAGTGTCGTACTCTCCGTCCACTTCGTGAACAGTACAGCCGCTTGTGGATTCTCTGGCAGCGATGACCGCCTTGTGAACGTTCATGCCGTACATTGCGTGTCCACCGAAGTTCGGTAAAAGCGATGGATGGATGTTAAATATGCGACTCCGACCTTTGGGAGAAAATATCTGCACAATTTCTTGCGGTAATTTTTTCATAAATCCGGCGAGTGCTATCATCTCAATTTGATGTTCTTGCAGAGCGCTTGCCAGAGCGTTTGCATACTCATCTGCGTTTGGGTGCGTTGTGCTACTGAGATGCACGGTCGGTATATCAAACATCATCGCCCGTTCC
The DNA here is from genome assembly GCA_025363605.1 of Candidatus Kapaibacterium sp. GTDB lineage: Bacteria > Bacteroidota > Ignavibacteria > Kapaibacteriales > UBA4661 > PH2015. Next base: position 6,457 of record JANYDO010000005.1, read on the forward strand.
ATAGCGCCACATCGTGAGTTATTGCTGACCATAAGGGCTACACGAAAGGCTGATGTGGTACGCCAAGAGTAGTGGATGATTGCCTCTGCATTCGATCCGCTACCGGAGGCAAACACAGCAAGATTGATGCGTGCGCTATCAGGCTTATCGTTTGGGTTCGTCATTGGGCGCAATATGTTTCACAATGGAGCAATGTACGTTCCTCTTTTTCAGAAATGCGAAAGCAATCTGGGAGGAAAAATACACAGAAAATCATAAAAAACAATGGGCGTACTGCGTCAAAACACCGTCGACCGCAGCACGCCCATCGTGGATGGATAAGAATGCAACATACAATTTACAAAACCCATACCAAAGAATGACGAACAAAAAAATTGGTGTTTTGTTTGTCATTACTTTAGAGAGTTCATTCTTCGGGATTTATTCCCAAAGCGCGGAGTTTGGCAGCAAGTTTTTCTGCACGAAGACGAGCTTCCTGCGCTTCACTGCGAGCTTCCTGTAACAATTCGCGTGCTGCCGAAGCAGCCTCCGCGCCTGTCGGAATGAGACTCCCGTCCGGATGCGTCCAGCGTAGCCACGTGCCGTGCATACCGACATACTCGCCTTCCCAGAGCGTGCAACCTAAGCGCAGCATCTCAAAATACGGCTTGTCCAATCGGCGAAAGTCCGTGCCTTCGCGCACAAAAAGGCGCAGCGTGTCCGTGCCGTACTGCTCCGACGGGTCATAGACGACGTAGTACGTGATGCCTGCTTGCGCGTAGAGGTCAAATTTCTTGTCCAGTTCATTGCCTACCAGATTAGAGACCACTTCCACCGCGAGTTCCGGTGCTTTGCCGAACTCCCATACAAAATAGGTCCGATGGCGCTTCTCCCAGTAGTTTTCGGGATAGTCCACCCCCAAACTGAGCATGAAATCAGGAACAATCGGTGGTTGCTGCAAGGCATAGAACAGCCCGACATTGCTGACGGCAATAAACGGCTGCCCGTCGGGGGAATGCCAGTAGTCATGAATACCATCGCCAAAAAGGCGCTGCTGGTGTTCGGAAAACAAATTATCCACAGGCTCATCGTCCTCCGTCATAATGTGGCTGATGTCGGGTTCGTAGCCGGCAAAAACTTCACTGTATCGCATGGCTGCGTTCTCCTTGTGTTTTTACTACAAATCGTTTGTCAAAAAAAATCACTCTGGCTCTATGGTGAGAAATATACAAGATTTTGTACATTTTTCCTCACAAAAAAGCCGATGGCAAAACCCGCACCGAAGAATGGTGATAAAAAAATCCCCGCCTTGTGCAGAGTCGCATAAGACGGGGATAATCTTCACAAAATCAGCAAGATTTATTGCGGAATTTCGTTGACAGGTTTTGGCCAGCCTGCCGTGATCAAACGATCAATGGAGCGTTCAATCGGAAGTTCGGAAAGACGATTGAAACGTTTGTTGTCAACCCAACGGAAGCCTTCAAAGAAGAGCGAGTAACGACGCTCATAGAGAAGGCGAGTTGTTTGAGCCGTACGGTCAGCACCAACAGTTGTTAATGCCGGAGCGTTTGCAGCAGCACGGACACGGTTGATGTCGGCAAGTGCGCCGGCAAGGTCAGGCGTAGCACCGAACATACGAGCTTCAGCGCGGAGAAGAAGGAGCTCTTCATTGCGAATAATGCTCGTCTGAGCATTTTGCGTCTGATAAAGATTCACAGCGCGGGGCGAAGTCAGACCTGCGCCGCTACCAATTGCAGCCGGAACGGCAACAACCGTAGGGATTGCACATTTATTGAGGATGCGCAAATCAACAGTGCTATCGGGATTGTCGGTTAAGAAGTTTTTCTGAACCCACCAGCGAATGCTCGGTGCAGCAAGATTTTGGTAGAACGGATTGCCACCGACACCACCACGACCGCGCGGCGGAACGTCGCCAGGCTGAGTGGAATAAGCGTGACCGACACCAATGCGCATATCAGCTGCGGTGTTGCCTTCGCGGAGGAAGGAACTACTGAGAGCCGTTAAGCAAGCAGCATAATCACCTTGATAAGCAGCAACACGGGCGCGAAGTCCGCGATTGACGCGTGCAAGTTGCGCGGGAGTGTCGTAGCCAGCAAAGCCAGCACCAAGGGCAAACGAGAATGTTGCCCCAGCTGCGGCAAGCGCTGTGTTCGCTTCGTCAAGCAAGCGAGCTGCTTCTGCGAGCGACTGTGCGCGAGGCACAAATGGAGCATTACGGTCAAGGCGATACTCAATTTTAATACCTTCGTCATACCAGATACCTGACAGACGTATAAGTTCATGCGCCTGAATGGTTTTTGCAAAACCTTCTACGCCAGCTTTTTGAGCGGCAGGAAGCTTTGCTGCAAAATCCACAAGATTGCGACAGTTCGCAATGGTGTAGTACATTTGATTCCATGGAGCACTCACCACAAATGCTGTTGCATCTAGGGCATTCTGTCCAATAGGTTGCTGCAAAATGCGCGGGTCATCTGCCGCAGAGGTGTAAATTTCACGACCGGCAATACCGATGAACTCGTTAATTTCCGTATAGCGGAAGTTTGCGAGTGTGCCGGTAATAAGCGTCTGAAGGCTTGCCGTTTCCGGTGTAGGTGAGTTTGGATCGGGAGCTGTGAAATTTTGGTCGCAGCTTCCAAGACCCACCACAAATGCCGCTATCGCAACAGTCGTGCTCATTGCGCGACGGACGGATGCGAAACGATTCAAAAATTGTGTTTTCATGGATAAGAAAAATTGATAGTTCAAGAAAAATAAAGCTGCAAAGCAAATACTAAGAAGCAGGTGCTTAAAAGTAGATGCTTAGAAGCCAAGAGCAATGTTAAAGAAGAACGAGCGCGACGACGGGAACGGCGCAACGTCTTGACCGCCAGAGGTAATGATATTGCCGAAATTGCTTACTTCAGGATCATAACCCGTGTACGGTGTGAGCGTAAGCAAATTACGTCCGCTTACACCAATACGCAAGAACTCAAAAGTATCACCACCAAGCGCTTGTTTGTCGAAGGTGTAATTGATGCTTGCTTCACGGAACTTCACAAACGATGCGTCTTGGATGTATGGAGTTGTACCACCTTGAGAAGCGGGTTTCGCTGCTTCTGCAAGAATGCGTGCTTGCTCGGTTTGATCTTTGAACAATCCACCTTCAGTGTAGAGAGCCTGTGTGAGATTCACTACGCTGCCACCTTGACGCCAGTCAATGAGGAAGTAGAAATTCAAATTACCAATGTTAAGGCTGTTAGCGAAGCCCACTTGGAACATCGGATTTGCGTCGCCTGCGGGTTTGGAAAGATTATACACGCCAGCTGCAACACCAGGTGTGCTGGGCGTAGTGCCGAGGTTTTGACGACCAAAGATTGCGGTCGGTGAAACACCTTCTTGAATACGGTTTGCACCGTAACCGGTACCGAAGCCGCCGGAGTTATACGCAGGAACACCAAGCTTGGTGATTTTTGCTGTATTGCTAAAGAAGTTGACGCGCGGCTGCCATGTCACAAGCTCAGTACGAACAGCGTTGAAGGACAACGATACTTCCAAACCAAGGTTTTCCATTTCACCGGCATTTTCAAAAATACTCGTAAAACCGGAAGAAGCCGGCAAAGCACGGGATAGAATCAAGTCCGTAACATATTTGCGGTATGCGCTAATTTCTACCGCAATAAGACTGTTTTCACCAACAGTAAAGTCCAAGCCAGCTTCAATTTCTGAAGCACGCTCAGGACGAATGTCAGGGTTGCCTTTTCTTGAGGCAAGTGCAAGACCACTACCCAAACCGGCAAAGTTATTTTGTGAAGAAGAAAGCAGATTATATTTCGCCGCAATGTTGTTCACAGGTGTACCGGCTTCGCCGTATGCTGCACGAAATTTGAACAGCGGGAAGATATTCTTCATATCATTCCAGAAGTCAAACGATGCAAATTGTACCGAACCGGCAACTTTGGGGAAAAGGAAGAAGCGATTCGGATCGCCGTTCGCACTTGCTGCATCACCACGAAGGCTACCCGTAACAAATACTTTACCGAAAATATCCACGTCTTCTTGGAAATAGAAACCACGGTCATAACGGTTGATAATTGTTTGTACGCTTGTTTGGCTTGCTGCACCGTTGATATTTTCCAAGTCTGAAGGGAAGCCGTTAGAAACGTTCACAACCGAGTTCGACTGTTGATTCTCAAACTGTGCACCTGCTTGAGTCGTGAAAGACAAGCCTGCGCTTGGCTCGTAGCGGTGTACAAGGGTGAGGTACATATTGGAGAACAAATTGTTTGCGTCCGATACACCATACAAGCCCGGTTGCGGTTTCACGCGCTGGTGCAGTGTAGTGGAGGGGTCAACGATGATGTTGCGTTGTGAAGCGAAGTCTGCACCACCTTGGAATACGAACTCCAATGATGACTCTTCGGCTTTGTAGATTTCCCATTTAAGGTTTGCTGAAGCGATAATACGGCTTACATTTTCCGTATTTTTCACGCGGTCGACAACCTCATATGGATTTGCCGGATTAAGGAGGAGTGCCGGATAGGTTCCGTCAGCACGTTTGCGATAATCGACAAAGGTTGGCATAACCGATACACCATAGATGATACTTACGTTATCATTATTGGAGTTACCGGTAAAGCCACGGTCAGAGCGGCTGCGTGTGTAGTTAATGCCAATTTTGGCACTAAGTTTATCACTGAAATTGTGATTAAGGTTCAAACGCGCACCAAGACGCTCAAAGCCAGTGTTTTTGATGATACCTTGGTCGCTACGGTAGGTGCCACCGATGTTGAATTGGGTCGTTTCATTGCCACCTTTAGCGTTAATATCGGTTTCGCTCACGAAGCCTGTATTACCGTAAAGAAGTTCTTCGTGGTCGAAATATGCACCATTAGATGCTTTGAAGGCATCAACAAAATCGGGATTCCATGCTTCTACTTCTGCGGCAGTGCTGAATTTTCGGAGGCCAAGTTTGCGCTGAAGGGTGTTCATACCGATTTGCTGGTTAACGGTAATACTCGTTTTACCGGCACGACCTTGTTTGGTCTTGATAATAATTACGCCCGAAGCAGCTTTTGAGCCGTATGCAGCAGCAGCCGATGGACCTTTCAATACCTGAACGTCTTCGATATCGTTCGGATTGATGTCAGCAATACGATTAACAGACTGTTCTTGCGAAGCACCACCTGTTGCGCCACCTGCACCAGCAGCTGTCACTGTATTTTGACCACCGGAATTGGTGTTGTTGTTAATAATAACACCATCTACGATGTACAGAGGCTGTGAGCCGCCAAGAAGTGTCGTGGCACCGCGCAGAGTAACACTCATGCCACCGCCCGGAGCACCGGAGTTCTGACGAATCGAAACACCAGCAAACTTACCAGCAAACGCTTGGTCAACCGTTTGAGCAGGAGCCGGAAGGAGTTCTTTTTCGGAGATTGTACCAATCGAAGTCGGTGAATTTGCTTTTTTGATGCTGGAAGCAACGCCCGTTACGACGATTTCCGATGTTTTCAGCACGTCTTCTTGAAGACGAACAACGATGTCCGCTTTGCTTTCGGTCGCTTTGAGTTCAAAAGGCTTGAACCCGATATAGTTAAACATAAGGGTTGCGCCGTTTGCGTTAGGGATACGCACACGCCACAAGCCTTTGCTATCCGAAAAGCCACCGGCTGTGATGCCTTTGGCTTTGATACTTACACCTGCCACGGCTTTGCCGCGGTCGTCGAGGACGCTACCCGAAACGATAACTTCTTGTGCAAAAGCAGTCGCAAATGCGCCCGCAAAGCAAAAGAATACCGTCGTGAGGGCAACAGAGAGTCGCCATTTGTTCATTATGAACCTCAAGAATGAAATGATAAAGAGGTGCGCCACTATTTTGAGCATAAACATATACTCAAAAGGACGCAGGGATTGGACAATTTTTGGAGATGATGATAGCACATATTCAATCCGTTGTATATTTTTCTATCCACAGAGAAGAAACAGATTGATAGCCGATGATTTGCGTTCACTGGTATTGTGATTGCTCTGCATAGTACAGCACTGGTCAAGATGGTAAGGGTTTTGGATTGCGCTTTATAGCTGTATCAAAATTGTAGCAACGGTAAAACAATATTAAAGTTGCATTAAAAACAGCGCCGAATATACAAAATTTATTGACTAATGCAATCTTTCAATTTGTGGTCAAAAGAGCGTACGGGCGCACTGCGGAACAAGAGGGGAGTTTATCGAGTAGCAGAAATGAGATATTTCCTCACTTCTGAGCTGGTAGCCAGAGTGAGAGCTTCAGAAGAGAGGGTTTTGGTCGCCAAAAAATTAACTTTTCGGATGCGTTTTTTCATGTCCAAAAGACTTGTATGTGCCACACTCAATTCGTTAATGCCCATACCAACAAGCAATTCTGTCGCCGCAGCATGACTGGCAAATTCACCGCAAACAGCAACAGGTATATTGCTGTACTGTGCCGCTTCGATAGTCATCTTCAAAAGGCGTAGAATGGCGGGATGGAATGTGTCAAAAATTGCCATCACACCAGCATTCATACGGTCGGCGGCAAGAGTGTACTGTGTCAAGTCGTTTGTACCGATGCTGAAAAAATCTGCCATTGCGCTGAGTTCGCGGGCAATAAGAGCAGCAGCAGGCGTTTCAATCATCGCTCCCACAGGGATATTCTCATCAAAATCTTCACCGTTCGCACGTAATGTGGCTTTGCAGCCTTCAATCAAACTAAGCGCTTTCTGAAATTCTTGCACCGTTGTTATCATCGGTAGCATAATCCGAACGTTACGGTGGCAGGAAGCGTGAAGCATTGCGCGAACTTGGGCAGTGAAGAGCGCTCTATTTTTCAGCAAAAAACGAAGTCCGCGCAGTCCCAGTGCAGGATTCGGCTCATGCGGAATAAGTCCGAAGGATTTATCACTCCCTATATCGAATGCACGAAGCGTGATGGGAAGCGGGTAAGCGCGTTCTGCGAGGTCTTTGTAGAAAGCGGTTTGTTCGTCTTCGCTTGGCACAATTTGGCGTTCTAAGAGTTGTAATTCCGTTCGTATAAGCCCTATCCCTTCTGCGCCGGATGCTCTTGCCATTTCGATTTCTTCCGGTGAGTCGGCATTGGCGAATAAATGTATTTTCCGCCCGTCGAGCGTTTGCGAGGGGAGAGAAGCATATTTGCCAAGTTTGCGGAATTTATTTTCGAGGTCTTGTTGCCTGCGTTCATAGCGCTCCAGCGTTTCCGGCTGGGGATAGGTAATGATAATGCCCGCAAAGCCGTCAATAATGAGTTTTGTACCGGTATGAATGCGTTTACAAACATTTGCCAAACCCACCACCGAAGGCATAGCCATAGAACGCGCCAAAATAGCGGCGTGGGAGGTGATACCGCTTGATTCGGTGGCAAAAGCCGCCATACCGCTTTTGCGAAAAAGCATAACATCGGAAGGTGTGAGCGATTCACTAATAACGATGCTGCCTTCGCCAATTTCAGGGGCAACAAGATTGCGATTGGCAAGAAAATTCAGCAAGCGCTGCTTGACGTGTTCTAAGTCCGCGGCGCGTTCGCGCAAGTACGCATCGCTCGCATGGCGCATAATAGCTTGCTGGCTGTCGAATACGTCTTGCACGGCATGGTCGGCACTATACTGTTTGCGGATATACTCCGTCACCATCGCACCGACGCTGGGATCGTTCAGCATGAACAGTTGCGCTTCAAGAATTGGCGCAGCAACGGGCGCTTCGTCGTTTGCCATCGTTATCGTACGGTGCAACTCTGCGGTACATTCTGCTATGGCATGATGAAATCGTTCTATTTCTGCCGGAACCCGCTCCGGCTCTATCAAGGCTTGTTTGATTGTTATTGGCTCCACAACAAACGTTACTGCTTGTCCAATAACGATGCCGGGCGAAGCGGGTATGCCTTTGAATCGTTTTTCCTTGTGCGGAGCTTTGCGCGATAAAGGCTGCATTTGCTGCGACGGAGGCTCACCGCTATCACTCTCCTCAGGTATTCCCTCGCGTACTTCGGGAGCAAATACTTCAAACGCTGCACTGCGCGAAGAATGAGTTCGTAAGCTGATATGTATGTCTGTTTGGCTGTCCATATTTTCAGGAACCGCTAAAGAAATTGAAGGTGTTTCGGCATTTCATTTGGCATCGTTAGACACATTTGCCAAACGTCATGAATGCGTCGTAAGAATTTGCTGTTTTTTTTAACAAACTGCAAGGAAAAAGTGTAGAAGTGAGCAGACAAAAAAAGCCTTGCAACGTGCTTACGCTGCAAGGCTCAAAATCTACACATCTTCGTTACTCGTCGTCGGATTTAGTTCATACCGAGCATTTTCTTGATGCCGGCGCTGGTCAGTCCTTTCGGGCGGGTAATCGGCACACCGGCAGCACGCGCAAGCACAAGCTGCGCAGCAATGCCCATTGCACGGGAAACGCCAAACATGACGGTATAGAACTCAAATTCTTTCATACCATAATAGTACAAGAGCGAACCGGAAGCCGCATCCACATTAGGCCACACGTTTTTGGCTTTGCCATGTTCGGTGAGAACTTTTGGAGCGATTTGGAAAAGTTTATCCACGATGCCGAAGATAGCGTCATCGCCGCAGTTTTGTTTGCCAAAGTTGTGGAAAGCGGTGAAACGTGGGTCGGTTACGCGCAAGACGGCGTGTCCGTAGCCCGGAATCACTTGACCGCTATTCAAAAGTGCCCACATTTCTTTCGCAAGCTCGTCGTCGGATGGGATTTTGCCGCCGAATTTTTCGTGGAGTTCCAATACGAAGGACAGACATTCTTGATTTGCCAAGCCGTGCAGTGGTCCTGCCAAGCCATTCAGTCCTGCGCTAAAGGAATAGAATAAGTCCGAAAGCGCCGATGAAACGGTGTTCGCTGTGAAGGCGCTGACGTTGCCGCCTTCGTGGTCGGAGTGCAGCACCAAATACATACGAATGAGTTCCGTAAAGCGGCTGTTGTTATCCGGCAAACCCAGCATATATGCGAAGTTTGCACCCCAATCAAGATCGGTGCGCGGCGCAATCCGCTCGCCTTTGTCGAATCGCATACGATAGATGGCGGCTGCAATCGTTGTAATGCGAGAGAGCAGCAAGAATGCGTCTTCCAGCATGAATTGCCAGAGTTTGTCTTTGCCCTTGCCGGTATCGTAGGCAGCGCGGAAGCGGGATTCACGCTCCATAACGAGAATTGCGGTAGAAAGCATTACCATAGGATGCGAGTCGCGTGGCATAGCTTCCAGCACATTCCAGACGTAGTACGGCACGGAGGAATTTTGAGTAAAGAGTTCGTGCAATTCCGTGCGTTCGCTATCATTTGGGAAAGAGCCGGTGCAGAGAAGGAAGAAAATATCTTCGGGCTGCGCTTTGGTCAGTTCCAGAATGGGAATATTGCGTATGCGCAAGCCTTCGTCGGCGTTCACCGTCGAAGTATCACAGATAAGAGCAGGTACGCCGCGAATGCCGCCCAACACTTGTCCGGCGGTGATTTCGCCGACTTTCGTTTCTTCGTGTTGTTTTGCCATTTGCTTGCGTTCGCTGCGCAATGTGTCGGCAATATCTGCCATTTTCGCAGTGATGAGTTTCATGGAATCGCTCCGGGTGGTTACGTGTGGAAGTGATGTGAGGTTAAGGTGTTCAATAAAATTTTGATGGCAATTTTAATATGTTTGTTCATCGGTTAAGAGAGACATTTCACCGCTTTCGGCAATGATTTTGCAAAGAGGCTTGCAACCTTGCGCCGATGCTTGCTCCAATGGGTGTTTCAAGGGTGCGACGCAAAATTACACAAAATGTTGACCTGTGCAAAGATTGTGAGCGTGGGAAGTAAATTTTTCTTGGAGAAACTTCTTAGAGAAATCTTGAAGGAACGACAGCAATCGCTTCCAAAGACGATAGTACAAGCGCAGAATTGTACGCGCTAGACCGTATAAAACGTCATCACCATTTCCGCGGTTTGATGCGCCGCAACTGCTTGAATAGCTCTTTCCGACTGCTTTGTGTGCGTTCCTACTTCTGCTTCATACTCCAGTAAGCCTTGCTGCTGCCAGACGTAGTGCTGCGGAATCTGCGGAAATTTTCGCTTCAGATGTGCATATTGATTGACCGCGGGAATGTGCAAGAAACTCCGCACCAGATATTGAGCTGCCTCATGTTGAGCAGCTTCCACGCCTTCTTGCGCCACACAGTAAGCGTATGCAAGCGGCAACACAATATTTACCAGTATCTCGGATGCCGTTCCAAGTCCGCAGAGACCTGTTTGGGCGCACTGTTTCACCATATTCTGCACGGCATTGGTACATTGAGTTACGTCCTGTATTGCGGGTGAAGTCTCGATAAATTGCAGGAATGGCGCAAACTCTTGGCAATCAGAGCGTTCAAGAGCATGAGCGATTTTTTTGAGCCCCTTCGGGAGATGTTTTTTACCAAGACGGCGTTGCAGAAAATCGTTGAGAAGACTCATAAAGACTGCGGTTGTATCCTGAAGAGTGAGAACAGCACTAGCGTAGCGGGCTTTGCGTAAAAATCGTTGCATCGCGTAATCGCGCAGAACGTCATGGAGGTCGTTTTGAGGGGTATTGTTGGTCGCGCCTACTGTGTTCAACGTACTTGCTGCGTTCAAAACATTCCCCCGAAGCACCATTTCTTCCGGCATCACAAGCGTATAGCGTGCAAACGGCGTGGTAGTGCGGTTGTCGTGCAAAACGATGTGAAGGAGAATGCCGCTGTACATCGGGTTCGCGCCATGGCGATGCTGCTCCCAGTCGGACGAGCGCCAATGCACTTCGCCATGCCCAATAAGGAGCGAGCCTTCGACCTGCAATGCCATATTGAGAAAATCCGGTCCTTCGTGATGATTCCACTCGCCCACAGAAACGACCGACAGCGCTGCACCGCTTGTAGTACGCCATTCCGTGAGCGGGTCTCGCAATGTCTGTCTGATTCGTCGCTGAAGCTCTTTTTCAGTCGCTATGTGGGTAGGCGCTATACTGCTTGAATTTAAGCTCATTTTGTTTTTCATGCCGCAGGAGTTTGTTTTTTTCGCCAAAACATTGTAATTTTGTAGGCTATACTGTTTTTAATCTGGAACAGTCGGTTTCGAAGTATGCGCCCGTGGCTTAATGGATAGAGCAATGGATTCCGGTTCCATAGGTTGGGGGTTCGAGTCCCTCCGGGCGCACAGGCTAATCTAACAAAGTTTTTTATTTTCTTCCATGTACAACAATGAGCGACAAAGAAATACTCGAAAATAACGAAGAAGTCGAAAATACCGTCGAAGTTCTGAGTGATACCGAAGCGCAGCGCAAACGTGCAATTCAATTTGCCGTTGCAGGACTTGCCGTGCTTGCCGTGCTTATCGGTGGCTTCCTCTTTTATCGCTACACAAAGCAAAATACCGAAAAAGAAGCAGCCTTGAAACTCTCACGTATTCGTCCCTTCTACGATGCCGGACAGCTTGAAGTGGCTCTTGGTGGCGTTTCGGGTACGATTCGTGGGGAAAATGTCGTAGGCTTGACCGCTATTAGCAGCCAATATGGTAGCAGCGAAAGTGGCCGGTTGGCGGCGCTCTATGCCGGCAATGCCCTTGCATCGCTCGGTCGCTATTCCGAAGCAGAACGCTATTTTGACCAAGCAACAGCAGCAGGCAGCGATATTACCAAAATGGGCGCGTTGGCTGGCTTGGCTTCTTGCCGTGCGACGGGCAATCAACACGCAGCCGCTGCAAAACTCTATGAAGACGCAGCCGCTATCGGCGCGAAACTTGGCGACGAAGACCGCTACAAACTCTTCGCAGCCTTGCACTACGAAAAAGATGGTCAAAAAGATAAAGCACTTGCGCTCTACCGCGCTATTGCAACCTCACCTGAATTTTCCGAAGCCGTCAATGACGCAAAAGCAGGTATTATTCGCCTTGGCGCAACGCTGGAATAAGTGCTTTTGAGAAATCGAACAAGAACATTTGAGCAAAGCCCGCTTCTTTACTTTGTAAGAAGCGGGCTTTTTCTTTGTGGGTTGCTTTTTCGGAGGCTGGTCATAAAGAATGATTTGTTGAGAAGTGACGAGAGTTGTGACAAAAAAACTTGTTGTCGGAAGAGCGCGGAGGTTGTATTTTTGCTGTATCCGAAAAAAATTATTTAAGTCTCTCGCTCTCGCTCTCGCTCTCGCTCTCGCTCTCGCTCTCGCTAGGAGCGAAGGCTTTGCATCCTCTCATATTCAACATCCCGAATAGAATCTATGCGACTTCTCGTAATTGAAGATGATGAAATGACAACTCGTATCATACAAGACTACGCATCATCATCGTTGGATGATAACGTTATTAAAGCGATATGTTTTGCGAATTCGCTCACCAAAGCACGTCGGGCTATCGAAGAATTCCAGCCGGATGTTATTTTATTTGATATTCACTTACCCGACGGGCAAATCTTTGATACCGCCGAGCGTTGGCTACTGCGCCAAGATTTACCGCTTATTTGCATGAGTGCTTACCCACGTTGGAAATTTATTGACCACGTACTCGCTACACAAGCCATTGCATTTATTGAGAAAGGTGCTATCGGGAGTTTTTTTGTTCCCCTCAAAAAGGCGCTGTACAAAGCATCAGAAATCCTTCGGAATCGGCAGCAGGCACAATATTTTGTCAGCCATGTTTTTCAGAAACATGACGACATACACGCTGCACTTGATGAAGCAGAGGAACAACTGGCGGAAAAAGAGCGCCTTCTTACACAACTTATGGAGAGCAAAGAGGCAAATCACCTTTTTTTATCAAAAGATTCAGATGCGTCCGCCGAATCTGCTGCACTCCGCGTGGATATGGGCGGCGGTAATAGCGTGATTGTTGCGGTTCGTGATATTGTGTTTATAGAGGTGCAAAAGAACTACGTGCTTGTGTACTATGAGGGTAACGCAGTGCCGCTTCGGGAGCGAACCACACTTGGCGATTACGAAGAGCGATTACAGGGTAACGGTTTTGTGCGCTTACATCGCAGTTTTCTTGTACCGATGGGCAGAATACAAAAAATTGATGGCGAGTTTGCCATTATGCAAGACGGCAAGCAAATGCCAATTGCCGAAGACCGCTTGAAAAATGTCCGTGCTGTATTTCGTCAATTCCACGAAAAGCGATAGAACCAGCGAGGATTGTGCTCCAAGAAAATCGGGGAATTCGTCCCGGAAACTAGGGACTCGTCCCTAAAAAGGCGGGATTCGTCCCAGAGCGCTTGCATGACATAAGAAAATGTGCGTAGATTTGCGGCGTAATAAAAACGCCCGCTTCTCTGCCCGCATGAGATGCAGACGAAAAAGCAGGCAAGCGGATAAAGATTGGTACCAGAATCCGCTTGCAATATACGCAAAATGTACGCAAAACGCCGCAGATGTGCGTGTGAAGATTGTTGGGCTTCCTTCTTTCACTCCTCTTTTTTGGAGATTGTATGAATTATCGTGGTCTGAAGGCAGTAAAAGCCTTCGCATTTGGTGTTGTTTTGAGTGGTTTGGTGACAGGCTGTAATGAAGCCTCACAAGTGGCGAAAACAGTTGCGCCGGAGGCGGAAGCAGTCAACGCCAGCGCGAGCAAAGGCTTGCAAAGCGCACAACTGACGGCAGAAGAACGCGAAACGAAAAAGCGCGAGTTCTTCGCAAAGCCGGAAGTCAAAGAAATGTCGGCAGGGCTGGAAGAAATTGCGGAAGCGGTCGCTGTGGCGGTAGAAGATAAAGAACTCCGCGAGCGTATCTATGCGAAGTGCATGGAGAAGTTCGACGGCGAAACAAATGTGCTTTGGCAACAGCTTGAAGGCGACGATAATCTTCGCGCAAAAGGTGGCTGGAATAAGCGTATTGACGACCTTGTCGGTAAAGATCGCAAGAATACGATTGTCAAAGGTGTTGGTAACGTGGATGCTGCGGTGAAGAAGTTTGAAAAAACATTTGGTGCACCGCTGCATCTCTTTTGGATGTACCCATCAAAATGGGACAAAAAAACTACACCGCTTGTAGCATTTGTGCCGATGGATATGGATCCAGCGCTGCGCAAAAGTATTCCTATGTTTGATAGCAAAGGTAATCGCTACGAACTAGACCAAGTATGTACTATAGCTAAAGAGCGTCCTGTTCTCATCATTACCTACAATGAAAGAACATACCTGAATGGCACGAAAAAATCTCTTGCTTTTGCAGGCTCACACGAGCAAATGTCGCCAGTAAACGGAACATATACTTTTTCTACCCCAGTAACAACAAACCTCAAGAAAAATAATGGTCAACTTACGGCAGCAACGCTGAATCAAAAACTTGAGCAAGTTACTATTACTTATCCTTATAACAAGGATGAAGCATGGAGTGGTGGTGTTGAATTCTGGGTGGTTCTGCATGCAGATTTAACCTATGGAGATAATTATACTTCGACTTCGACCAGTGGGCTTATGCTTCCTGGTCAGGATCTTAATAACTCATCAACTATTTACACATTTACTAATCCTATTTCTTTTCCTCTATCTACGACTGTTGGTGACTTGCCTGCATCTTACACTAAATTCACTTGTGAATATTTTGAATCTGATGGGGCATTTTTCTTAGACGACTTTATTGCCAGCCACAAAAATATACCTTTTATCTTCGCTTCAAGGACGTACACAGACTGGTGGCCATCTGGAGATTGGTTCCTTCCTGCCAATGGCGGTACAGTAATGACTACTTATTTTAGTACATTCTGAAAGCTTCAGAAGTTTTCGTGATTGATTGTTGTTATCTCTTACTAATTGCTTCCCCCTAAGCGCGTAGCGCTTAGGGGGTTAAAGGTACTCGTAGTGTTAAAACCAGCTATCAAATTTTTTCAAAATTTACAGATTAAGCCCAATAATATGCCTTGTTTTCGATTTTTGTTGCCGATAGTAATATGTACCATCCTACTTACGATATGTGCAGGCACAGCAATCTATTCGTTTCCTATTCCCTCCTCTGCGGTAGCCATGTTGCAAGCTAAGAATATCTTAGCGATTGAGCGGACTGATACACTCCAATCTCAATTATTTCCTCACAATTCGTTTGGATTTGGAGGAAATAGCTACACTTCAACATTATGGACGCTGGGAGGAGCAGATGGAGAAAAATTAATGTTCTCCACTTCATATAACCGATGGTTTTCGCGGCATATTGCACTTGAATTGCAATTGCGCTACATAAATATCTTTCTCAATAGAGAGAGCTTTAGCAATGGGAGCAGAACTCCGTTACGTCGGGTCAATACTATTTGGGGTACAGATGCTATCTTCATGGCTCGTCCTTCAACAGAATTCCTATCAGGTCTTCGTTTAGGAATAGGTTTATCGCTGGATATGATTACCAGCTTTATCAGCACGTCTACACAAACTTACCCGGGAGACCTTGACAAAATCTTACAAGCAGCCGAATATTTCGCCGTATCCTATTTAGGTGCGATTGGAATTGTAGAATACACGGCATTTACTCTAGGAAATTCTGTGGATGTGGGCGCTCGACTACAAGTGAATGTACAAAGTGCGCTTACGCCACGTCCTGGTTATATTGTACCATATCCTTTTTCAGGTGGATTATTATATGGTGTCTATGTTCGTATGAATTGGTAAATAGCCGCCATACTTTTTTATCCTTTCCTAATTTACTTTATGCTCTCTACAAAAGTTGTCTCTCTTCGCCTTTCTATCTTTTTTTTTGGCATCTATTGTTTTCTCTTTCTTGCTCGCAGCACCTGTTATAGTCAAGTTATTTTACCTTTAGTGAGCGATAGTGTCGCAGTAGAGAAGAAGCAAGATTATTTTGGTGCTGGCGTAAATGCGGTAATAGGAGATGCGACGTTGTTGCAAGTTATTCCGGCTTTCCATTTTACCTACCGTCATTCTTTTTCAGATAGCTGGTCGGGTGAAATTTCGTATTCATATACAGGCGAAGCTGCATTACAAGTAATGGAAACAGCAGGACAATTTGCTTATATGTTCACCGAAATTAGCAAAGGAAGTATGGGAGGACTAACGGTATATTACGTTCCTGATGAACACTGGAGCTTCGGCTTGGGTGCGACAGTACGCCATCGGGTGTATGCCTATTTTATTGCCCGATACCCTTTTCTCCAAGATACTTGGACGCAGTATTTACTTGATTACAGCTTAGGTTTACAAGTATCAGCAGAATACAAACTTATCACACTTTCTCCGATAGAAATTTTTCTCAATGGGCATTTTGCCTATTTTTCGCCCTCTATTGCGGGAGATGCCTTTATAGGCAATCAAGATTTCTATAATTTTCCGGCAAATCCTACTATTAAACCCACAGGCTATTCTGGTACGGTTGCAAATTATTTTCGGCTTCCTATTCAATCTTTACCATTTATGGCAAGTATTGGGTTGTGTTTTCGTGTCGGTTTTTAAGAGTGGTTTTATTCTTTAATACGTGCGTTTATCTCCCCCGAAGGCTTCCCCCTGAAACAAAGCGACTGCCCATTTTATCAAAGCTTCCACTCTATTATGTCTTTCATCAATAAGCAGATACAATGGTTGATGTCCTTTGCCGTGATATTTTTCATCTTTTGCGGAAAATATAGCACGGTAAAAGCACAAAATGATTCAACAGTATCACCTCTTGCGGTTTGGACAAAACCGCAAGAGGTCGTTCAGCCAAGCCACTATCTGGCATGGGGAATCTCTGCTGCTGTTGGTGATGTAAATTTAGGCGATAATAGAGGCGACCTGATGTATTCCATGCTCTATACCCGCCGCCTTAGCCCTACAACAGAGTTGGAATGTGGTTTGCACTACATAGCGGTTCAGAAGTTACATACCTTGGATGGCGATCCCACATTCTTCTCTGATAATCCAACATTTGCAGCACTTGCATGGCAAGCCGATTGCGCGTGGACGTTCCAGCCCTTTCAAGGGTTTTTAGAACGTTTTCGCTTGGGTATCGGTCCATCTTTCCGTTTTCTCACGGCGACATATGTCCGCCGCAGAGTGCCATCGGGTCCAATTCCTGCTATTTTGCGCCCGAACCCGAATGGAACAATTGACACTCTGGCTTATTATCCTCTGATATTTCGTCAGGTGGATTATTTCCAAGGACTATCATTTGGTGCTGTTATCAAAATTGAATACATCATTCCTCTTTCCCCAAACGTTGACTTTATTGCGCGGGCGCAACTTCATTCATATATGCCGCCCATACTTCGAGGAGGTTCATCTTCATTCTTTGGTAGTAGTGGAGTGAATCTTGGTAGTGCTGGCGTGTATCTTCGTGTAGGATGGTAACTTTTTATCTGCATACATTTCATACCATGAACAAACTTTGTGGCTTTCTCGTAAGTTTTCTAGTTATTCCGTATTTACTTGTGGCGCAGCCACAGATGACACAACCACGATTCACGGACACTGTCGCAATGGTTGACAGTCTGCCAAGCGAAAACGTGTACCACGACCCCTTCGCTCATCGCGCAGGTGCGGGATTAAGCCTAGCAATCAGCGAGGTAAGTTCGGGCTCTTTTGCTTTGATGTTTTCTTCCTTCTATCAATATCGTTTTACTCCTTCGTTTGCTGTGGAGGTATTGGCAAATGTTCTTCATGCGGGAGGAACATCGGAGTACTTTAATTATCGTCCCGAATATACATCTGCTACGCAAGTCCGCCTTATTCCTGAGCATATAGCAAGCAGTAGCGTGTCACACTCATTAGCAGGAAACATAACGGCTGTATTTGCTCCCTTTGCCGAAAAGCGCTTGCAGCTTGGCTTGGGTGCTTCTGTTCGGTGGGCGGGTGTTCTTGGGTCATCCATCATAACACGGCTGGACACGCTATCACAGACTATTCGTATCACCGATACTCAACAATTTGCGTTGGGTGCAAATGCGCACTGCGAGTATATTTTTCCGCTTAGTGGAAATGTTGATGTGGGGGTGCGTCTGCACACACAGTTTTTTCTTCCGCCATTTGCTGTTGTGGGGCAGCGAGAGCCGATTGGGTATATCACGGGGCAACTGACCACTGCGGGAACGGTTGTTACTTTTCCACCTGCATTTTATGGGCTAAATGGTGGTTGTGGTGCGTTTCTCCGCATTGGCTTTTAATCTTCCCCGCTCAATCAGACTACCCCATAAAAAAATCCATTTTCCGCATTCCTGCTGATACTTGAAAGTATCGGTTCTAAATGATTTTAGTTGGAAAGGCGTAGATATTGGGCTTAAG
>JANYDO010000006.1 GCA_025363605.1 Candidatus Kapaibacterium sp.
AGCAGGGCGCGTAAACAATCCCAAAAATAGAAATGCACCACCCACAAACTGCGAAATAGTAAAAAAGCCGGACACGAACTTTGAAAGCGGGATACCAAAGGTGGTCAGGTGAGTCGTGAAAGGGTCAAAGCTACGAAAGAGTTTATCGGAGCCATGATAAATCATTATCAGACCGAGCCACATTCTCAGGAGTAAAATAACCGATTCTCGTCCGAAAGGGCGTGAAATCTGGCTGAAAAATGAGTGTATCGTTTCTCTCAAACCCTTTTCTCCTACGTTAGGTCAATACTATTATTGTTACCAAACGGCAAAAATACTATTTTCCTGAGTATTCTGCAATGAATGGATACAAAACATTCGTTTCTTGAGAAGAATTTCCGATGAAAGCCTTATTTTCAGAGGCTTTTGTCACTTTGTATTTGTATATTTTGTGTTCTTCACAATACGAACAAATACTGTACAAAAGAATATCACTTAGGACTTTCGCAAACTGTCCCTGTTTGCTGTCATTCCGACGCAGGTCGGAATCTATCGGAAACGTGTACGCGGCATGGATACCGACCTACGTCGGTATGACAGATACGGTTTGCGAAAGTCCTATCACTCATTTTTTCAAGGATACGTTATTATGTCTTCCGATACTCTTGTTTTCTGGATGCTCCCGATGCTTGGGTTGCTGATGGTTCTTGCTGGATTGTCCTTATGGTTGCTCTTCCAACTCCGAACAAGCGCCACCAGTACCGCAACGGCACTTATCGAACAAGCAAATTACTCCGGCGAAATACGCTCTTCGCTCTCGAAAGTAATGGCGCATTCTCAGCGAATGACCACTCTCATCGAAGCATCTGCAAAAGAGAACACAAGCCGTGCGCAGGGAGTTTCGGAAGAGGTGCGCCTATCGCTTAGTATGCTGAACGAAGCATTAGCAGAACTTCACAGACAATTACCCAGCGAACTCGGAAGCCACGTAGCAACTCAGCTTGAGCAACAACTCACCAACCAGCAAAACCGCTTACAGGGCGAGTTAAGCGAAAGTCTCGGCACACGCCTAGAAGAGCATTTCACGAATGAATTGCAAATACAGCTTCAAACATCACTCGAAAAGCAATTCCGAAGCAGTTTCGAGGCACTCGAACTTTCTTTGCCAAAGCTCTTACGCGAGGATTTTACCAATCTTTTCGGCACAGAACTTGACCTGATTCAAACTCAAATCAATGAAGCGCTTGAGGCTGTTTCCAATGCTTCCCAAGCATTTCTGAATGAAAAAAATGAGAATAATGAGGAGGATGAATACGGCGAATACGAAGTTCAGACATCGGGGGCGGCACAAAATTCCGAGGAATATACTTTCTTAATACAAGCACTGGGGCGCGTTAGTCAAATGCTTGAGGAAATGCGCCATCACCAGACCGAATCAGATTTTCGTCAAGAGGCGCTTGAAACGACGGTGAACGAACTGAAGAATTATTTTTCTGCCTTTGATTCGCTGTCGCAAGAAATTACCGATATTCCCAGACTGACCGAACAGAGCCTGCGCAAGCCCATTCAAGAACTTCAGGCATTGGTAAAAAGCCAATCAGATACGCTTCAGGAATCACTTCCCGAAATCGTGACCACGCAGACCGCAAAAGTGACGCGCCGGCTGTCTGCAGCTCATTCGACTAAAACGGATATGGCAAAATTGGAAGGGGTATTCACGTCGCTTGCCGAACGCAGACAGAAAAAGGAAACCCTTCAGAGTACCATGACCGAAATGCTGGGCGCGATTGAGAAAATAACAAAAGACATTTCCAGCGAGGGCGAACAGAAAGAGAGCACCGATAAAAGCCAAGATAGTATGCGGCTTGCAGAAGATTTGCAGCGTCTCCAAAAACGGCTGCTGGCTTTTGAGGAAGAGGTCGATACGATGCAGCAGAACCAAAGCAGCGTTCAGCAGCGCGATATGTCTATGCTGGAAAGCATTCGTGCCGATGCGTTTAGTGTTGCCGAAGAAATGACGAAACACGACGACCACAAGCCTCGCCTTCTCATTGTGGATGATTCCATAACGAATCTCTCCATTTTGAAAACGATTTTGCACCACGAAATTTTTGAATTAACGCTGGTGAAAAGCGGCAATGCGGCTCTTGATGCGGTTGCTGACCACGCACCCGACATTGTTCTTTTGGATATTGTGCTGCCGGACATTGACGGCTATGAAGTCTGCAAAGAAATTAAAAGCCTTGAAGAAACTGCGGAAATTCCGGTGATTTTTATGAGTGGCTTAAACGACACACAAGCCATCGTCAAGGGGTTCGAGGCGGGAGGCGCGGACTACGTGATAAAGCCATTTCAAAAAGCGGAAATTATCGCACGACTCAAGTTCCATTACGAACTGTACAACATCCGCCGCCAACAGCACAAATACATCGCGCAAGTGCAGCACGAGCGCGAAAAATCCGACCAACTTCTCCGAAGCATTCTTCCCGAAGCTATTGCCGATCGTCTTAAAAAAGGTGAAGGTATCATCGCTGATGGTCTGCCGAATGTCAGCGTCCTTTTTGCTGATATTGTCGGCTTTACGAAACTTTCTGCGCGTGTCGGTCCGAAGGAATTGGTCGAGATGCTAAACGTCGTCTTTTCTGCTTTCGACACACTCACCGAACAGCACGGACTGGAGAAAATTAAAACAATCGGTGATGCGTACATGGTTGCGGGTGGGCTGCTAAACTCACGCGCAGACCACATCGCAGCCATGGCAGAACTGGGACTCCAAATGACACAAGAAATAGAGCGATGCTCAGAATTTCTGGGAGCAGACTTGAAAATTCGCATCGGCTTACACTGTGGCGAAGCAACGGCGGGCGTTATCGGGCAGAACAAATTTGCCTACGACATCTGGGGCGACACCGTGAACACCGCAAGCCGCATGGAATCACACGGCGAAGCGGGGCGGGTGCACTGTTCGGCTGCTGTCTATGAAGCACTCAAGGACAGCAAAGACAGTTTTGCTTTTGAAGAGCGCGGTGAAATGGAAATTAAGGGCAAGGGAATGATGAGAACGTATTTTATTGAGCAAGTGCGCCATGCTGAATAGATTCTAGGCTTCTTTTCCGTGGCTGAAAAATGTCAAAGAATCTGCTCACAAAAAAGTCCACGGTACACTTAAAGCCTGTGGAGTAGTATATGCTTCTTGCGTATATTGCACTTGTAGCAATGATGATACTTGCATTCTCAAGGTATCATTTACATCATTTACTTGGTAATTCCACATCTTGCTTCCTTACAACATTATGACCAGTAAAACTATAGTTCAGACTTTTTCTATGCGTGGCGCTATCGTGCGTGTTGCGGTAGCTTCCGGTGTTGCATCTTTATTAGTTGCGCTCGTGATTCTTGTCTTTATTGGTGTCCAGCGTAATCTCGAAGCGCTTTCCAGCCAGATTGTCCTGACGGTATTTATGGAGGCAGGTACGGATGCGAAAGACCTTGCCACGGCTACCAGTGACCTTAAAACAATTGTGGGCATAGATTCCATCAGAATACAGTCAGCGACGGAAATTAAGGAAACATTTGTGAGCCGATACGCGACCAATATCGGGTCGGTGTTGCCCGAAAATGCTTTCCCGACAGCACTCATTGTAAGTCTTCGTGAAGACTATCGTATCAAGGAGCGAATAGATTCTGTCGTTACACAAGCGCTCGGAATGCAAAGTGTTGACAATGTAAGCTATCGTACCGCATTTGTCGAAGCAGTCGAAGCAAGGCAACGTCAAGAGTCCGTCGCAATGTGGGTCTGCGCAATTGTATGCTCGCTTGTCGTGGCTGTGCTTCTTTGGCAAGCGCTCTATCGTTTGCCGCTCCGCTTGCAAGAAAGCGCCGGTGCGGTCTTGGCGGGTGTCCTCATTGCGCTCTTTGTCGGTGTAGCGATATTTGTCAATAGTAAAAGTTATTCTACTTGGCTTTCCGAAGCAGGATTTGCATTTTTCATTAAGGTTCAATTGATAGGGAGCGTTGCTGTGTGTGCTTTTGCGACTGTTGTTATGGCGGTCAATACCGTACAAAATGCGCGACATGAAGACGAAAAAATTCCTCAAACAGCAAACTCTGTGGAGTGACCAAGAATCCTCTCTTCCGATAGATTTTCGATATAACTAAAGCATCCTTGTACATTTGTTTTTAATGTGATTCATGAACCGAGACGATATAGCAGGAATGCGCCGCAGCTACACGCTGGCTGGCTTTTCCGAGCGAGACGCACACGCAAGCCCATTCGTACAATTTCGGCTCTGGTTCGAGGAGGCAAAATCGGCAAACATCCTTGAGCCAAATGCGATGACGCTTGCTACCACTAACGCAAACGGTACGCCGGAAGCACGAATTGTATTGCTCAAGGAAATGGACGAGCGCGGTTTTGTGTTCTACACCAATTATGAAAGCACGAAGGCTCAATCTATCGCTGCCAACCCTCGTGTATCCTTGCTGTTTTTTTGGGGAGAACTAGAACGCCAAGTACGAATTACCGGAAAAGTAGAGAAAGTCTCCCGCGAGGAATCGGATGCGTATTTCCAAATGCGTCCCCGCGAAAGCCGCATTGGTGCTTGGGCATCCAAGCAAAGTAGCGTAGTGGAGAGCCGTGAAACACTGGAAGAGCGTTTTGCTCAACTGACTGAAGAGTTTGAGGGCAAAGATATTCCACTCCCACCATTTTGGGGTGGTTATCGGGTGATTCCGGAGACGCTGGAATTTTGGCAGGGGCGTATCGGTAGGCTGCACGACCGCGTTCGCTATCAACGTTCAGATACGGGCTGGTCTATTGCGCGGCTTTCACCGTGAACCGTTGTAATGTTGCTTTTAAGAAAAATTATGCAAACCATTCCTTTCTCATTGTGAATTCATGTAACTATGCTCAAAGTTGTATCCACCACCCAAGCTGCCGAAAGCGCGACACTCGAACTTCCCGTCTTTTACGGTTCTGTCCGAGCAGGTTTTCCTACGCCTGCCGATGATGGCGCTCCTTTTGATAATAAACTTGACCTGAATGCGCTCCTTATCAAGCAGCCCGCAGCAACATTTTTCGTCCGCGTAGAGGGCGATGCCATGCAGGATGTGGGGGTATGGTCGGGCGATTTGCTTGTCGTTGACCGCTCGCTCACGGCAGTTGACCGCAGTATCGTCATTGCTGCGCTAGACGGGGACTTGATTGTGCGCCGTCTCCGCCGCGTAGGAAAGCGTGTTTTCTTGGAGCCGGAGCCAAACGAAGGCGAAGCAATCGAAATCACAGTCGAAACCAATTTTGAGGTATGGGGCGTTGTGACCTTTGTTGTTCACTCGCTTGAAAATCGGTGATCATCTTAACCTCCTCAAGCTCCCGCAATGCCTCTTTTTGCTCTCATAGACTGCAATAATTTTTTTGCTTCCTGCGAGCGTGTCTTCGACCCGCATCTTGTCGGGAAGCCAGTCGTGGTGCTGTCCAACAACGACGGCTGCATTGTGGCGCGTTCCAACGAAGCCAAAGCGCTCGGAATACCGATGGCAGCACCATATTTCCAATGGCGAGCGGTGATTGAGCAGCACAATGTTCACGTTTTCTCTTCCAATTATGCGCTCTACGGTGATATGTCGCGCCGCGTGATGGATATTCTCGCCGGATTTCTGCCCGAAGAATATTTTGAAGTCTATAGCGTGGATGAAGCGTTTATGAACCTTGATTGTTTGCTGCGGGGCGACGATTACGCAGCTAATCGTGAAAAACTTCTTTCCTTTGCAGAAGAAGTTCGCCGCACGGTGCGGCAATGGACGGGAATACCCGTCAGCATTGGCATTGCCCAAACGAAAACACTCGCAAAAGCAGCAAACAGAATGGCAAAAAAGAACGCCAGCGCAAACAGCATCTTTGCTCGTTTGGACGAAGCGACTGCTGATGCGATGCTTGCCACAATGCCCGTGGGCGATGTGTGGGGTGTGGGCAGAAAACTTTCGGAAGCATACAAGGCGCATAGCATCACAACAGCGCTCGACCTCAAAAATGCACCTGAAGAATGGGTACGCAAACGAGCCACGGTCGTCGGCTGGCGTACGCAACGCGAACTGCGCGGCGTTTCCTGTGTGCGTTTGGAAAACACCAACGAACACCAGCACTCCATTCTGCACTCGCGCTCGTTTCGCCATGCCGTCACATCGTTAGACCAGCTCCACGAAGCCGTTGCGTCCTTCACGGGGCGAGCAGCGGAGAAATTGCGGCGCTTGCGTCTCGTCTGCGGCTGCGTGTCGGTGTCCGTGCGCACGAATCGGTTTTCTTCCCATGACTACTTCTCGAATGGCGGGGAAGCGATTCTGCCGTTCCCGACCGATTCCACGATTGATCTTGTGAATGCCGCTTCTATGCTTGTGGAGAAGATTGCTCAAGAAGGGCACGGCTATAAAAAAGCAAGCATAACGTTCTTTGACCTCACCCCACGCAACCGCGTTCAAACCGACATTTTTGCACAGCCGGACACGCGACACGAAAGCATCATGCACGTTATGGACACACTCAATAAGCGCTTCGGGAAGGACGCGCTTCATTTGGCAGCTTCCGGCTCCGCTCAGACGGGAAGCCACGCATGGCAAGGCGCAACGGACGAGCGTTCGCAACGGTACACGACGCATTGGGGGGAATTGAAGGTGGTGCGGTCATAAGTACAAGAGGTAGAAAGCTGTACATACCCCTTTGTTGCTTTTGTCTCGACTTTTGTAAGTTTAGTGGCTATGTCGTACATTTGTTCATTGTTGTTAAAAATAGTATGCGTTTACACGAAGCATTCTTCATGAAAGACGCACAGGAGCTTGCAACAGCAGACCTTGCTTGGCAAAGTGGCGATTACAACTCCACCGCCAACCGTGCGTATTATGCGGCGTTCCATGCTGCGATTGCTATTTTGGCATTGGACGGCATAACAAGCAGCACCAACGAGCACAAGTGGGTGCATACGACGTTTTCAACGCATTGCATTCATCGGCGGAAGCTGTTTCCGTCGGCATTTGCTTCGATGCTGCCGGATATGATGATTTTGCGCCATAAAGCAGATTATTCAACTGAAATCATCGCAAAATCGAAAGCTGAAACTCAACTCCGTGAAGCACGGAAATTTGTAACAATCCTCCAAGAAAAGGTGAATTATGCGCCTGAACCATAAGCAACAGGAACTTTTGGAAAACTACATTGCTCGTTTGCAAGAACGCTTTCCCAGCATAGAAGTACAAGGCATTACGCCCAGTGCCGAAGACCCAGCTGATATTTGGGTGCATATATTTGTACCCAATGACGATCCTGACGGCGCAATAAGCGCGTTTGCCGCCGAAATGAACATTGATATTTTGGTGAACTACGGCTATTCGATTTCGGTGATGACTCACTCTGGGGTTGTGGAAGAGTAGGAGAGCGGTAAGGAAACGCCGCCGTTGCAGGCTCACGCGATACCACACGGGAGGCTTTTTCACTCCAACTTATCGCGGACGGGAAAGGATGGATGGAAATGATAACAAGCCGCAATAAAACATCGCATACGTACAACGAAGACGTAGCGCGAGAAATAGCAGATACCATCGTGAACAAGTATCTGCGCTTGTTTACGGATTTTCAACAAACAATGGAAGCCAAACGCGGCGGCAAATAACTCTCGTAACACAATCGAATAAAAGAACAACAAAACTATGTACGGCTTAGAAAACAACGACATCATGCGGATTCGGGAAGTGTTAGCTGCGCACGAGGAAGTAACGCAAGCGGTTCTGTACGGCTCACGTGCAAAGGGGAATGACCGCCCCAACTCCGATATTGACCTGACGCTCTTGGGTGAGAATCTGAATCTCTCCGTGCTTCTCGAAATAGAAAACGAGCTGGATGACTTGCTTCTGCCGTACACGATTGATTGTTCCATCTACCGCCACATCGAAAACCCCTCGCTGCTGGCACACATCGAACGGGTCGGTAAGGTATTCTACACACCAGATATTGCCATTGCTGCATCGGAAAATACATTTTCACCATCCGCCTGAATGTGTCGAATTTTCGCAACTTGTATAACAGTTCATCATCACCATCATCATTATGAAATTCCTCCACACCGCCGACTGGCACTTAGGCAGACGCTTGCACGGGCAAGACCTCGCCGACGAACACGAAGCCGCTTTGAATGCAATTCTAAGTCTGATACGCGAACACCGCATAGATGCTCTTGTTCACGCCGGAGATGTTTTTGATACGGGAACGCCGCCGCAGTCTGCACTGAGGCAATACTATTCTTTCCTCACACGCGCTGTGCAAGCGGGCTGCGGAACAATCATCATCACGGGCGGCAACCACGATTCGCCTGCCGCACTGAACGCCCCGCGCGACCTTTTGGAGGCAATGAACATTCATGTCGTGGGCGGGGCAACCGACGATATTGCCGATGAAGTTATTGCTATCAAAAGCACAACGGGTGAAACGCTTGGATATTGCTGCGCCGTGCCGTTTTTACGCGATAAAGATTTGCGCTATTCCTTGCCGGGAGAAAGCGATACGGAACGCTCGCAGCGCCTCGTCGCAGGGATTCGTGAGCATTACGAAAAGGTCGTCGCAGCCGCACAAACGCTGAATGCCGATGGTTTGCCAATTATCGCAACGGGTCATCTCTTTGCGCAAGGCGGCATCACGGGTGACTTAGACAACAAAGAGCAAATTCACGTTGGAAATCTGGGGCAAATCGGCGCAGATGCTTTTCCCGAATCCTTGGCTTATGTTGCACTGGGGCATTTGCATCGTCCGCAGGTTGTCGGCAAGCGAGATTGGGTGCGGTATTCGGGTTCGCCTGTCGCGCTGGACTTTAGCGAACGCGATGACCAAAAGCAAGTAGTTATTGTAGAATGTTTGCCCGACCAACCTGTCGGCATAGAAATCGTACCACTCCCCACGTTTCGCCGTTTGGTGCGCTTTTCGGGAACACTTGCCGAAACTGAAAATACTCTCACGGCATTCGATAGCAGTATTTACCCGCTTCCCGTCTTTGCTGAAGTGCAGTTGTCTCCCGATGCAAAAACCTCAACGCTTGACATCAACGAGCATTTTCGCACATTAACGGGCAAACATCACGGCGAGCGGATGCAGATATTGCGCGTCGTACAAGCGCGAGCAGTGGGTTCGTTGTCTGCTTTTCACGACAATACGGATGCGGCTTTGGAAGAATTTTCGCGTACAGAAGTTTTTGCTGAAAAGTTGAAAAAATCGGGACTGGAAGGCGAAGCAGCAGACGAATTACGAAGCACATTCACGGAATTACTCACCCTTTTGGACGAAGGAGCATTTGCCGCATGAAAATTTCTTCTGTGCGCTTTTCTAATTTGAACTCGCTTCGCGGCGAACATTTCATTGCGTTTGATGCTGCACCCTTGTCGGAAAGCGGCTTGTTTCTTATCACGGGCGAGACAGGCGCAGGGAAAACCACGATTTTGGATGCAATCACTGTCGCGCTCTACGGACGCGCAGCCCGCTACGACAAGGATAAGCCCGAAAGCCTGATGGCGCGGCACACAGGCGAATGTTACGCCGAAGTAGAATTTGAATCCGGCGGTAAACGGTATCGCTCCAAATGGTCGCTTTCTCGCGCTCGCAAAAAAGCCGATGGTGCGCTGCAATCCGATAAAATGGAGCTTTCGGAACTGCAAAGCGGCATGGCAGAAGGTGTACTTCTCACCCAAAAAAAATCGGAAGTTCCCGCGAAAGTGGCGGAAATAAGCGGTCTTTCGAGCGAACAGTTTTTGCGTTCGGTGATGCTGGCGCAAGGCAAGTTTGCTGAGTTTCTCAAAGCCAGCGAAAATGACCGCGCCGCACTGTTGGAGCAAATGACGGGAACAGATGAGTATTCCAAAATTTCATCAGCCGCCTTTGAACAAGCGCGGTCGGCAAAGGAAAAACTAGAAAAGAAAGTCCTGCAGATGGGTGATGTACGCTTGCTTTCGGAAGAGGAGCACGAGGCTTACCAAAACACCATTCACGAGAAAAATACGGCAAGCGGAGCATTGGAAGAAGAAATGAAGCGGCTTCGCACGGTGCTTCAGTGGGTGCATGATATGAATGCTTTGGAAATTGAAAGCACAAAGCGCAAGGCAAGTACGGAAGCGGCACAACAGGTTTACGACGCG
>JANYDO010000069.1 GCA_025363605.1 Candidatus Kapaibacterium sp.
GCTTGAATTCAAGTAGCAATTTGTGTTATAAAGCGTCTGTTTTTTTACGATTCCTATTGCCGTTTTTACAAAATCATCTGGTTTTTGGGATTATTGGAATAATGGCAATAGAAAATATGCCGAAATTTAACAAAAAACGTTGATTTGCCTACCTAAACAGTTACCATGAATTAAACGCTCTTCGATGATCATGGATTGCTCCGATAGATGTGGAAAGAAAATAGTATTTCTTCTATCACGATTATCTGGGCAATCCAGTTTTAACTTTTAATTGGCATTAATGTTACCTTAATAAGGAGAACCCTATGAATGATAATACTGTGTTCTATCGGCCACTAGAAGAAGGTGATTTTTCCGCATTTGTACAAATGCGGAAAGAAGCACTTCTTAATGAACCAGAGGCATTTGGACTTGATTATGCAAGTTACAATGCAGCACCACTTCTTGACAAAGAACATTTTTTTGAACGAATTCTCAAATATCCTTTTAGTTTTTCTCTGGGTGCATTCCATGAAAACGGTGAGGTGCTGGGCATGGGTTGTTTTACAATACCATATTCAATGGTAAAACGTCGTCATAAAGGCGTTTTATGGGGTATGTATGTCAAACCAAAGCATCGTGGACATGGTATTGGAAAAAAAATCGCCGAGCTCATACTTCATGCTGCAAAACAAGATGCAGGGTGTGAGCAGGCAATTATTACAGTTACTCCACCAGGTTCTCCAGCCCAAAAATTCTATGACTCTTTAGGTTTTATTCAATATGGTGTAGAATATCGTGCGCTCAAACTCGAAACAGGATATATTGATGAAGTGCTAATGATGAAAGTGCTCTAGTTTTTTTTACAGTATTGATTCTCGTGTAGTTTGTGAAATATCTATGTTCTGAAGCGGTAGATAATTTTTCTAAACGCAATTGTGAAGGAAAAATTGAGTTGTTCCACGTGAAACATTTGTTTTTATGTCATTCAAAAATCTTCAACTTGTCCTACCGGATGTAATCCTCTGCTTGAATGGTGTGCTTCCCGAAAACAATATTTTCCTTCAATTAGGTTCAATTCCAATAATAGCCGCCGATGGTGCGGCAGCACAATTACGTTCAAAAGGTTTTTTACCCAATTATATTATCGGCGATTTGGATTCGCTTGCCCATGAGATTGATCACTGGCGAAATCTCAAAGATATTGTGATAGAAGAAGTAAGAGATCAAAGCTCAACAGATTTTGAAAAAGCTCTTGAGCATATACGCCGACAAAAATATTCAGCGCCTATCATCTGTGGACTCCATGGAGGGGAATTAGACCATACGCTGAATAATTGGAGTATTCTCATGCGTTATGGAAAAGGAATGCCTTTGGCAGTCTATGATGCAGGGAAAATAGCCATACCCGTGTATAGGTCTATTATTGTAGATTCAGTCAAAGGGGAAATGATTTCCTTAATACCTCAGCCTACGGTGTCTCTCACAACAGAAGGTTTGGAGTGGAATTTACGAAGAGAGGAATTATCACTTGGGATAAGGGAGGGAGCACGAAACCGTGCAATGAACAACCAAATAACATTAGAAATCCACTCGGGAGCAATGTTGGTTTTTCAAAAATCATTACTCCCATATATCCCACAGATTAAACCTTAAAGGCAAACTAGAGAATTCAAATGTTGACGCTTTCTGAGAAGGATTGATTCTCACTATAAAAAGAAAAAGCCCCACATATCTTTGTGAGGCTTTTTACTATATTTTTATGTGGGCCCAGAGGGACTTGAACCCCCAGCCAACGGATTATGAGTCCGCTGCTCTAACCATTGAGCTATGAGCCCGTAAACTCGAATTTCAAAAAATCAATTGTTAAAAAGCCCAATAAACAAACCAACTTGTGCAGTGAGGCCAGATGCGTTAATACTCGTCGGTACACCCGACAAGGTTGAAGCATTATCAGCCCGCCATTCTTGCATAAACGAAAGATTATATCCTACATTAAGACGTACCATTGAAACCAATGTGAAGGCATATTCAACATTCATGTTGGGCAAGGCAAATAGCATATTTGAGCGCATACGGCGCATGGAATTTGCGGCAGATGCGATTGGAAAAATTGGATATGTTTGTGTTGTGGAAGAACTTTGACTTACTTCATAATTTACAGCCCCCCAACCACCGCGTACACCTGGAATAATTGAGAAGCCTTTGAACGGTGTCCAAGCATAATCAATACTAAAACCATTCATATTAATACTATATTCTGTTTGCTGCGTTAATGAAGTACTTGCAAAAGCACCTTGTAATGTATATGTATTTCCAATACTCATAAAACCAACCCGAACATTCGGAATAATCCCAATAGCAGCAAAGGCTTCCACACCAAAAAGAGCAACAGGAGAATTATAGGTCTTGCCTGTAACGCTATTGGTCAACGTATTAAGGTCGGTTACATTGGTAAAGAGCCATGTGCTAATAAAACCTGCAGAAACTGCAAAATATGGGGGCTTTGCCTCTTCGGTCGGTACATCTTCAAAAGAAAATTGATTGAGTTTGTCATCTTGTGCGTAAAGAGCAATATTTGTCATCGCCATTGTACTAAGAACAAACCCAATAAGCAGAACAGAATATTTCATTTGTATAAGGGAGGAAGTGAAAAAGTATCTCACAAAAATACACGCTGTCTGGCTAAAAACCTAGTCAAAAACGGAAAATCAAACAAATATGATTTTGAAAAAAAACTCTACAAAATCACTCGCGGAAAAGCGGTTGGAACCATATTTCGCCAACATTGACAGAGAATGTTAAGCGTCCAAATAGCTCTTGAGCTAACCCGTTTGTCATCGTGCCGCGAACGCCGCCAGTAAAAGCAAAATCGAAAAAGACTCGACGTGCCACAGGTAATTGTACGCCTACTGACCCGTAGATTTCATTAATTCCGATACCCCCGATTTGATAGTATTGTTGGTGATAGCCAGCACCAAAGCTATAACCCAATGTTTCTAAAAATGAAGAGCTGTAATCTGTACTTCCTGCAATGTTTACACCAGCACTAATACGAGTAGCACGGCGAAACTCTACATCCGAACGGCGTGTACGATACGTTAGTGTTGAATAATCTTTTGTTGAAATATCAGCAAGTAGTGTTACTCGATTAAACGTATAGCCCAGACCTAAACCAAGCTCAAATGGTAATTTAGCAACGGCCGTGTCATAAAATGTTGTGTCACGTAAGCCGGATGAAAACTTATATTGTGAACTACGAAAGATAGTTATTGGCAAGCCAGCACCAGCTACTACACCAACGGTCAAGTTTGGAATGCCGGTAAACTGAATACCCAGCTTTCCCGAACCGCCACTAAAAGCATCGCTGATTATTGTTTGCCCTTGTGATAAATAGGTCGTACCGTCGGTAAGTGCAGACATATCAATATTTCCAAAGTTATATTGAGCCATAAAGCCTAAATGTACTTTAGGAAGCACTTGATACGCTGCACCTAAATATAGTGCCGTCAAACCACCTGAACCTCGATAGAGAGTGGATGTCACCAAGTTGGGATCGTCGGATGGTTGTGCAAGACGATAAGAATACTGCACATTACTGAGAGGAATGATGCCAAAACTCGCACTAATACCACGTGCCGTATCAATCGAAAATAGCGCTGAAAAACCTTGCAAATAGCCACCATTCTGAGCTTGTGATCCTTTGCTGTCTGTAACAAGAAACTGTCGGAAGGCAAAACCGGTTTGAAAACGAGTTGTGCGCGGTGCGTTCCATGCCGCAGGGTTTGCAAGATTGATTGCGTAGGGTGATGTTGCTCCAATTGCAGTTCCACCGACGGCATCAAATGCCGCACTATGGCTTTCAATAATATCGCCAAAGCCAAATGCGCTATAAGTAGAGCCGCCAGGAGTTTGCGCCTTTAGTGGACACACACACAATGTACCACTGACTATCATAGCAAAAGCAGCATATATGGAGCGTTTAAGGCAGTTATAGTTCAGGGGAAAGGGCATTTTCTTTACTTGGGGAAAAGTGGTATGATGTGTTCGCCTTGCGAGAACTTCTCGTTTGGAGCAGGACGCTATCGGGGTACAGAATATCGGTTTGAGTAGGTGATAATCAGCCGTGGTCGTAATGATAGGTCGGGTTGGCGTAGTCCATGAAAAACGATTCTTGTTGTCGTTTGTTCCTCATCACTACGCTGTGTGCTTGTACCTGAGATTAGCTCCGGGCGTAATTGAAGTATCATGCTTTTTTTACCGCCGTTTTTCAGGATGCTTTCTACTACTGATGACATATTCAGTGTGCTTGAAAAGATGTAGCGTGCCGTGCCAGTTGTATTGTCAAAAGCACCAACAGCAGAAACTGCCGATACAGTATTTCGCTGCGATTCAAATGCTCGTTGTGCAGCAGGAAATATTGCATTCTGAGCAGGGTAAAGTTGAATACTGAACGGCAATCCGAAATTGCTGATAGTTGAGCGAGTAGTATCCACGTTCAAAACTAATTCAGCGCGATGAATAGTAGCAAAGGGCGGTAGCCGAGAAAGGTCGAAGTCAATACGTGTTCGGAGTGCCGCTCCGCCTTGGATAATAATTGAATCACCGCCGGAGTTGTTCGGTAAGGCAGACCGCACAATACACGAGCGAGCAAATTCATTCATGGTAATGACAGTATCGCCCGTTTCGCTGGTTGCACTTCTTAAGCGGATGACAATACGCGAGCCATCGCTAAGAGCATACATTGTTCTTGCTGTTGC
This sequence comes from Candidatus Kapaibacterium sp., assembly GCA_025363605.1. GTDB lineage: Bacteria > Bacteroidota > Ignavibacteria > Kapaibacteriales > UBA4661 > PH2015. The sequence continues at coordinate 4,740 of JANYDO010000069.1, forward strand.
CGTATTTGGTACCAAAGCTAAACCATCTACGCTTGACCATGCGACAGAACCTGTGCGTAGCCATCGAAGTATTAACGACTTATCTGTAATAGGCAAACGAACCTTGCGTGTGAGTGTTTGTGAAGCATCTATGCGAAGACTGCCGGGCGTTATCTGTTGGTTTGCGCCGACTTGACGACCAATAAGTGTCGAGTCTTGAAGATTGATTGCCTGTTGTGAGTTGTCTGAATACCAAGGTCGGGTTACTGCATGAATACGAAAGGAGGAAACTTGGCGAAGTGAGTCGCCAAGAATAAACTGTCCTGGACTGACAAGTAACGATGCTGCAAGAATATCATCGGGCGTAAGTGTGCTAAAGTATGCTTCACGCAGAGAGTCGTTAAAGACGGGAGGATTAAAACTCAAGAATGTGGTACCGGTAATAAATGTACCTTGGTTATCATTCGCTATAGCAGCGCCGATAAATGCCGGATTGGTGGAGAGCACTTGACCAATATCAGAGCCGAGTCTGGGTGTGAATTGACCAACCTCCGTGCTACTCAGAAGTGGAATTGTATCGGAACTAACAGTGACAAGAGTAATGTTGTCCGAAGGAATAAGTCCTGACCCAACCGGTCCGGGCGCATCATTACACGAAAGAGCAATGCCGCAAAGAACACCAAGCAGAACATAGCGAAAAGATACAAACCAACCGTTGCGTAAAGAGGTAATAGCCACAAAAATTTGCAAAAAGAAGTGAGTGTGCGAAAATGACTCTAACTGTGGTGCGAACTATAATGTTCGCATCTGAGACAAATAGTATAGTTATGCTTGCATATATGCTTGCACAACAATAATTTTCTTGAAAAAATTCTTACTTGCCGTTTGTAGGAGCTTGGAGAATTTTGCGATAGACTTCTTCGTATTTATGCGAAGAATTATTCCATGAATGATCTTCAGCCATGCCGTTTTTTACCAGAGTACGCCAAGTAGCTTTATCTTTATAGACTTCAAGCGCTCTCTGGACTGCCTCCAGCATATCAGCAGATTTATATTCTTCAAAGATGAAACCATTGCCTTCTTTGGTTTCCGGGTCGAATTCATGAACGGTATCCTGCAAGCCACCGGTAGCGCGAACAATCGGTACGGCGCCGTAGGCGAAAGAATACAATTGATTTAATCCGCACGGCTCAAAGAGTGATGGCATCAAATACATATCCGCGCCAGCTTCCATAAGGTGCGAAAGGTTTTCATCAAAGCCAATTTTCACACCCATTTTTTGTGGATATTTCTTTGCCGTGGCTTCCAGCCATTCTTCGATGTCCTTATCGCCTTCACCTAAAACAACAAACTGCACGTCTTCCTTAAAGAGTTTTTCAGCCGCTTGTTTCAGAAGTCCGAAGCCTTTTTGCTCCACAAGACGCGAAATCATAGCAATCACGGGTGTTGTCGGCTTAAAATCAAGGTCGAACTTTTTTACCAGTGCTTCTTTGTTATCTTCTTTTTTGTCGAGTGTGTCTATCGTATAACGCTTCGTGATAAGTTTATCTTTTTCCGGTGTCCAAAGCGTCGTATCTATGCCGTTGATAATGGGCGTAAAAATATCTTTTTTTGCTTTGAGTAGAACATTCAAACCATCTGTCAGTTTCGCATCCGACAGAAGCTGCTCGCCATACGTCTTGCTAACCGTTGTGATATGGTCAGCATACATAATACCGGCTTTAAGAAAATTCAGCTTATTTTTATGCTTCAGGTTCTCAAGGGCGCTTTCCGGCAAACCAGTCTTTTCAAAGGTATCCTTGAGAGGAAATACACCTTGGTTGCTAACATTATGAATCGTCAGAACGATTTTCGTATTCTTGAACTGTTGAGCATAAATCGTGCGCATATAAGCTGCAACAAGTGCCGTATGCCAATCGTTAACATGGACGACTTGCGGTATCCATCCTAAAAGCGTACAGGTCTGAATCACTGACCGCGCAAAGAAAATAAAACGCTCGTCGTTGTCTGCGTATTCTTCGCCGGTTTCCGGGTCGTTGTATAAGCCCCATTTAGAGTCAAAATAAGGCTTATTGGTTGTCATGTATGCTTGCACTTTTGTGCGCGTATTGACGATGGACGACGATTTCACGGTTGCAAATTCGCGTACCGCACCCACATCAATCGGAATATCTTTCAAACGATTGATTTCGTGAATTTTGTTCTTACGCTCGCTGATAGCGCCGTATTTCGGCAACATCACGCGCACGTCGTGGTCAAGGTCGCGCAAGGCAAGCGGAAGACCGTAGGCAACGTCTGCCACGCCACCGGTCTTGGCGATAGGGTAAATCTCGCTTGCAACGAAGAGGATACTAAGGGGTTTTGCCATATTGTGTTGTCAGTGCCGAGAGCATGGGAATTTTGACAAAGCCCTAAATATACGCAATTTTTACGAGAAAATCAAATCCTAACAAAGAACGTAAGTGAAGAAAAACAAGTAGTGAAGCGTGATGCCAAGCACGAGAATTTTCATTATTGTTATCACTTTCTCACAGCATTTTTTCAAAAAACGATGTGCGCTGGTACAGCAACGGTATTTACCAGCCAAATCGAATAAAGCCGCCGAGACTTATCGTTGGCAATAATGGTACTCGCGCTAGGGGAATGGCAAGGCTTTGGTTGATGGGTGGAACCTGAAAAATATGTATTTGCGCTCGTATGCCCATTTCAACATTCGTACTTAAAGGGATGATATAATCAAGTTTAACCGTAGCCCCTAATTTCTGATACGATGAAAAAATGTCGCGTACTTCCCATTGCCCTTGTTCATTACTAAAAATTCCTGTTCCCACAAAAGCTCTATTTTGAAAAGAGATTCCGCCACCAATACGTAGGCGTTCCAATCCACTATTGCCGCTTCCGGCAAATGGTGTGAACATTGCTGAAATATCGCCTGTCTGCACCGAAGACATTGAGCCGCCAATGGCTCCTCGCTCTTGAGAGCCACGCCCAGCAAAGTGTAGTGCCGCTTCGACTTCCAAGAAAGGAGTAAATTTATGGGCATACATAGCCGAAAACATAGGCGAGAGCTGCAAAGCAAAATACGGACTGCCAAAAGGCTGCTGGTAACTGAGGCCAAAGCTAAAAAAATCCTGCGGCGCATTTATTACAGATGAACTTGGTAGTTGTGTCGGAATTTCTTGGGCAGAAAGGTTCAATGTAGATACGAAACAAAATACTGCACACAACGCTTGAAATCTTGATGTTGTTGTCATATTCAGAAGAAAAAAAGTAACTGTTTAGGTAGGCATTTTGCTTTTTTACTAAAATTTGACTCACAAGCAGCAATTTGTGTTATAAAGCGTCTGTTTTTTTACGATTCCTATTGCCGTTTTTACAAAATCATCTGGTTTTTGGGATTATTGGAATAATGGCATTAGAAAATATGCCGAAATTTAATAAAAAACGTTAATTTGCCTACCTAAACAGTTACTCAGCAAGAAGAGCTAATCTCAACGAAAGAGAAAAATATGAAACCCAACCAGAATCCCAATGATGAGACTGAGGATGACAATTTCGACGTTCCTGAGTTTGATTTTGA